>JALTGP010000248.1 GCA_027076905.1 Campylobacteraceae bacterium | reverse complement strand
ATAGAGAAAATGAACTACGAATTAATGTAACTCAATTTTGCAAAAAACATGATTATACTAGAAGCAGAATAAATAAAATGTTACAAGAGTCAATAGAAGTTGGTTTTACTAAAAAGTTAGATAGAGGCATTTACCTCATCAACCCTTTTATTCTTAAAGGAAAGGGCTGTTCTAATGAGACTTTGGAGAGGTTACAGGGGGAGTGGGGGATTAATAATAGTTAACTTTTTCCTCATGATGAGTTAGAGTTAAATAAAAACTATCTAAAAATTTTCGTATTTTATCCCATAAAGTTTCCTCTTTTAAATTAATCAAAATAATAACACTTCTAAAAGGTGTAAATCTTGTTTTATATCTGTTTAAAGTTATGCCTTTAAAATCATTTCTTATCTTTTCAATAGGTTCTTCTTTAGAAATATTTAATTCTTTCATCAGCAAAGCAACTTCATTATTTAAACCTAAAACCTTTAATAGTGTTTTATTAAGAATTTTATCTGTATCTCTCATAAAAAAATCAGGGTTGTATTTAGCTTCAATGATACTTCCATTTATCTCCTTAGATATAACTTTTTTAACTTTAGAAGCTCTTGCCATCCCTAAGTATTGATTTGAAGAAATATTATTATTATCATCATTTTTTACATGTTGTAAATCAGTATGTCCATAAATTTTAACATTTTCAATTCTTTCTAAATGATATATTTTATAGTGAAAAGCATCTTTTAAAAATCTTTTTCTATCTTGTGTAAAATTACTTTCTCCAGAAGGGAATCCTTGTAATACAATAACTTTTGAAGTACTATTTACATCATAGATAATAGCTTGATTCTCATCTCCTATAAAGTTACACTCTTCAACTTCAAAACCATTCATATATTTTGGATTACAGTTAGTAATATTTTCATCTATTTGATACTTTGATTCTAAAGTGTTCATTAATATAAACCATAAAAAAGGTAAAGTTATAACTGCTAAAAGTATTCCAATCCATATGTTTATTGATGTCTTTTTTATTATATCTTTGTATGTTTCTTTCAATACTATTTGCTTATATTCGCTTTTATAGTTCTTATCTACAGATGATAATTTCTGCAAATTATATCTTAAATCTAAATAAGAATCTGTCGTTTCCAAAAGCTCTTCTTCTAGTCCTAATAGGCATCCTTCATAAGTAGTTTACACTTTTTTAGGAATCGGAGACTTTAGTCCCGAAAAAACAGTGAGCGAGGCTAAAGCCATCGGTTCCAAAGGGTAAACTACTTTTCATGAGATATGAAGGATGCCTTTAGATACACTATTTTTAATGGAATACAATGAGTATAATAGAGATTATCTCTATAGGTAATATTGATGTAGTTTTGTTGATAGAGAGACTCCTCTATCTACTCAATAATTTTTTTATTCATTTGTGAATTATGCCCGAAAACCTCTTATATTATTTTATCTAATTTTCATAAAACACTATCTACAAACCCACCTAATCCATCTTGAATTGTCCACCATTTAGGAAATGCTTTATCATAAAAGGGTTGTGTTACCTCTTTGAATGATTCTGTGTCCTCAAAAAGGTTGACACCCCAATCAAAATCTATTCTTCTGCTTTTTAGAGCTTCTATAGAGAGTAGGGTATCATTGATACAGCCTAGCTTGGAGGGGGTGACAAGTAGGGTTTTGGGGTTAAGCTCTTGGATTAGGTCTATCATCATGTAATCTTTTGTGATGGGAACCATTACTCCTCCTGCTCCTTCGATTATTAGGATATCACAGAGTTTTGAGAGACTTTTTATCTTGTTTTTGATGCTCTCTATCTTTATAATTTGATGGGTATCCGCACAAAATGGAGAGGCGGGTAGGGTAAAAGTATAAGCAGTTATGTCTTTTGCTATTAATTTTTTGAAATTTGTATTATAATTTTTGACAGATGATAATAGGGCAGAGGCATCTTGGATTTTATCCTCTACACCTGTCTCTATTGGTTTACAAACCCCCACAGATAAACCTTTTTCTCCAAACCTTCGAATAAGCTCCAAAGTTGTGTAGGTTTTGCCAATATTGGTATTAGTTGCCGTAACAAATAGTAATTTCACAATTAAACTCTCTTTTTTTATTAGGATTGTAACATAAAATAAGATATACTTTATATTATAGGTTTATAGATTATTTTAGAGGATTAAAAGTTTGCCAAAGATAGAAGAAGAGATAAAAACGGTATTAAGAGTGGTTGAGCCAACAAAATACAAAGTTTTGCTTCATAATGATGATTACACCAGTATGGAGTTTGTAGTAGAGATTTTAATGGAAGTTTTTCATAAAAATGAGTTAGAGTCTGAACAGATAATGCTCAATATCCATCAAAAAGGTAGGGCGATTTGTGGTATTTATACGTTTGAGATAGCTCAAACAAAAGTACAACAGGTGAAACTAATGGCAAAAAGAAGTGGTTTCCCACTACTTGCAACATTAGAACAAGAATAGATGAAGGGGTAGAAAATGATAAGCGTAGAACTTAGAAGTGTATTTGACGAGTCTGTGAAATATGCTAAAAATAATAGACATGAGTATTTGACTCTCGAACATATTTTTTTATCCATTTTACGAAGTAATGATGGATTGGAAATATTGACAGCTGTGGGTGGGGATGTAAATTATATGATAGGACTTGTGGAGTCGTATTTGCAAAGTAATACCCCTGTTTTAGAGCCAAATGAGGAGAGTGGAGAGGTTGATGACCCATATGAGACCTTGGTACTTTCCAATGCTATGAATGACATGATGATGCACATTAGCAGTGCAGGACGTGTAGAAGCCAAAGTAGGGGATATGATTGCCTCTATTTTTACTCAAGAGAAGAGTTATGCCTTTGCTGTTATGCAAGCAGAGGATATTGATAGAGTTGATATCTTGACTGCGATTTCTCACTCAGAGATTGTAGAGCAGAGCGATGAAGAGCAAGAAGAGGATGAGCATCCCAATCTATCTGCTTATACTATTGAACTAGTAGAGGTGGCTAGAATAGGTAAAATAGACCCAATTGTGGGGCGTACTTCAGAGATAGATAGAGTGATGCAGACCCTATGTAGACGTAAAAAAAATAACCCTCTTTTGGTAGGTGAACCAGGGGTGGGTAAAACTGCTATTGCCGAAGGATTGGCATTAAAAATTTCAGAAGATGATGTGCCTGATGTTTTAAAAGAGAGTAAAATTTTTGCACTTGATTTGGGTTCAATGATTTCAGGAACAAAATATCGTGGTGATTTTGAGAAACGTTTAAAGGGTGTACTCAAAGAGTTACAGAGTATTGATAGATCGATTATCTTTATTGATGAGATACATACTCTTGTGGGGGCAGGAGCGACCAGTGGTGGGAGTATGGATGCTGCAAATCTCCTTAAACCAGCTCTGGCAAGAGGAGAGTTAAAATGTATTGGGGCGACCACTTACGCTGAGTTTAGAAACCATCTTGATAAAGACAAGGCGTTGACCCGTCGTTTCTCAAAGATAGATATAGATGAGCCATCAGCAGAGGATACCATAAAGATTTTAACAGGAATACAGCATAAGTATGAGGAGTATCATGATATTAAATTCTCACCAGAAGCACTACAAGCCTCTGTTGATTTGAGTGTAAAGTATCTTCATGATAGATTTTTACCAGATAAGGCGATGGATATTATTGATGAGGTTGGTGCACACTTTATGCTTAGAGGTAAAAAGAGTATGACTGTGGAGAGTAGCGACATTGAAGAGGGGGTTGCTCGTATGTTGAAGCTTCCTTCTACCATTGTTTCTTCGGATGATACTAGTAAGCTTAAAAAATTAACAGAGCTGATGAAGAGCAAGATTGTCGGTCAAGATAAGGCGATTGAGACGGTGGTTCAAGCGATTAAACGCTCCTATGCAGGATTAAATCAAGAGAATAGCCCAATAGGCTCGTTCCTCTTTATTGGGCCTACAGGAGTGGGTAAAACTGCACTTAGTACGGAGTTAGCATTAAGCATGAATATCCATTTTGAGAGACTGGATATGAGTGAGTATATGGAAAAACACTCTTTAAGTAGACTTATTGGTGCTCCTCCTGGGTATGTTGGGTATGAACAGGGTGGACTTTTGACAGAGATGGTCAAGAAAAATCCACATACTGTACTGCTTCTTGATGAGGTTGAAAAAGCCCATCCTGATATTATGAATATTCTGCTTCAAGTTATGGATGGGGCGAAGTTGACCGATAACAATGGAATTGTAAGTGATTTTAAAAATGTTATTTTGATTATGACTTCAAACCTTGGAACCAAAGAGGCAAATGTGATGGGCTTTAACAAAGACAGTAGCTCCAAAACAGATAATGCACTAAGAGATTTCTTTGCTCCAGAGTTTATCAACCGATTGAGTTCAGTGGTAAGATTTGAATCACTTAGCCTAGAGGTTGTTGAGAAGATTGTGGAGACAGAGATGGTTAAACTCAACAAGCAGATGGAGCGTAAGAATATTGTGATTAAACTCTCTAAAAAAGCTAGAGAGTACATTGCTAAAGAGGGTTACAGTGATATCTATGGAGCCAGACAAGTGGCACGTGTGATTGATGAAAAAATCAAAGAGGCATTGACCGATGAGATTTTATTTGGTTCACTTCAAAAGGGTGGAACTGTAAAAGTAGGCTTTAAAAAGGAGAAATTGGACTTTGTCTTCAATATATGATGATGACTTTTACCTTACAGAGATAGGTTCTGCTCATATCTTCCCCAACCCAAGAGAGGGAAGTGATGAGGGGCTTCTTGCCTATGGTGGTGACTTGAATCCTAATAGGTTACTAAAAGCCTATCGGCAAGGTATCTTCCCATGGTTCTCCCCTGATGATCCCATTCTTTGGTGGTCACCCAATCCCCGACTTGTACTATATCCTTCTGAATTTAAAGAGCGTAAATCACTTAAAAGAGTTATAAAAAACAAGGGATATGTGGTAAAATTCGATACCAATTTTGAAGCTGTTATAGACCATTGTGCCAATGTCCCTAGAGAGGGTCAAGAGGGAACATGGCTAACCAAAGAGATGAAAGAGGCATATATGGAACTTCATGCAATGGGGTTTGCTCACTCAATTGAGACCTATTTCGAGGGAGAGTTGGTGGGTGGTCTCTATGGTATCTCTATAGGAAAAGCTTTCTTTGGTGAATCTATGTTTGCACTAATGCCAGATGCATCAAAGGTTTCTTTAAGTAAATTAAGCACACTCTGCGTTGAAAAGTGTTATGATTTTATTGACTGTCAAGTTGAAACACCTCACTTAATTAGTCTAGGAGCAAGATTAATCTCAAGGAAGCAGTTTTTGGATGAACTAGATGAGGCATTGACAAAGTCAAGCGATATTGGACTATGGTGTTCTTGGGGTTAAGTCTCATAAATAGATGAGACTATTTATATATTTATAATTTTATAGGAAGTAGTTATGGTAAACAGAGATATTAGATTTTCATTGTGGTTGGATTTTGTAGAGAGAGACTATCTGAAGAATGAGTTTGGAGAACTTTTAGAGAGAGGCGTTGTCAATGGGGCAACATCAAACCCTGCCATTTTTTCAAATGCTATTATTACATCACCTGCGTATAAAGAGCAGTTGGAATTACTTAATGGCTTAACGCCGAAAGAGAAGTATGAGGCATTAGCCATAGAGGACATACGCACAGCAGCAAAGCTTCTACGTCCACTTTATGATGATGGAAATGACGGTTTTATCTCAATCGAGGTTGACCCATTTTTAGCCAATGATAGCAAAGGAACCTATGAAGAGGGGCGAAGGCTTTTTAAAGAGATTGGTGAACCCAATGTGATGATAAAAGTACCCGCAACCCAAGCAGGATTTGAGGCTATGACGGCATTAATGGGAGATGGTATCTCCATCAACGCTACCTTGGTATTCTCTCAAAAACAGGCTACTCAATGTTTTAAAGCGATGAATAGAGGTATTGCAAAATGTGAAGCTGATAGTACGTGTAGACTCTCTGCTGTGATTTCAGTTTTTGTAAGCCGTTTTGACAGAGCGTTGGACAGTGAACTTGAAGCGTCTGGGATTGACCCTGCCAAAACAGGTATCTATAACGCTGCTAAAATCTACAATATGATAGAGGCAAATGATGTTCCCAATATCAAAACGCTATTTGCCAGTACAGGAGTCAAGGGTGATACCTTACCTGCTAATTATTATATTTCAGGGCTACTTGCACCACACGCAGTAAACACTGCTCCACTATCAACCATAGAGGCTCATTTGAAGAGTGGAGAGGATAAGGTTATTTTACCTATTGATGATGCCGTTCTCAATGGATACTTTATAAACCTCAAAGATAATGGTTTTGATATGGAAGATATTTCAAAAACTCTACTCAATGAGGGGCTAGTGCAATTTGAAGAGGCGTTTACTCAAATGTTAGAGAGTTTAGAGGATTGATATCCTCTTGTATTAAACCTCAACTTCAATAATCATCAAATTAAAAAACTTATGATATACTTTAATAAAAAAATAATAAAGAATATCATATGGAAAAAAAATTACAATTTTATTTAAGAAATCTTATACATAATGGGGGGAGTGACCTTCATCTTAAATCAGGTGCTGTTATTCGTCTTCGGGTTAATGGTGACCTTTTAAAGCTTGGGGAGAGGGTACTCTCTAATGAAGAGCTTGATGGGATTGCTCAAGAGATTTTGACCCAAGAGCAGTATCATACTTTGGTGACAACCAAAGAGCTTGACTGTACCTATGTTCTTGATGATGATAACCGTTTTAGGGTTAACTTCTTTTATCAGCTCAATGGTCTCTCCTCGGTTATGCGGATAATTCCTGTTAAAATCTTGACCCTTGATGAACTCTCCTTACCTCCTGTGATTGGGGAATTAGCCGATATGCACCGTGGATTAATACTGGTAACTGGAGTGACAGGTTCAGGGAAATCAACTACCCTTGCAGCGATGTTAGATAGGATTAACCGTACCAAAAAGAAACATATTATTACTGTTGAAGACCCTGTGGAGTTTGTGCATCAAGATAGAGAGTGCCTTATCTCTCAGAGAGGAATTGGTCAAGACTCACTCTCATTTCAGAATGCACTAAAAGCCGCATTGCGTGAAGACCCTGATATTATTTTGGTGGGGGAGATGCGGGATTTGGAGACAATTGAGATTGCCCTACACGCAGCAAACACAGGTCACTTGGTCTTTTCTACTCTGCATACACTTGATGCGAAAGAGACGATTAACAGGGTTATTGGTATGTTTCCAGAAGCAGAGCAGAACCGTATCCGTATGACATTGGCCTCTGTTTTGGAGGGGGTGGTGTCACAACGTTTGGTAAAAACAGTTGATGGAAAACGGGCAGCTGCCATTGAGATTATGAAGCGAACGGCGAGAATTTCTGAACTTATAGGAAGCAATCGGGATTATGAGATACTTGATACTATTGAAGAGGGAAAAGAGATATATGGCTCTCAATCATTTGACCAAGCACTTCTTGACCTATTTCATATGGGTAAAATATCAGAAGAGGTTGTGTTGGAGAATGCAACTAATGCTTCTGATATGAAACTAAAACTTCAAGGAATAGGGGTGGAGTCTGATGGTAAAGTCGATAGCAGTTCACAGGATATATTTGATTTAAAAGAGGTTGAGCTTGTAGATTAGAATTTTAAATAACAAAAAAAATTATTTTTATTCTATATTTTAATCCTATATTTTGATATAATATAATATAATTAAACAATTAATAATATTATGGGAGAACTATAGAGATGGAATTAATAGCAAAAATAGGTTTTTTTCTAGCTGTAGCAATGCTAATAGGTATGGGTATTGGTTGGTTTTTATCGGATATGATGCGAAAAAAATCAATACTACTTGAAACAAAATCTTTAAAAAGTACCATTCATGCACGAGATAAGCAGTTAAAGGCATTAGAAGAGAACCTCAGTCTTCAAAAAACACAACTCTTTAAGATGACCGATGAGGGAATTGTTAGTCGTCATAATCTACTAAAACAGTCCAATACGATAAGAAGACAGTCCGATGAACTCTTTATGATACAAGATAAATTGGCTGATATTAAGGTAATGGAGAGAGATAAAACTGAGTGTCTAAAGGGTATTATGGAGCTTAGTCTACAATTAAAAGAGAGAGAAGATGAGCTTCATCAATATAAAAAAGAGCATATCTTATCAAAAAATACTAATTTAAAAAATAGTAACCTTCAAGCTGTTGTCAATTTTAGTGAAAAAAACACCTCTAAAGAGAGTGCTTTAAAGCAAGAGGTTGCAGATTTAAAACTCTTGCTTGAAGAGAGCCATTTAAAACTTTCTGATGAGGATATGATAATCTCTAAAGACCAATTTCAACACATTGAAAAAGAGTTTATTATTTATAAAGAGAAAATTGAGATTTTAAAAAATGAGAATAAAGTGCTTAACTCTATGGTAGAAAAGACTCAACGAAAAGGTAGTGTTGTGGATAAAATAACTGCTTTAATTCCATTTAAAAGTGATAAGAGAAAGAATATAGGTATAAACAACAAGAGCTTAAACAAGTTTAGATATAATTCGCCCTAAATTTTAAGATATAGAAGGACACAAATGTTAGAAGGTATTACTAGAGAGAGTATCGGCTCAGCCTCTGCAAAGAGACTTAGAAGAGATGGTTATCTAACAGCTAACATCTATGCAAATGGTGTAGAGAATATTCAAGCTGCGTTTAAAAGAGGTGATTTTGTTAAAGCTGTAAGAGCAAAAGAGGAGTTGATTCTTCCTTTGACTGTAGATGGTACAGAGATTAATGCTGTGATTCAAGAGTATCAACTACATCCAGTATATGGTGATGTTGTTCATGTTGATTTACGTGTAGCAGTTCCTGGTCAAGTAACAAATTTCCTTATTCCTGTTAAAACTTCAGGTACACCAAAAGGGCTTAAAAACAAAGGTGTTTTGGTAATCTCTAAAAAGAGATTAAAAGTTAGAGGAGCTGTCGAAGATATGCCAACTAACTTTACTTTTGATGTTGAAGGCTTAGATAGAGATGACTCTATTTTGGTTAGAGATGTAGAAGCTCCTGCAAACTGTCGTCTTATGGATAGAGATGATGTTGCTATTTGTGGTGTGATTAAAGCAAAATAATTATGCTGTTAATCGTAGGGCTAGGTAATCCTGGAAGCCAATACGAAGATACACGACATAATATTGGTTTTAAAGTTATTGATAAGCTTATCAATGACTTTGGAGCCAGAGATGTATCTAAAAACTCTTTTTATGGAGAACTCTTCAAATCCAATCAAATCCTTTTTCTAAAACCTACTACCTTTATGAACTTGTCTGGTAAAAGTCTTATTGCTGTTAAAAACTTTTATAAGATAGAGCTTAGAGATATTATTGTGGTGCATGATGATATAGATTTACCTTTTTCAGCCCTACGTTTTAAGTCTGGTGGTGGACATGGTGGACATAATGGTCTGCGTTCCATTGATAGTATGATAGGAAAAGAGTATATTCGTGTTCGTATGGGAGTTGGTAAACCTGAACATAAAAGCCAAGTAGCGGACTATGTGCTTCATGACTTCTCACAATATGAGGGTAAGATTTTAGATGAGTGGATAGGGCATACAGCTACAGCAGTCAAAGAGTTGGAGGAGCATGATTTAAACCATGTCAAATCACGTTACTCCTTAAAAGAATTTACTCAAAAATAATAGAGAAGAGAGAGGGGTAAAGTATGCTATTTCGCTATATCTCTTTTCACTATATTAAAAATCTGCTTATTATTCTTTTTGCACTTACAGGACTCTTTGCAGGTCTTGATTTTTTGATGAATGGTACTTCTCTTCAATCATTTAACCTTAAAGTACTCTATATCTTTAATAAATGGCAAGAGTCTCTCAATCTTCTCTACCCTTTGGCAATAATTTTTGGTGCAATTTGGACAAAGATTATATTTGTCAAACGTAATAATATGGGGGCGTTGTATGCATTGGGGGCGACTAGAAAAGAGGTGGCTCAACCATTTCTATTGGTAGCATTTTTGACCTATTCTTTTTTTGTTGCACTCAATTTTACCTCTTTTGCTACGGCGAAGGATACGGCAAAAGCGTTAAAAAAGAATGAGTATCATATCCGAACCAGCGAGAATCTTTTTTTTAAATACAATGAGAGTTTTGTCTATATTGGTAAACTTCTGCCTTATGAAAAAAAGTTAGAGAAGCTGACGGTTTTTACCTTTAAAGATAAAAAAATAGATAAAGTCCAAAGTGCTGATTCTGCAACCTATAATGGTAAAGAGTGGTTGGCACTAAATGTAATGCAAAAAACCAAAAGAGTCAAAGAGAATGGTGAACCCTATCTAACGGTTGAGCATATGGAGCAGTTAAATACATTGCTTGGATATAATCCTAAGATATTGACCTCTATCTATGAAGAGAGACAGTTAACACTATATGAGAGTCTTATTGCCAAAGAGTTGCTTAGTTCACAAGGTATTGGAACTTTTAAAGTACGCTCAGATATCTATGGTAAACTTATTATGCCACTTTTTTCAATTGCTCTTTTGATGATACTTCTATTTACTTTTCCTTTTCATGCACGGTACATGAATGTGAATTCGGTTACTATCAAAGCCTTAGGAGGAACACTGTTTGTTTGGGGGATACTGTTTGCCCTTCACCAAATGGGAACAAATGGAGGGATTCCTCCAGAGGTTGGAACGGTAGCCCCTATTTTACTCTTGTGGCTTTATGCTTTCTACACTTTTAGCAGAGTTAATCGTCTAATTTAAACTCTATTGAAAATTAGATACAATACTTGCGATTAAAAGATTTAAACCATGAGGATTTTATAGTGTCAAAAAAGATTGCATCAGCCAGAATTTCGCAGACAAGTTCCAAATTACTTCAAGAGTTAAATAACTCATTACCCTTTGATAGGCTCTTATATAGAGAAGATATAGAGGGGTCTAGGGCTCACGCTTTTATGTTGGCAGAGCAGGGAATTATCTCACAAGAGGACTACGAGCAGATAGAGCAGGGGCTTGTGGATATCTATGAAGAGATAGAAAGAGGTGAGTATCTTCTTGATGGGGATGAAGAGGATATTCATATGGCGATAGAGAGTCGCTTGACAGATAAGATTGGGGATGCAGGGAAACGCCTCCATACTGCACGAAGTCGAAATGACCAAGTGGCATTGGATTTTAGACTCTATGTGCAGAAAAATACGATGGTGATTGCTGAACTGTTGCTTCAAAATATTGAGACCTTTATTCAGGTGGCTCACAAAAATATAGATACTCTTCTGCCAGGAATGACGCATCTTCAACATGCTCAACCGATTAACTTTGCCTATCATATTATGGCATATGCGTCTATGTTCAAGCGAGACTATGAGAGATTTGTAAACTCCTATGAGCGAAATAACTATTCGCCAATTGGGTGTGCTGCATTGGCAGGAACACCTCACCCTATCAACCGTAAGACCACAGCAGAGCGTTTAGGCTTTAAAGAGCCAACCCTTAACTGTTTGGATACGGTGAGTGACCGAGATTTTGCTTTGGAGATTTTGTTTAATATCTCTACTATGATGATGCATATTAGCCGTTTGAGTGAGGAGCTTGTTTTGTGGTCATCTAGTGAGTTTGGGTTTGTACAACTGAGCGACAAACACGCAACGGGGTCATCTATCATGCCTCAAAAGAAAAATCCTGATATTCCAGAGTTACTTCGCGGTAAAACAGGACGGGTCAATGGAAATCTTATCTCACTTTTGACGGTAATGAAAGGGTTAACTCTAGCGTATAATAAAGATATGCAAGAGGACAAAGAGGGGGTATTCGATTCTGTAAAAACGGCTCTATTGTCGCTTAAAATTCTTAATGAGATGATAGATGAGATGCAGGTACGTGAAGATAAGATGCAAGAAGCGTGTATGATTGGTCATCTCTCGGCGACTGATTTGGCAGATTACTTGGTCAAAGAGGCAGGGATTCCATTTAGAGATGCTTATCATATTACAGGAAGTGTGGTAAACCTTGCGGAGGATAAGGGATTGGATATCTCTGAACTTTCACTAGAGGATTTACAGTCGGTTGATGAGAGAATCGCTGAGGGAGTGGTCGCACTGCTTGACAATAGAGCCTCGATGAACGCACGACAATCAGAAGGGGGAACAAGCAGTATTCGAACTCTAGAGCAGATAGATAAGCTTACCCAATGGGTTAAACTACAACGATAAAAGGAGTATGGTATGTTTGGACTATTTAAAAAAAAGCCTTTGGAGGTTGTCTCTCCAATGGATGGGTCGTTGGTAGCATTAGAGAGTATTAATGATGATGTTTTTTCAAAAAAATTGGTGGGAGATGGAGTAGCTATTATCCCCTCTAGTAGGATAGTTACTGCACCTATCAATGGAGTAATTACAAGAATTTTTCCCACGAAACACGCGTTTATGATAACAAGCCCCAATGGGATAGAGGTGATGGTACATGTGGGTCTTGATACAGTTGAGCTAAATGGTGAGGGCTTTACCTGTTTGGTTAAAGAGGGAGAGAGTGTTAATCAAGCCAGTGTAATATTGGAGGTTGATTTTGAGTTTATTAAATCAAAAGGCAAAGATATTATTACTCCTATTATTATCACTTCTAATAAAGATATTGAGATAGAAAAACATAAAGTTGGCACGATACGAGAGGGTGAGTCGTTACTGAAAGTAAAGTTTGTCTAAAAACCTTAGATTGTTAAGATGTTGCGGGTGCTGCTGATAGTGAAAATATAACATATTTTTTAATAATTTAAAATAGACTATATTTAATTTACAAATAATATAATATTAAGTATAATTGTATATTAAAGGATTCAAAATGATAGGAACAAGAATAGCACAAGCAAGAAAATCAGCTTCGCTTTCACTTCGTGCATTAGCTCAAAAAGTGGAAGTGAGTTCAACAACTATATTTAAGTATGAGAAAGAGGAGAGTACCCCTGACTCTACTATGCTTATAGCATTGGCAGAAGCATTAGATGTTAAGGTAGCTTACTTTTTTAAAGTTAATAGCGATATAAAACTGACAAACTTGGAGTATAGAAAACGAAAGTTATCTCGAAAAGAGTTAAAATCTATAAACTCCAAAGTGATAAATCTTGTTGAAAAACGATTGGAACTAGAGTTGTTTTATCCAAAGGCAGAATCTGTTAAATTTAAAGTACCAAATGGGTTGCCAAAGTATGTTCAGTATCAATATGATATAGATGATATGGCGAATAGGTTAAGAGAAATTTGGAATTTAGGTGAAAACCCCATAGCTGATTTGAGTGAGATTTTGGAGTCAAAAGGTATAAAAATCTTTATGATAGATGAGAGTTCAAAAAATAATTTTGATGGATTTGCAGGGTTGGCAAATGGAGAGCAGATTATTACCATTAGTAAAGATTGGACTGGGGATATGCAACGTTTTACATTAGCTCATGAGCTTGGACACTTGATTTTAGAAGGACGACTAGACAGTAAAATAGATGAAGAGAAAGCTAGTGACCGATTTGCAGGGGCTTTTTTATTGCCTGAAAAAGCATTAAAAGAGAAGCTTGGAGAGAAAAGAAAAAGAGTTGAAATTGCAGAACTGGCCATGATAAAAGCAGAGTTTGGTGTGAGTATGCAGGTAGTGTTTATCCGAGCTAATCAAGTGAAGATTATTGGTCATGATTACTCTAATAGCTTATGGAAATTTTTTAAAAAAGAGGGGTGGGATAAAAAAGAGCCAAGCGAAGTATATCCTAGTGAAAAAGTATATCGTTTTAAACAGTTTATTTTACGAGCTGTTTCAGAAGAGTGTATTGTTGAGTCCAAAGGTGCAGAACTGCTAGATATGAGTATTGAAAAGTTTCATAACTACCTAATGACAGGAATATAGTTGATTATGTTAATATCAGTTCTTTTTTCTACGAGTAGTTTCTACACATTTTTTAATTTTAGATAAAAGTTGTGAAACTATTTGATACATATTCTATTTTTTTAAAAAATGTTTCTAAAATACACACTTTTTCCACATAATTCACATACTATTCGCTTTGTACTACTTAATATTTCCATAGGGGGAGTATTGATATGGTACTTATCTCTCTTTTTTTATTGTTTCAAGGTGTTATTATGTGTAAGTTATTAATTGTTTTAGTTATAGGAATGTTATGTTCAGGATGTGCCTCATCCACAGTCTCCCACTCTTCTAAAGTCTCTTCGAGTATTCAAAAATCATATCAGACCATCTCCAAAGCTAAACCACTAAATGGATGTAGAGCCTTGAAAAATGGCTATTTAGTTTGCCCTAAAATGGCGAGAAGATAGACCAAAAAAATACTATATTATAAATGTTTATAACGGCTAATCTCCTCAAAAATTTCCTCTTTTGAGAGAACCCATTGCTCTATGAGTATTTTTGCTAAATATTCTATTAGTGCTTGTTCCTCTTTTAATAGTTCAACTGTCTTTTTATAGAGTTCTATTGATTTATCTTCCATCTCTTTATATGCGATATCTTTTAATGTCTCAATTTTGTCAAGTTTTAGCTTCGCATTAGAGTATGATGAGGTCTCTATAAAAAGATGGTGTAGTATCTGTGTGACCTTTTCAATGTCATTTGAAGCCCCTGTAGTGATATGCTCTTTTCCAAATATTAGCTCCTCGGTGGCTACCCCTGCATATAAAATCTGTATCTCTTTTTCCAGTTCACTAATGCTATGAAGTAGGATATCTTCACTCTCATTTAGTACATAACCCAAGGCATTGATACGAGAGATATTCTCTGATGAGATTTTGATGACCTTTATTTTTTTCTCTGTTGCTTTGATATCAAAATTGTTCTCTGCCATTGTGAGTTTAAAATTTGCCAAAAAATGCCCAATTTCATGCACCGAGATGATGTGTCGCTCTCTCTCTTTGTCTTTTGTGGTTTTTCGGTTTGATTTTCCAATCATCACCACCTCAAACGCTTTCATAAGATGTATTTCACCTACATTTGATTTGTCTCCAATGGCTAAAAGAGAAGCCTCTTGAACAATGGTTTGAATGGTTCTAGGGCTAATCCCTGAGAATGTTTTGGCAAGTTTTTCAACATTTAAATCTTTATCTTTTTTCTCAACTCTATTTAAAAAGTGGGTTAAAAGCTCCTCTCTCTCCTCTTCATTTGGGAGTCTAAAGTGAATTTTTTTCTTAAACCTTGCCCCCATCGCCTCATCTAGTTGCATATTTGACTCATCAAAGTTGGAGGCAACAATGGTAATAATTTTGACATTATGAGTGGTTTTAACCCCCTCAAGGTGGGTAAGTAGCTCATTAGGAGAGTCATCGACCCATTTGTCTTTGGATTGTCCCCGTTTCATTAGAAGATTTTGAGCCTCATCAATAAAGACAATACAGGTACGATTCTCATTGTTAATGGCGACATCTTTGGCTTTGGCATAGATACTTCGTATCACCTTAGCTCCTCCACCTACGATACCTGTTTCGATATTTCCCGTGGCAACTAAGATAGGGACATCTAGTTTTTTGGCAATCTGTACTGCCATGGTAGTTTTCCCTGTCCCTTGTACCCCTGAGAACATGATATTAAAAAAATCATCAATGCCATACTTGGAGTAGAGGTGCATATTTTTTAGCATATCAACAAGGTTCTGTATCTCTTCTTTGATATCCTCATATCCGATGATATCATCCATACTGCCCTTTATCTCTTTGGCTTTATAGACGGTAAACTTATCGCCATTGAGCATCATTCCTGTACTTTGTAACATAAAAATAATAAGCCCAATAATCAAAATATCTAAGATATGTTTGGTGATAAAAGATAGGATAATAAAAGGAGGATTTGGCTTTTCAGCTTTTATCCATTGATAGTTGATATCTTTCTCTATAAGCTTCTTCTCTAGGTTTCTAGTAATACTGTAGATGGGAATATCTTTAATCTCTTTGGTGATATTTCCCTCTTTTAAAATCACATTGACATTAAGCTCATCATCTAGAACAAAATAGACTTTTTCAAATTTTAAAATCTCATCAAGTGCAGAATTATTCATATCAAATGAGTTAAATTCGCTGATATCTTTTGATATTTTAGTGAGATTTGACTCTTCATGACCTTTGATAGAGGAGACAAGGTAGATGCACATATCCAAAATAATAATAGAGAGAATTCCTAAAATTACCAACTCTTTGGTCGAGAGGTTTGCACTCTGCTCTTGAAAAAAATTCTCTAATTTTTTATATCTTTTGGACTCTTTTATATTTTTCAGTAGTTTTTTAATAAAATCTTTCATTTAAATCTTTCGCTATAGTATATGTTTTTTTTAAAATTTATTTTTATTTTACTAGGAATTTATAAAAATATAGAGGTAAAATATCTACTCTTTATTATAATCTTATCTCTCTGTTTATCAATTATGCAAGAAGTCTAATATTAATCTGCTAAAATATTGTACTTATTTTTTAAAGGATATTTTGATGAAACTAAAGTTTTCTCTATTAATCATCACATTGATGTTTCTAGGTGGGTGTACCCAAGAGACACAAAATAAATTGAGTCGTTCTATTCAAAATTGGACAGGAACCAATGGAACATTGGAGGTCTACGCAGGTAACAAACTGGTTAAAAAGTTTATTGATATTGATAAACTCTCTACTGCTTCAGGGACAGATAATGGTATTACACGACCGTACCGTTATGGGTATGGTATTATTGATAAAAACTTCAACTCTAAAAAAGATGAGGGAGAGAATCGTGTATATTTTGAGTTTTCTGACTACTCAACAAGCTATATATTTTATGAAGAAAAATAAAGGATAACCAGAATGAAATTTATCTCTACAAAAGAGGCACCTACTGCTATTGGACCATACTCTCAATCTGTTGTGGCAAATGGAATGATTTTTACATCAGGACAGATACCTATGAATGAAAAGGGTGAGATAGTTGCTGATGATGTGGTAAACCAAGCCCACCAAGTGATGAAAAACCTTTTTTATGTACTTGAAGCATCTCATGCATACTTTAATGATGTTATCAAGACAACCATATATTTAACCAATATGGATGATTTTGACAAAGTAAATGAGGTCTATTCTCACTACTTTGGTCATCATAAACCTGCTAGAAGTACAGTAGCGGTTAAGACTCTGCCAAAAAATGTACTTATTGAAATTGACTGCATCGCATTGGCGAATACTGACTACTCTGTTTAACTGATGAATACCAAACTCTCAGCACAACTCTCCAAACTACTTGTAGGGGGTTTGGTTCTCTACTTTATCTATATTTTTATCACTGCACTCTCTATTGTTGACAGACGACACATCGGTACAAAGAATGGTACTTATATTAATAGCACAACAGACAATAACCCTTATATAGCACAGTTGGCAGATAGACTAACCTCTAACTGTAAGAGTGATACATGTAGGGTTCAATATATTTTGGATTATGTGACCACTATCCCTTATAAGATAAATCACATCAATGCTAACTCACCCCAAGAGACTATCCAAAAAAATTTTGGTGATTGTGATGACAAGAGTAATTTGCTTATCTCTTTGTTGCATGAGTTAAATATAGAGTCCTACTTTGTACTTGTTCCCAAACATATTTTTGTGATTGTGGCTCTTGATGATGGCTCTTTTAATAATAACTTCCTTGGAGATATAAAAGGTTTATATCTCAATGGTAAAAAGTTTTATATTTTAGAGAGTACTGCCAAAGGCTCTTCTATTGGTTTTCCATTTCGATATAAAATCTCTGATATTGAGATGATTATGGAACCTTTTGAAAACCGTGAAGTTGAGGTGAATAGGGTTGAGTGGAGGCTATAACGCTCCCTTAGGAATACAAATTAAATAACTACCAAATTTCAAAGGCAACTAAACAAATATCTTTAACTCTAGTTTTCCTTGAATTACGGGGAGTAGTCCTGCGTCAAACTATAGCTAAATCTATTCGTTTATTTACCTATGAAAATTGTCACTTATTTAATTTGCATTCCTTAATAGCCTCAGCCACCCCTTCAGCCTTTGTCCCCAACACAATCTGAATAGTATTCTCACTGGGTTTAATAACTCCTTTAGCTCCTAGCTTCATAAATTCTTTCTCATCTAACTCTTTGGAGGATTTTACCTCCATTCTAAGACGAGTGATACAGGCATCAGTAGAGATGATATTCTCTGCACCTCCGAGTGCTTTGATGAAATCCAATGCTTCATTTGAACTATCTTGTTTCTCCTCTTGCTTATCTGATTCAAAAATTTGATACTTAAATAGCTTAATTGTATAGTATGATAGTATAAAATAGAGAAACCCAAAAAAGAGACCAAGAGGCAAGAGTAGCAGTGGGTTGGTGGCGAGTTTATAGTTGATAACATAATCAAAAAATCCTGCTGAGAAGCCAAAACCGTGGTGAATATCTAAAAAGTGAGCAGAGGCAACGGCAAGACCTGTTAGGAGTGCATGAAGTAAGAAGAGTAGGGGAGCGATAAAGAGAAAAAGAAACTCCAAAGGCTCTGTAATCCCTGTGAGAAATGAGGTAAATGCAACCCCTGCTAAGATCGCTCCTGCTTTTTTACGTTGCTCTTTTGGAGTGCTTATGTAGATAGCATATGCCATAGATGGAAGTCCAAACATCATCACCACATAGAAGCCTGACATATAAACCCCAGCTTTTGGGTCTCCTGCAAAAAAACGGTGTAAATCTCCATTGGCGACTACCGTTACTCCATCTTTAATATACTCATAGTCACCTACTTGAAATAGAAAGACAGAGTTTAGGATATGGTGAAGTCCCAAAGGAATAAGCAGACGGTTTAGTGTTCCATAGATAAAACTTCCCATCTCATCCATATTGATAATGGCGTGAGAGAACGCATCAATGATACTCTGGGCATAGTGCCAAAAATATCCTGCCAAAATCCCTATCACAATGGCAAAAAGAGCTGTGATAATGGGTATAAAACGTTTACCTCCAAAGAAGCCTAGAAATTCGGGTAGCTTGATATTATGAAAACGGTTATAGAGTGTTCCTGCTAGGATACCAATAATAATACCGATAAAAACCCCCATATTTAAATCTTTGTCGATTTGAAGATAGACAGCTTTTGAGATAAGAATTCCAACCAACGCAGAAAGAGCAGCCGCTCCATCATTGTTTTTTGCCAAACCATAGGCGATACCCACAGCAAAGAGCATATCTAGGTTTTTAAAGATGGTCTCTCCTGCTACTTTCATTATATTAGCGATTTCTCCATCAAGATAGGGGATGTCTCCAAAACCAAGTCGTAGGAGTATGGCAGCGATGGGTAGAACAGCGATAGGGGTCATAAGGGCTTTGCCTATTTTTTGGAAGAAGTTAAACATATATAGATACCTTAAAAATAATTTTTTAAGATTTTATCATATTTAGAGGAAATCTCCTCAGTTTTAAGTGAGGAGTATGAAGAAAAGATTAAAAGTTATAACCTAATCTCACAATGGTTAGTGTTAGATTCTTCTAATCTTCTCTTTTAATGATGGGATGAGTTTAGATGATAGAGAAAGGGTATTATACCCCATCTCCACAAGTGGTTCTGTTGCCTCCTCTAATCCTGCCAGTTCTCCACAGATGCTTATGGGTTTTTTTACCTGTTGAATGATGGTTTGAAGTGCAGACATGAGCATAGGAGATGTGGCATCTACTTGTAGGGTAGGGTGGGTTCGCTCTATGGCAAAGAGGTATTGGGTTAGGTCATTACTTCCAATAGAGTAGAAATCAACCAATTTATTAAACTCGTTAAGTCCAAATATAACAGAGGGAACTTCTAACATTATTCCAAATTGTATGTTTGAGATATCTAGGTTGTTCTCTTTTGCTACGGTTTGGGCTATCTCTTTTGCTTGGATAAATTCTTCTATATTGCTTATCATTGGGAACATGATTTTTATGGTTTTTTCGTTCGGTGAAATCGAACCTACGGCTTTGAAGATGGCTAGAAGTTGCTCTTTGAAAAGGGTTTGCTCTTGTAGGGAGAATCTTATGCCTCTTATGCCTAAAAATGGATTCTCCTCTTTGTCTATGTTTATGTAGGGTAGAGATTTATCTCCTCCTATATCTAGGGTTCTAATGGTGATTTCATTGAAGAGTTCAAATACCTCTGTGTAGGCGTTGGTCTGTTCATCTAATGTTGGTTTGGTTTTTGTAAATAGAAACTCCGTCCTAAACAGACCCACCCCATCTGCCCCTTGCTCTTTTGCCTCTTTGGCTGACTCCATATCGGCTATATTTGCCAAGACTCGAATCTCTTTACCCTGTTTTGTTTTTGTAAATTCAAAACGCTTTTCGTAGCTCTGCTCTTGCTGTTTTTTGAGTTCGTCTTGTCTCTTTCTAGCTTTTTCTAAATCATTTTTTGTTGCTTCTAAGATAAGGTTTCCACTATTTGCATCAAGTATCACATCTAAAGAGTTAATCTCTATAGTTTCATTAATAATTATTGATGGAATAGCCTCTGCACGAAGTAAAATAGAGGCGTGTGAAGTGGGTGTGCCTTTTTGTAAGACAACCCCTTGGATAGGTGTTTTGACAAGTTCACCTATATCGCTTGGTATTAGGTCATCAGCCAATAGGATATAAGGGGTAGTAGGTAGTTCTAATGTAGTTACTGTTCCCATATATCCTAAAATCCTCTGTTTCAGGTCTTGATAGTCTGAGATTCTTGACTCAAATTTTGTATCTTTAAGAGCCTCTATCTCTCTGTCTATATTATGAAAATTATTTTCAAACAGTTCAGAGTTTAGTAGCTCCTTTTGAGCCAGATAGATTTGAGCTTCATCTTTTTCTATATTTTTATTATATAGTGCATCCAATTCATCTTTTGTTTTGGCTATTGCCTCCTGTAGGGGTAATCCCCCGTGATTACCCTCTTGTTCAACCTTTTTATATAGTGCAATCGGTGCAATAGCCACCCCTTTAGCAACACTCTTCCCTATTAAAGTAGAAGCCTCATAACACTCCTCTTCTTGTTTAATCTCTTTAATGACTTTATCATCTTTCATAAGTTGAACAAAAAAA
>JALTGP010000247.1 GCA_027076905.1 Campylobacteraceae bacterium | reverse complement strand
GATTGATGTTGATGGTAATCCTTTTCCTATGGCATTTTTTGCTGATGTTACGTTAACTATGGGGGCTTTAAAAGAGTGTTTGTACTCTGATATGGCAAAAGATTATGTGGGTGAGATTATTTGCGTTTCTTTAGGACTAAGTCATTCTAAATATATAGAGGGGTTTCAAACAGATATTATACTTTTAGAGGAGTCTGACTTAAGGCTTCCTCACCGTAAAAAAAACAATACTCACAAAGGAAACTTTGGTCATTTAGCTGTAATAGCAGGAGAAAAAGAGGGTGCAGGAATACTCTCTGGACTTTCTGCTTTACGTTTTGGGGCAGGGCTTGTAACTGTAGTAGGGGAGCTTCAGACCTCTTTGCCTTTAGCACTTATGCAAGATATCCAATTGCCCTATAATACAACAGCCATCTCCTTTGGTATGGGTTTTAATAAGTTTGAAGATGAGATTGTAGAGGATGTTTTAGAGAGTGAAACTCCTTTGGTGTTAGATGCAGGAGTCTTCTCAAATGAGATAATTTTAGAATTTTTGGAGAAACGAGATAGAGAGATAGTTCTAACTCCACACCCAAAAGAGTTTGTGAGTTTATGGAATATGACCATTGACAGTCCTCTAAATATTGCTGTTCTTCAAGCTAATCGTTTTGAGAAAGTTAGAGAGTTCTGCGACCTTTTTCCTCATGTAACTCTACTTCTAAAAGGAGCAAATATGATAATAGCTCAAAACAGTAAACTTTTTGTTAACCCTTATGGTAGTTCAAAATTGAGCAAAGGGGGGAGTGGAGATGTATTAAGTGGGCTTATCGGTGCGTTATTGGCACAAGGTGAGGACTCATTAAGCTCTGCTATCCAAGGCTCATTGGCATTAACGGAGAGTGCTAAAGCATATGATGGAGCAACTTATGCAATGCTTCCTACAGATTTGATTAAGGGAGTTGAGGGGCTTGAGAGAAATTTTAATCCTCTCTAGTTGCGACTTCCCATCACAATATCTCCAATCATGCCAAGAGCAGAACCCTCACCAACATCACTGTTTCCTAGTTTTTGTGGGGCTGATGAGAGCATTCTTCCTGCTAGACGTGAGAAGGGTAGGGACTGTACCCAAATTTTTCCCTCTCCTTGTAGCTTGGCAAAGAAGAACCCCTCTCCTCCAAAGAGACCTGTTTTGATGCCTCCTGCTTGTTCGAGGTCAAACTCAATTTGAGGCTCCATAGCGACCAGACACCCTGTATCTAGGTGTAGAGTCTCTCCTCTTTTTAGCTCTATCTCTTTGAGCATTCCACCTGCGTGGATGAATACCATGCCGTCACCCTCTAGCTTTTGCATGATAAATCCCTCTCCACCAAAGAGACCTGTGAGGATTTTTCTTTGGATATGAATACCAATAGAAACCCCTTTAGCAGCAGCGAGAAAACAGTCTTTTTGACAGATGAGTGTACCTCCTGCTATTTTAGAAAGGTCAACGGGGATAATTCGTCCAGGGTAGGGGGCAGCGAATGCTAGTTTTGCTTTGCCGTGTCCATTGTGGGTAAATACGGTGGTAAAAAGAGACTCTCCTGTAACCAAACGCTTACCTGCACCGACAAGTTTGTCCAAAAAACCACCACTGTCTGATTTTGAGCCTGAACCATCACCAAAGACAGTATCCATCCCAATATCGCTGTCTTTGTACATCATTGACCCTGCTTCTGAGACTACTGATTCACGGGGGTCAAGCTCTATCTCAACATATTGGATATCTTCACCAAAAATTTTGTAGTCAATCTCATCGGCACTGTTAAAATCCTGTACCATTTTGTTCATGGCTCGTGATGGTGGTGGAGTCGATGCTCCACCAGCTCTTCCATAGAGACTATTGGTTCGTGTTTGTAGTTCTACTATTTCAGAAATAGGTTTCCAATCACTAAATCCCTCTTTCCATGCAAATCCATTGGTGTCATTGCGTGTGTATCTCTTTGCCTCGTTTGTAGAAAGAGGTCCTAATTTTTCTCCATTGTCATACTCTATAAACCATTCTGTATTCATTTTTTTTCCTTATATTTTTATCGTCTTGGTGGTGGTGTTGCACCACTGCTTCTGCGTGGAGGAGGGCTTGTTTTGGCTACTTTCTCCTTTTTAAATCGCCCCATTAGCATGGTCAATCCAATACCCACACCTATAATTGCAAGTGAGAGCAATGGTCGGGATGCAAACCATGCAATGGCAATAACAATAGAGCCTAATAGAAGTGTAAGAACCCCTGCGACAAGTGCCGAAGCCCCCTCGACAAGTGAGCCAAACATTGGAACAACATTGGCAAAGGTGGCAAGTGGTCCCATAATGAGCATAAATCCAAAGAACATCAATAGTAGACCCACAGCTCTAAGAATCCAAGTGAGAATTGTATTTGAGCTAAACTCCTCTTGAAAAATCTGATTGGCTGAGACCTTTCCCACTCTTATAAATAGAAAATCTTTCTCATTTTGAGAGAGGTAGGGAACGATGCTTTTATCTTTTGCCATTCCCACAATAGAGTAGACTCCTTTGGGTGTTTGTGTATAGGTTATTTTGATATCCCCTATAGCAGGGGTGTTGATGTCTGCTCCTTTGTAGAGAAAAGTTTGATGATTATTAAACCCATCTATCTCGTTTGGAACAGAGGAGAGGCTGATGGGATTACCACTGTTGGAAAAATGGTTAATGATATTTTCTGAAAGATAAAAATCCCCAATATTAGCATCGCTAGTAAAACTTTTGGCATTGACTGTCATTGGTGGATTTTTATGCTCTTCTGGGTGTCTAAATGAGGAGGACTCTACTCCTTTTGTTGACCACTCTTTGACATAATCATAGGTGGTGATGGTCTCTGTTCCTCCTCCTAGTTTATCTCTTGATTGGGTTGTTTTTTTCTCTCTCCATTGATACATCGCTACTCGTCTATGAAGGGAAAGTCCATCAGATTTGACTTGGAACTGAGTGTCTTGTAATTCTTTTTGGGGTAGGACATCTCCTTGGATAAGTAGGGGGATATTTTCATATTTATTATTATATTTTGTATCGGGTAGGGTCACTATTTTTGATTGCATCTCTTCTAGTGCTAAGGTTTGGTTGATGCTTCTGTTTTCATTCCACGATAGGAGGAAAATTGAGGCGATAATTAAAAAAAATCCAAATAGAATTCCTTTAAATGAGTTTCCAATATTCTCTCCATATCCTGTGTTGTGTGTTTCTGTAAAATGGTTCAAGTCTACTCCTTGATTAGATTGTTTTTTCAATATTATCTCATAAAAACATTATAAAAGTGTTGTAAACATAGCAAAATAATACTTAAAATAATATTAAAGTAAATTATATCAAATTTATGTTAATATTCATTTAATATTTATATTATTGATAATAATAACACTTTTTTAACACTCTAATAGTATAATATATCAAATTATTTTATAACAGGAGTTCACAATGAACAAAACATTAACTTATATTTCACTCACAGCACTACTTCTCTCCACTACTTTATCAGCAGACGATATCACCGATACGATGGAAGAGGCTATGTCTTCCTATAAAAAAGGGGATTATGTCCAAACCAAAGAGGACTTGACCTATGTGATGGAGTTGCTTAAGCAGAAAAAAGGTGAAACCATTCAAGGTTTTCTTCCAGATGCATTAGATGGCTGGAAAGCAGAGAAAGCAAAATCTGAAAATGCAGGTTCAGGAATGATGGGTGGAGGTTCAACCACAAGTCGTAGCTACACCAAAGGTAAATCAAAAATAGTTATATCTGTGGTAACAGACTCACCACTACTTCAAGGTCTAGGCTCACTTTTAGGCAATCCCATGTTCAACTCAGGAGGAAAGCTAAAACGTATCAATCGTGAGAAAGCAACCATAAAATACAGTGAAAAAAATCAATCTGGTGATGTGACACTTATGCTTGATAAGCGTTTTTTGATTACAGTAAAAGGCTCTAAAGTTACAGAAGATGAACTTGTAGCGTATGCTAAGGCGATAGATTTTAAGAAGATAAAAGAGCAGTAGTTAGTATTCCTTACTATAAAAAATTAAATCAAAAAGGAAAAAAATGAAAAATCTAAACTATTTAAAACTCTCAATGGTCGTAATACCACTACTATTAATAACAGCGTGTGGAGATGACCCTGAAAATGAGGGAAATCATCTGCCAACGGTAAAAATCACAAGTGAAAACAAAGTTGTTAATCAAGGAGAGACTGTTAATCTGTCAGCTACTGCTATGGATGTAGATGGTGATTCATTAACCTATTTGTGGAAGATAAAGAGTAAGCCAAATGGTAGTGAAGCCCAGTTGAGCAACTCACGGACTAAGCGTGTATCACTCCTTACCGATGAGCGTGGAGATTATGTTCTATCTTTTGTTGCCAATGATGGTTTGACCGATAGTAAAATAGCTACAGCAACGGTTCATGCTAATAGTAATGAGAGCGTTACTCCTAATGAAAATGATGGTAAAGATGAAAGTAAAAATCATGATGTGATATCAAACAAAACAGGAATTTTAGGTGCATGGACAATAGATGTTCCCAAAGCAGATGCAATTATCAATAGCTATGAAGAAGATGACCCAACGGCACTATTTGTAGGATTAATAATCATGTCAATGAAAGATATTGAGTTTAAAGAGAACGGAACGTGTGCTATGCCTGGCATGAACGCTGAATCAAAGAGTAAAAAGTGTTGGGAAGCCAATGATAATGGTTATCTCTTTTATGGTGATAATGATGAACCATCAGCAACAATTGAAATTAATGACAATATCTTAAAAATAAAATTTGAAGAGAGTGAAAACTCAAAGGCTATAGACTTAGAGTATACACGCGTAGATGAAGCTACTTTAGTTCCTCCTAGTGTGGTGATGAAAAAAGATAGAGTTTATCATGCTAGAGATATAAAACATAAAGAGTTTAATGATGTGTCAGATGCTTTTTTAATATTTACAGAGGAAGATAAATATTTTTGGATGGTAACAAAAGATTCTGCCTCTTTTACAGCAAATGAGTTAAAAGAGATTATGAACGAAGATGATATGTCTAAACGTTCAGAATTAATAGGCAGTAATTATACAGCATTCCGAGGAGATAGCTATCATGTAAAAAATAATACTTTTTATACGGTCATGGGTGGTAAAAAAATCGAAGTAGTCACCTCTAGTCATATTAAATATGATGGGTATGATTATTATTTGGAGTAAAAGATGAAAAAAATCATATTACTACTAAGTGCGATACTGCTTCTTGTTGGCTGTGGTAGCGATGATGTAGAGAAAAAAAATATAGATGCAAATAGGACAGAGGAGAGTAATGTTACTACTCCTCCTAAAAATACCTCTGTCGATTATACAATTCCTCTTAAATATGAGTATAACAAAGATGGAAGTGCTACGCAAGAACTAGCCCCACTC
Source organism: Campylobacteraceae bacterium (assembly GCA_027076905.1). Classification (GTDB taxonomy): domain Bacteria; phylum Campylobacterota; class Campylobacteria; order Campylobacterales; family Sulfurovaceae; genus UBA1140. Next base: position 2,175 of record JALTGP010000247.1, on the reverse strand, counting down.
TATGTTAATAAATACAAAGATGTGCAAAAAACTCTTGATACACTAGTAGATGATAAAGAGAAATTTGAAAATCAATATGAGTGGTATGTAGGAGATTTAATCTCTACACAAAGAGCCATAGACAAGCACCCCTCTTATGCTCCAAGAGGAGATGATAAAAGTTTAATTGTTACTGTAAAAGATGGTCAAATTGATTACTCCTCTTATCAACTAAAAGGAGATATTGATGAGAATGGTGAGGTTGATTTTGAAGATGAACAACTTCTAAAAGAGGCTCTACTTGGTAGTGATGATAAATATGATATTAATGGTGATGGTATAGTAGATATAAAAGATACCATTGATTTATTGGCACGACTTGGTACAGAGATAAAAACATTTGATTTTTATACTATTGATGGTGCAAAGCTAGATATAGCTAGTAGAGAATTTTCTGACGCTCGTTCATTTAGCTATGGTGGAACAGAAAATACAATAATGGTTGTAGCCAAAGATGCCAATGGTGTTAGTGGATTTACATCAGGTCTTAGTGATATAGGTACACTTTGGTATGTTGGGATTTCTACACAAAAACAACAGAGATTAATGCAAAAAGAGGAGGGGTTGGAAGCGACCAATCCAGATAGAATAAAATTTGTTAAAGAGGCATTAAAGGCAATTGAACAAGAACCAAACCCCTATTTGTTAGGATGGCAGATCGTTATTAAATTTACTACACTAGATAATGCTTATCTTGAACTTGATGCTAATGGAATATTGGATATGGATACTTTCTTTTTTCAACCTATGGAGGATAAGATAGACTCTCATTTTGAAATAAATATGGGAGAAACAAAACTTCCAAGAACACTTCAAAAGGATAAATATTTTTTTAAAAGAGGAATTAACTTAGACGGTGTAACTGTTCAGGTCAAGGCATATAGAGGAGTTGTAAAGCAAAAATATAAGGTTAATGGTGAACCAATTATCTCAAAAAGTACTGCTTATGCAAATAGTGTAATTTTCTCTTCAAAACCTAACAAAACCCTAAGTGGCTTTATAAAAGAAGATGGAGAGTTGATTAAGGATAAGGGAAAGATAAAAGCCCACAGAATAGGTCCAACTCCAAAAGAAGAGGATTATAAAGATGGACTAGAACACGCAGAGTATAAACTTGAAAATATCCCTTTTGGTGCTTATAAGTTAGAGTATGAAAGAGCGTGTGGATGTACCGAGACAATTGATAATGAGTTTATTTTTTCTAAAAATAGAGCCTATGTAGATGAAGATTTTAATATAGATAAAAAAGAGGTCAAGGTCAAATTAACGGTTCGGGACAAAGAACAAAATCTCTTAAAAGGAGAAAATGTAAAGATTAAGTCGGGTGAGTGTTTAGATGAGAAAAAAATCTTTTTAGATACCTCTGATAATGCTGGTAAGGTTTCATTTGATGAAGTACCTATTGGAAAATACAAAGTTTATGTTGATGATGTAGAGAGTGGAACTATTGACTTTTGTAAAGAGTTTGACGGTGAAGCTATGGGTGAACAGTTGTGGGATATTGATGCCAAGTATGAAGAGCAGACCAATCCAGATCTCAAAAAACAAAGACATAGCATTGAAGAGTGGCATTGGAAAAAAGTTAAAATTGCGGATATTAATGACCCAGCAAGCAGATATCAAGAATTAATGAATTGGGATAGTGATAAAGGGTTTCTTCCTCATCCATGGGATGAGAATGGGATTTTATTATGGTTAACAGATACATCAGAGTATAGTAAATCTACTTCTTATCCAGATGGTAATAATCCTGACTATAACTTTGACATAGTATATGAGTATGAAGATAATAGTTATTGTATAAAACCAAACTCTACTGATACTCTTCTTATGGCTCACCTTTGTGGAACAAGTGATGGAACTGGCTACATGAATTTAGGATTTGGTTCAAGTGAAGTTCAATCACTATTAGATTATAAAAAATTCGTTTTTATAAGAAATGCTGAGTGGAGAACTCGTAGAGGAACTTCAAAGTATACATTTACATTTACACCAGCAAAATAAAAATTTAAGGATAAAAAATGAAAAAAATCATATTACTACTAAGTGCGATACTGCTTCTTGTTGGCTGTGGTAGCGATGATGTAGAGAAAAAAAATATAGATGCAAATAGGACAGAGGAGAGTAATGTTACTA
>JALTGP010000246.1 GCA_027076905.1 Campylobacteraceae bacterium | reverse complement strand
GGGGTTGTGGAGATGGTATCATCTTAAAATCGTTTGTCCGTGCAGTTGAAAAAATTGGATGGAAAAAAGATGATGTATGTATTGTTTCTGGTATTGGATGTTCAGGAAGATTCTCTTCTTATGTAGATTTCAACACTGTACATACTACGCATGGTAGAACGATTGCATTTGCAACAGGTATCAAACTGGCTAACCCAGACAAACATGTTGTCTGTGTAGCAGGTGACGGTGATGGTCTTGCTATTGGTGGTAACCATACTATTCATGGTTGTAGAAGAAATATTGATATGACAATGATTCTTATTAACAACTTTATTTATGGATTAACAAATTCACAAACAAGTCCAACAACACCACAAGGTATGTGGACTGTATCTCAAAAAGCAGGGAATATTGACCCAACTTTTGATGCTTGTGACCTTGCTATTGCTGCTGGTGCGTCTTTTGTTGGTCGTGAGACAGTAAATGCTCCTAAAAAAATGGAGAAACTTATGCTTCAAGCTATGGAGCACAGAGGATTCTCATTTTTAGATATTCAATCTAACTGTCATATTAACCTTGGTAGAAAAAACAAAATGCAATCGGCTATGCAAAATCTTGATTGGATTGATAGCATTACTGTTTCTAAAAAGAAATATGATGCAATGTCTCCAGAAGAGCAGTTGAACCTTTTCCCTACAGGTATCTTGAAACAAGATACAGAGGTTAGAGAGTACTGTGATATGTATGATGACATTAAGAAAGTTCAACAGGGTGAGAGAAAACCAATCACTCAAGATGAATTTGCTAAAAAAATATAAGGAGAAGAGCTATGAGTAAAATTGTAATGCGATTTACTGGTGTTGGTGGACAAGGTGTTCTTCTTGCTGGTGAGATTTTTGCAGCAGCAAAAATTAAAGAGGGTGGTTTTGGTATCAAAACTGCTACCTATACATCACAAGTACGTGGTGGAGCAACCGTTGTTGATATTCAATTAGATAGCAATGAAATTTTTTACCCTTATGCAATTGATGGTGAAATTGACTTTATGCTTTCTGTTGCTGATGTAAGTTACCAACAATTTAAAGGTGGAGTACGTGAAGGTGGAACAATTGTTATTGAGCCAAACCTTGTACACCCAACAGATGAAGATAGAAAAAAATGGAATATCGTAGAGATTGCTATTATTACTATTGCTAAAGAAGAGGTAGGAAATGTAATTACTCAATCGGTAGTTGCACTTGCTATTGCTAATACTTATGCAAAAGCGTTAGATAAGCAACTTCTTGTTGATACCATGCTTTCTAAAGTACCTAAAAAAGTACATGAGCTTAACTTAAAAGCTTATGACTTAGGTGAGAAATATGCAACTGAGGCTATGGCTGAAGCATAATTTTTTCATGTAGACTCACAGCTCGTTCCCATCGCTCCTGCGTGGGAATAAATACTAGAACAACAATAACAAAACGTATGCATTCCCACCGAGACGGTGGGAACGAGCAAAAAATCCCCAAGGAATTACTATGAGTAAAGAGATAGAAGAAGATGAGCATGAAGATTATGAACTAGATGATTTTTTTGGTCGTACACCACAATCTAGCTATTTTGAGATAGCAAAAACAGCCAATCAAAATATTGTTGAAAATGAGATAGAAAAAGTCTTTAGACGACTAGCCGTTGCTGAACGTATGTTAGAAGAACGTGAGCTAGATGATGAGTTAGAACGAGAGATTTCACGAACGGTTATTGACCAAGATATAAATGATAGAACAGCTACAGTGTTTATTGACCTTGTAGGAGCTATTGTTACTCAATGTGAGTAGACAATTTGGGGTAAATCTACTTACCCCAACCGTGCATTTTTTTTGTGATAAGGATATCATAATCATTACATAGATTATCTATCGTATTGGTTGCTACATAGTTATGCTCTTCTAAGAGTTCAATCCATCTATAACGTAAAATATAATCCTCTTTTTTAATAAAAATAATAAGATTTCCTGCATTTAAAATAACCTGATGCAGACGCTTTAAAAAATCACTCTCTATTTCCTCTTCTATATTTGCTGTTATAAAAACAAAATCGTACTGTTTTGCTTGAAGAAGATAAGATTTACGTTTTAGATGAAATGATTGTACTTTTGTAAAGCTAGATTTATATTTTTGGCTCATAAGCTCTTCTATAGAGTTATCTACTAGATTAAGTTGATAGCCATAGCCCTTTTCTGTACAGTAGTCATTGAGTAGTTCAACAAGTGGATTATCTTGGTCTGTAAAATGAGCAATATCTAAAGATGGATTCTCTTTTATAATGCTCAACAGTGTTTTTAGTTTATCTTTTTCTAAATTTTTCATAAATAGAGTGTAACTAAAAAAGCAAAAAAAAGTTAATATCTTCTCTTTAAAATAACAATATAGATAAAATCTTTGATAATGAGTCCAAAAGAGTACCACCATAAGATATTCATCACCATATTGGAGCTATAGTCCAGTCCAAAATAGAGCAGAGGAAGACCTAAAACAATTATCCACTTGATGTAGTAGAAAAAGATAATTCCTACTCCATATATCTCTTTTAGAAATTTCGGCACTATCACCCCTTAAAAGATGGGTGTTCCATCATCTTGATGAGTTCCAGCTTGTGACATTCCACCAACAGCCTCAGCTGCTTTTTGCTGTTCAACTTCTGCTTCATACTCATTCATCTGTATTCTTACTTCATTGATTTGTATATCAGTTACTCCATCTTCAGCAGACCATGCTACCTCTATCTCACCACCATAATCCGAACCAATCTCTTCAATTTTTAGTGCATACTCTTTAATATCCAAACATATCTCCATATGTCCCTCTTCTGTGGTATCATTTAATTCAATATACCAACGTCCTACTGGATTGGTTTTAATAGTAGAGTTTATAATTACTGCCATAGCTGTTTCCCTTAATTTATTAGTGATTTAATTATAACAAATTAATATAATGTTTTGTTGATGAGTGTCAATCTAAAACTATCTCATGAGCATGGGTAGTACGCATCTTCACAGGTGGAAGCTCTCTATAATTAAAAGTATAAATACTATCTAAGTAGTGTGATGGGTCATTGGGTACACTAAATTCTAGCCCTTCAAATAACATTGTTTTGAGAGGAAAAATCTTGCTATAATCAAACCATGCAGCTACATCAGGCATCTCTCCACTGTAGATTACTTTTAGATTATCTTTTTTCCATCCTTGGTGCATAAGTGCCAATGCATCGAGTAGTTTTTTTCTTGTTTGGGGAAGGTCTTCTCCATTAGGGGTATGTAGACTCACCGAAGAGACAGAACGGATAAATTTAAAAATACCATTATAAAACTTCTCATGAAATGAGCTATTTGGTAGGGTTAACATTGGGAAGATATCAACAAACACCCCTTGATGATACTCTATGGCTCTATCTTTTTCATGAAATTCTACTATTTTTGCTCTGTTTGAACGCAGTTTAATATAATCAAATTTAAAAGTAGGGTCTGTTTTAGAGGTTTGAAAAAAGATATCAGAAGAGAGCTCATTTTGAGCTATCTCCATAAATTTATTGTAATCTTCAAGAGGCATGGACAAATCAATGTCATCATCCCAAGGAATAAACCCCTCGTGACGCACAGCCCCCAAAAGTGTACCCGAATCTAGCCAATATTTGAGGTTGTGTTTTTTACAAATAGCATCAAACTCCACCAACATATCAAGCATAATAAGTTGAGCTTCTCTTAACATTTTTGGGTCTATTGCCATTATTTTCTTTCTATTTTATAGTAGTCATAGAGTGCATTAATCAACACATCAGTATAGGCTCGTGTCATGTCTCCCATGTGTGAGACTCTAAAGATAATATCACGCTCTGCTCCACCATTAGGGCAGACCATTACTTTATATCCATCCTCTAGTGCGTTGACAATATCCATCGCACTCTTGCCATCGGTTGGGGTGAGGGTAGTCATCGCATTTGGCATAAACTCGGTATAAGCTTTAAGAGGTAATTCTTTGATACTCTCTCTAAAATACTCGGCTATCGATTTGGCACTCTTGATGCTCTGCTCTACTCCACCACGTCTTTCTATTTGAGCTAGTCTGGCTTCAAGTTGTAGCATAATGGTTACCGCAGGAGTATAAGGGGTTTGCCCTCTCTCACCATTACTTAGATAATCTTTGAAGTTAAAATATAAACTTTTGACATCTTGAACTCTCTGTAATGCAGTTGGTGCTAAAATCACCATGGTTAATCCTGGAGGAAGTGCCAATCCTTTTTGAGAACTGGCAATAACCACATCTATATTATCAGCTGACATATCAACAGGGTCGGTCACTAACATACTAATTGCATCTACGATAAAGAACATATCATTTTTCTTGGTATACGCACCCATTGCCTCTAGGCTATAAAGATGCCCCACACTCGTCTCATGAGCATTAACAATAAGCGAGGTATGCTTCTCTTTTGGAGCAAGTTTCTCTATCTCCCAAAGATTGGTATTAGATACTTTGAAATCAGTATGAGGAATATCATGTGTAGCACAGATATCTACAAAACGACCCCCAAAACCACCACCATGTACTACCAAAGCATTATCATCTTTTGTCAGAAGATTCATCACCACGGATTCCATTCCTGCTGTTCCTGAGGCGGTCAAAAAGATAACTTTCGAACCCTCTGGTGCATTGACCATCTTTAGTAATCCCTTTTCACAAGCATATGTCACATCAGAAAATTCACAATTTCTAAAATAAGGAGTCTGCTTTGCACCCACCTCTAAAATCTCTTCACTCATTTTCACGGGACCTGGGGTAAATATGTAGTAATCTTCGTATATCATTTTTTTCCTTTTGCTTTTTTACTTTTTTTACTTTTTTTATTTTTTATTCTTTTTAGATTCTTTACTTTTTATTCTTTTTAGATTCTTTACTTTTTTTATCTCTCTCATTATATTCAAGCAAGACACGGTTGATGCGTATCATATCTGAAGGGGTCAACATCTTTGATTTTCGTTTATCTCGTTGAATTAATGAGGTAAACTCAGCAATCATATAACGCAATCCACATCCATCAAACTGATAGTTAAACACCTGAGTCTTATGCTCATCTTCAAAACGGACATAAAACTTTTGGGTCAACCACCACGGAGCAGGAATATAGATATACCCTTTTGTTCCCGAAATAACAGCATCACCCTCAGACTTAATACCTGTTGCCACCAGTGAGATACCTACTTTTCCACCTTTATGTTGACTGACAATTAAGTTAGAGATATCATAACCTTTATCTTTTTGGTCAAAAAAGCTTATACTGTTGCTCTTTCCTAAGATTTTACTCACCAACAAAGAGGGGTATGAGGAGAGAATATTGGTAGCACCTTGTGCAATAAACTCATCGGTATAGTTTTTCTCTTTGTAGAGAGATGTTCGTGTGGCTCTTACCTCTTTAACCTCTCCAATAATTCCCCCATCAAGCTCGGTAAGAAGCTGATTAAAAGCAGGAAGAAAGGCTGTTTTAAGAGCAGATAAAAGCAGTACCTTCTCTTTTTTTGCCAAAGACAAAAGCTCTTTTAATTCATTTTTATTAAGTGCTAAAGGGTTTTCACACAAGATATGCTTTCCTGCTAAAATTGCTTTTTTGATAAGCGTATAGTGTTCATCGAGGGAAGTATCAATGTAGACCGCACGAATAGAAGTATCTAAAAAGTCATCATAGTTATCATGACCATATTTAATTATTTTACTATTTTTAGTAAAATTTTTTACTGTTAAAAAATCAGAAGAGTAAATTCTATTAATTTTAAGGTTTGAGACAAACTCTGATTCATTAATAAATGATTGGGTATCACGACCAACACCTACAATTCCCATCTTTATTACATCAAAATTTTCACGTCGAAGCTTGGTACTTGATATCCCTTCGGTTCGAGCCAAATACTCCACATGGGTATACTCATTGAGATAATCAAATGCCCCAACCCAATCATCTCCAATGGCAAAGATATCAACATCATACTTGACCATATCTTCTGCTTTTTGGTTTTTGTGTGTTTCCACTATTACTTTATCTACAAAATCCAAAGCTTCTATTGCCTTAACACGTTTTTTTGTACTCTCGACAACATTGAGTTTGCCTCTTGAGCGGTCGTAATTTTCATCAGTCACACCCACAATCAGATAGTCGCCCAGTGCCTTGGATCTCTCCAAAAGTTTCATGTGTCCTATATGTAACATATCATATGTTCCATAAGTAATAACAGTCTTTTTATCTTTCACAATGCCCCCTCTTTATTAAGTTAATCTATAATATCTCTATTATGGCAAATACTCTATTAATAGATGTAACTAAATGGATTATGATAATAACTTTTTATACTAAATGATGCTTATATACACAATATTTGATTTTATTTTTTAAAATTACTCCGTTATTTGAGAAATATCATAACTCATTGGATATGATTTTGCCATTGGTAAATCTTCCATTTCAGCTATTCTTTTTACTCTTTTATGTTTTTTTCTTACTTTAACTTTAATTTTATCAATTTTAGGTTTATGTGGTATAATTCGCCCTTAGGTGTGACAGGTAGTTGCTGGTGATTATTTCTTAATCACGAGAGGAAAGTCCGTGCTACATGTGAGATAGGACTCCATCTAACGGATGGCCAGAGTAATCTGAGGGCAAGTGCAACAGAGAGTAGACAGCTCAATCTTTATTGGGTCAAGGTGAAAGGGTGGTGTAAGAGACCACCAGTACTTATGGTAACATAGGTAGCTAGGTAAACCCTGTCCGTAGCAAGAGGCATATGGTAAAAATCTCATAACGTCATTAATTTGACATTGGTGTCTCGCTTGAGCGTATGGGCAACCATACACCTAGATAAATAACTACCCAATGACAGAACACGGCTTATCGTTGCACCTAACTAAAATTAATTTTTCAGTTAAAACTATTTCTCTTTACCTTTATAAATAGAAAAGTTCCCCCATATAGTCCCTAAACTCAGCTATCTTATCTATCTCATCAATAAGACCATCTAAATCTAAAAATACAGGAGCTATATTGAAAAGTTTTTCACTATATTTCACTTTTATCTTTGGGGTAGCCTTTCTTTTAGTCTCCTTGCTTATGTCCATTGCCAATTTTAAAATTCGTCATAAAACACAAAGTTCGCTATCCATTACCATAATTTCTATTTTAGGTCTCAAATATTTATCTCAATAGTAGCAAAAAGCAATAAGGAATTCTAAAAGAACAAATCTACCCAAGTTACGCAGGATTTTTGTTTCTAGTTGGATTGTCTCATGAGGAGCATAGTTATTCTATGTGACGATTGAGAGAATTCAACTAGGAATAAAAAGACAAGTAAAATGGGTAAATTTATTCTTTGAAGATTCCTAATACTTAAGAACTAAAACTCTAAATATACTTCTATTTTAATCTATATATAATAAAAAAACCGTATAACTTCACATATTCTAACAAAAAAAATAGGTTTTTTATGATAAAAATATCAATATTAGCACGAGATTTAGGAAGATGATATTTAAAAAAATAAAAGAGGTCATAACTAAATTTTTCTATCCTGATAACTTAAATGAAAAGAAAGAG
>JALTGP010000245.1 GCA_027076905.1 Campylobacteraceae bacterium | reverse complement strand
AAATCACTCTTTAAATTTTTTTTTACTCTTTTTAATTCATATCCAAGAGTTTGTAAAGATATTTTTTTATTATCAATACCTAAAAATTTTCCACTATCTTTTGATTTTAACTTCATTTTTTATCCCTAGATAATTTATTTTCACTTTCTATAATATACCCATCTTCTGCTAGATAAAAATTTGTTTTATCTTCTATCTCTTCACTGTATCTTTGTAAAGCATCAATCATATAAGGGCTATGAGAATTAACAACTATTTTAACCCCATTTTTAACAAGTTCAACAATGATTTTTGCCATCTCTAGTTGCCATTTTGGATGTAGGTGTACTTCGGGTTCATCTAAAATTAAAACAGTATTTTCATTTAGATAATTATTTTGAGATAAAACTTGAAAAATTCCAAAATATTTAATACCTGTAGCAGTATTTACAAGTTCAATGCGTTGACCTTGCTTATCAAAATAGTAACGACCCATTTCATCTTTTTTGAACTCTCCACCCATTAAAGAGGTAACTTTATCTTTAATATCAAGCCCATCTAATGCACTTTTAATATGTAATTTAAAGTTTAAATCTTTCATTAAGTATGGATAGTCTAATTCTATTCTCATTTGAGATTCTATTTGAGCTATATCTCTAAAGAAATCTGTAAAATTCCAAACTAATGGAGTTTCTATAAAAATACTACTATAATTAGCACTTTTATCCTCTATTACTTGAATATCACCAGCAATCATAAGATTTTCATTATTTTCTAAAGGTAATTTTGTAGATAATTGATTCTTAAAAAGCCCTTTTGTTAAAAGTGAAAATTTTTCATCTGTTTGATTTAAGTAAAAAAACAATGCTTTACCTAAAGTACTCTTCCCAGTATCATTCTCCCCAGCAATAACCGTAAGACCATTAATCTTAACATTAGCCTCTTTAATCATTCCGATATTTTTAAGCTGGAGTTCCATGATTTACCTTTTTATAATTTCAATATTATAATAACACTTCAACAGTAGAAGAATCAAGCTCAACTTTTTTAGCTTTGCTTACTCTATCTTCTTGAAGTTTTACTTTTAGTTCATCATCTTGAAGTGCCATAATTTGAATAGCCAAATAAGCTGCATTTACAGCTCCTGCTTTACCAATAGCTACAGTTCCTACAGGCATACCTGCGGGCATCATTACTGTACTTAAAAGGGCATCTTCACCATTTAGTGAACCTGATTCCATTGGAACACCTAAAATTGGTTTGATAGTACTCGCGGCCAATGCTCCTGCTAGATGGGCTGCCATTCCTGCGGCTGCTATGAAGACCTGTGCCCCTTTTGCTTCTGCCTCTTTGATATAGATTTTGGTTCGCTTTGGACTTCTATGAGCCGATGAGATAATAAGCTCATAAGGTACGCCAAATTTCTCTAATGTATCTGAACAATTTTTCATTACCTCATAATCACTTTTTGAACCTATTATTATTGACACAAACTTCATGTTTCTCTCCTGCTATTTATTATGCGAATAATATCTATTTTTCTCTTCAATCCTCTTTTATCTATTTTCACTATAATCTGAAAAAATATTTTTATTAGGAGAACTCATGTTTGAGACAGGTTTTTTAGGAACGAAAGCTCCACTGTTTATGGATATTACTACATTTATTGTGGTTTTACTCCCTTTTCTTTTGGCAGGTAGTGTTCATTTTGCACATACAAAGAATTATAAAGTTCATAAAAAGACACAGATAATACTTTTCATGGTCACTATCTTGGTACTTGGATTTTTTGAGTATGGGGTTAGAGTAGACGGTGGAATTAAAAAATATATAGAGTATACTGATATCTCTGACAGCTTTATCTTTGGATTTTTAGCATTTCATATCACTATTGCCACGGGAACTATACTTCTTTGGGCAAGACTTATATATCTCTCTATCAAGGCTGAAAGAAATGGTGATTTACCAGGAAAATTTTCAATCATGCACCGACATTTAGCCAAAGCAACCACCATTGCCATCTATCTAACAGCAATTACAGGGTTTGGTCTCTATTATATTCTGTTTATCAAATTATAGCGAAAAACCACCTCCTTTAGGTGGTGGATGAAAGTGGTAGATTTTAAGAAAAAACTTTAATAACAAAATTAAACATTCTATAATTCTTTTTTCGCTACAATAACCCTATGTGAGGTACAGCATACCTACGAAAACCAAGTAGTCGCAGTCTTCACAAAAAACTTAGTCTAGGCAGGTCATGTCGGACTATAAAAGCTTCCTCAATATCCTAACATTAGTTGGGAGTTCGGAAGAATCCACCTTCTTTAGGGGGTGGAGTTGTCAACTAAATATAATCCTCAACAAGATAAAATACGCCCATTAAACTAGAGGACAGGCATCGGTGAAAGAAGCAACCAACATATTAAATAGCAAAGGAAAGCTCTTAAGTGAGGTTTACTTTGACCTACAGCGTCATTTTGAAAAAAAGTATGGCTCTGATACGATTATTCTAATAGAGATTGGTAGCTTTTTTGAACTCTATGAGGTCAACAACGATGAGCTAAAGATTGGGAAAGCCAAAGAGATTGCCGAATTTTTAAATATTCAACTCACACGTAAAAACAAGAGTATTATAGATAATTCAATGAAAAATCCTCTACTTGCAGGTGTGCCAACAGTTTCGATTGAACGTTATATTGCCCGTCTTATTGGGGCAAAAAAATATACCATTGTCATCGTTAAACAAAAGGGTGAACCACCCAAAATCAAACGCTACATATCCAATATCATCTCTCCTGGGACAAATTTTGAGTATCAAACAGAAAAATCTGAAAACAATATTGTCTCATTGATTATTGATGAGAACCAAGACATCTATTCGGTGGGATACTCTGCCATTGATGTCACCACAGGCAAGACAATTGTAAATGAGATGCACTCCACACGAGATGATAAAACCTATGCACTAGATGAAGTTTTTTCTCTGCTACAAACCTACAATACTGCGGAAGTAATCGTCACCTTAGAACATAAAGCAATGAGCCAAGAATGGCTAAGTAGTTACCTAGAACTGGGACTATTTCACACCTCTTTTAATACCAAACGAGCCAAGATAAACTACCAAAACGAGCTTTTTTCGCGTGTCTATGAGATAAACTCTTTTCTCTCCCCTATTGAGTATTTGGATTTGGAGCGTCATCCCTATACCACCGAATCATTGGCGATTTTGATTGAGTTTATTATTGAGCATGATGAGGCGATTATTGCAAAGATGAACCGTCCTATCTTTTTGGGAACGGGAAGATATCTCTATTTGGGAAATAATGCCCTAGAACAGTTGGGCGTTATCTCACGAGATAGCTCCGAGGTGACTCTGCTGAACCTTATGGATAAAACATCAACTGCCTTTGGAAAACGTCTGCTCAAAGAGCGTCTGCTCTCTCCTATTATCAATAAAGAGATTTTGGAGTCACGTTATGACCTCACTGAAAAATTGATGAGAAAATCGCAAAGCTACGATACTCATCTTAAAAACATATATGATTTGGAACGAATTATCAGGCGAATAAAACTCCAAAAGCTTCACCCTGTGGAGCTAACCTACATTATAATGTCACTCAACGCCATCTCAAAACTTCTTGGTGATGCCAAAAATGATGGCATACTATATGATGCTAAAATTTATGATGATGTCACCGAGTTTCAAAAACATCTTGAGACCACCTTTAACCTTGATATCTGTGCTAAATTTAGGATAGAGCAGATTAGTGATAATATTTTTAAAGAGGGAGTCTATCCTACCATTGATAGCATTCTAAAAAAACAGCTCAATGAGATAGAAAAACTACAGGTCGTAACCACCCATATCAACCAACTCTTTGAACGTGAAAAACTTATAAATAGCAGTACCAAAAACTATGCTGATATAGGTTATATGGAGAGTGAAGGCTACACCGTAAATCTGACCAAAAACCGTTTTATGTTGGTGGAAAAACTCTTAAAAGAGTCCTTTGTTACTATTAATAAGAAGCACTATTTTTTTAAAGATTTTCACTATAAACATCTTAAAAATAGTGTAAAACTTAACTCTATACTTTTTGAGGAGATTACCCAAAACTATGAGAGTAGTCAAATCAAACTTATCGCATTGGTCAAAACGCGATATTTAGAAAGTTTAGGAGAAATAGAGAGACGATTTTCAAAACTTTTTGATGAGCTTATTAGCTTTGTGGCAAACATTGATGTGGCAATATCCACGGCTAAATGTAGTAAAACCATGCAACTCACCCGCCCTATTATTACCACTAAAGGGTCAGGATTTGAAGCAATTGGACTGCGACATTCCATCATAGAATCCAATGAACAAAGTGGTATATATATCCCAAATGATATCTATTTGGGCGATGGGATAGAGACCCAACACCCCCATATCATGCTCAATGCCTCCCAAGGAAAAAGAGTCAATGGTGTGCTACTCTACGGCATAAACTCCTCGGGGAAATCTTCACTAATGAAGAGTATTGGTCTATGTGTCATTTTGGCACAAGCGGGTTTTTTTGTCCCTGCAGTGGAGCTAAAACTGGGGATGTATGACAAACTCTTTACCCGTATCGTCTCCCAAGACAATCTATACAAAGGTCTCTCTACCTTTGCTGTGGAGATGATAGAACTAAAGAATATCTTTAACCGTGCCTCCAAGCAGAGCCTCATTTTGGGTGATGAGATATCACAAGGAACAGAAACTGAGTCAGGTCTGGCGATTGTCGCAGGGGCGATTTTAAAACTCTTGGAGCTAAAATCCACCTTTATCTTTGCTACCCATCTCCATCAACTAAAGATTATCAAGCCACTTCAAAATATCAACTCCCTTATCTTCTTGCATCTAGGTGTTAAGTATGATGAGAAAAATGATACCCTCATCTATAACCGACAACTCCAACTGGGCATGGGTAGCTCTCTGTATGGTTTGGAGTTTGCCAAATCACTTCATATGGATGAGCAGTTTCTAAAAAATGCCCATAATATTCGTAAAAACCTTATAGGCGAACACTCCGAACTAAAGATGCTAAAACAAAAAAAACGAAGCCGATATAACAAAGATCTGTTTATGAGTCGATGTGCATTGTGTGCAAAAGAGGTCGAAGAGGTTCATCATATAATACCCCAAGAGTTAGCCAACGAAGAGGGTAAAATAGGAAGCATCCATAAAAACCATAAATATAACCTTATTCCACTTTGCAAAGAGCATCATGAACGTGTACATAGAGGAGAAGTGACAATCTCAGGATTTGTAATGACCTCTGAGGGGTTAAAGTTACATTATGAAGAGAGGGTGAAAATTTAATTTATATCATATAGCTGAAAAATATAAACTTAAAAATCCAGTAGTTGAGATATATGTGAATGATAAGCCATTTCATGGTAATTAATTCAATATCAGGAAATATCTTTGGGATGTCCTCTTCCCGACAAACATTCGCACAAAAAAATATACTATCGTTCAATAAACATTCATATGCCAACATCATTTTGTTGTATTGGGTTTTTAATTTATGCCTGTTTATGTCGGGAAGAGGACATCCCGACCTACAGGTGTTTGTTAAATAATGAATATTTCCAATCTGCTAGGCTCTCTACAAGATTATGTTTAATGGGATTGTTTTTGATGTATTCCATTTTTTCTAACCAATCTTTTTCATCTCTAATGGTATGTTCATAAAAACGCTCTTGCCAAATACCTGCATGACCTCTATGGTATTTTTACGGTGCCCCTATTCTCATGCTCTTTAATTAAAGCAATTATATTTTCAATTTGTTCTTCTTCTGTAAAAAAATACTCATCACTATCAATATTTAATGATATTTCTTTAATTCTTTTAGCTATCTCATAATGTTCTCTCTCAACCATAATACTCATATTTTTATTACTATCTTTATAAATATCAATTTTTGGTAAAGTAAGAAATTTTATACCGTCTTTTTTTGATATTTTTGTAATATTTCTAGGAAAATATAAATCAATTAAATATATGAAATTTTGAGATAATATTATCTCAAAATAAGAAAGGTACTGATAGGATTCTTCTTTAGTTATAGCAGATAATATTTCCTCTTTATCACAATGAAAAGTTTTCTGAATAATATTAATTAAATTACTATATGTACTATAATCTGCTTCTCCTATTCTTCCTAATGTTAAAACTTCATCATCTTTTATATCTAAATTATTAGTTTTTATTTTTTTTTCATAATCATCAATTAAAGAAATTATTTTTTTCACTCTATCTTTAACATCTGTAAACATTAAAAGGTCTTCACTATCAATATTTAGTGAAAAGTTTTCAATTCTTTTAGCTATCTCATAATGTTCTTTGTCAAGTTCAACATCATCTGCATTATCTTCAAAAACATCAATATGTGGTAAATCTAAAATTCTTTTATAATCCTCTTTAGGAATTCGTATACTTTCCTCAGGAAGATAAGCATTTGTCAAATATACATTTTTTCCTTTTGGAATAATATCATCATAATCACTTGAGGTAAAAGGAATATCTCCATCTAATACAGATAAAACTGCTTCTTTATTAGAATCAATGTGAGGAAGACGAACTAAAACACGCCTTAAATTAAAAGATATTCTAGGCTCATCTTCTTCTATAGTGTTTAATGTTATTTTTGTATTCATATTAGTTTATTACCTTTTAAAATTTAATTTCATATTGGAAAAAGTATTTTTAGAATAAAGTATAACATAATAGCAGTTATTTAAAGATTTTGAGTAGATTTTTTTGATTCATTCAGTCCGTAATGTCATTAAAATCAGAAAATCCAAAAAAATCTCCCAACTAAAACTTGCTAATGCTATAGGTCACCAATCCCCCACCTTTGTAGGAAAGGCAGAAATTTTAGCAGAAGGGAAACACTTTAACTTAGAGCATATTTTTAAAATTTCTATTGTTTTAGAAGTTGATGTTATTGATTTTTTTGAGGGAATTGAGACGAAAAATTAACATAATACAACTATAACTACATTTATAAAATAGAAGATTTATTTTATGCCACGTAAATGTCGGCATCGGGGAAAGCGACCTACAAACTGCCATCATTTTTAAAAAATAAATCCTAAAATTTGCCACATCAAAAAAAACAAAGTATAATCCCACCATGCAAAACCTACCCATAACCCAAGTCATACCCCAGATAAAAGAGAAACTTTTACATAACCAAAGAGTTGTGCTTCAAGCACCTCCAGGAGCAGGGAAGACTACAGCCCTGCCTTTGGCTCTGCTTGATGAACCTTGGTTAAAAAACAAAAAGATTATTATGCTTGAACCTCGTCGTTTGGCTGTTCGGGCTTCGGCAGCTCGTATGGCTGAACTTTTGGGCGAAAAGGTTGGGGAGCGTGTGGGTTATCAGATTAAGATGGAGTCGGTACAAAGTAAAGAGACGCAGATACTCATCGTCACCGAGGGGATTTTAACGCGTAAACTGCAATATGACCCAAGCTTGGAAGAGGTGGCTCTTATTATTTTTGATGAATTTCATGAGCGTTCCATTCATGCCGATTTGTCTTTGGCATTGGCTATGGAGTCTCAGGCTGTTTTGCGTGACGACTTAAAACTGCTCATTATGTCTGCGACCCTTAATACCTCGGCTATTTCAGAGCTTTTAGACCATGCACCCGTTGTCCAGAGTGAGGGTCGTGCTTTTCC
>JALTGP010000244.1 GCA_027076905.1 Campylobacteraceae bacterium | reverse complement strand
CACCACAAAGGGCACAAGCTTGAAGCCATCCTGTGCCTATTATTACAGCTAATATAATGCGTAATAGTTTCATTTTTTATTTAATCCTTAAAACTTAAGGTCTACTCCAACAGAAATCTGTCTGCCTGGAAGTGGTGCTGTCTCTTTTAAAAATGAGAGGTTGTTGTATGCCATTTCATCGGTTAGGTTTTCGCCTTTAAGATAGAGGTCATAATCAGCAAATCTTGTTTTTTGATGGTAAGAGATTAGAGCATTTATTTCACTATACTCAGGGGTATTGGTCTCATTGTCTGCCTTAAAACGATTTTTGTCAACATATTTGTATGATACTTTTGCTTTATAATCTTTGTAGCTATGCTCCAAACTCACTCCAGCGTTAAATGTTGGAATTCTAGGAAGATTTCCCCCAGAGTTAAGTTCTCCACGAATGGCTTGAAAATTAAAAGCAAAATCAAACTTATGTGCATCTATTTGTTTGGTATAATCTTCCTCTAAAGCTATCCCATAAACCTTTGCAGGAACACCTTTCATCTCCCATACATCAGAGTGATGGAATGGGTCTTTTTGTTGCGTTCCATGAGCATCAACAAAAGGGTCTTGATAGATATAATTATCAAAATTATAGTCAAAAAGAGAGAGCTTTGTAGTAAAAGGTTTATGGTTATACAAGAAGTCAATGTCAAAATTGACTGATTTCTCATTGTCAAGATTTCGATTACCAAGTATATAACTGTTTGTGGCATGGTGAAAACCATTCCAAAAAAGTTCAGTTGCCGAAGGAAGTCTCTCTATGTAAGAAAGAGAGGTATTAACAGCCAACTTATCAGAGATGTAGCCATTGAAGCCTACAGAACCACTAATTGCAACATCATTGATTGTATCATAGTAATTTGGGTCAATTGTATTATTAACCAACCACTCCTCTTGCATATTTTCACTATTTGGACTAAGCTTTCTAATTTCACTACGAACTGCAAATGTTAATTCGTCATCGTCGTTTAAAAATTTTCCAGCTGTCAAACCAATTTTTCCTCTTGTATCAACGGTATTTGGCATAGGGTGTCCATGAGCATAAGGAATTCCAAACCGTGCAATATTTTGTTCCAACTCTATTCCATCTTTTATGCCTGTTCTAGGAGCATTATGAAACTTGGTACAATGACCATGGTCGTGACACACCTTAAGAGAGCTTGTTTGATACTCAACATTGGTTTTGATTTCCCAATCATCTATAATAGCTTGTATGGTGTTGGCAACAGTAAACTGTTTTTGACCAAAAAGACCATCAGCCTCATCTCCCTCATATTCAGAGTGTAGATAATCGCTATAATCTATTTCGGTTTGCATCTTCTCTATGCCACTTAAAGGTTCTTTAGCATGCCAAATTGCCCCATACTGCGTTTGGTCCATAACAATTGTTGTTGAAGCAGGGGTAACATTGGGAATTCCATAATCTTTATGAAGTTTATCGCCATAAATTTTTATAACATTTTTTTCATTAGGTTGGTAGCCTAAAACCATGTGAGACTGCTCAGAAAGCGTGTTGGAGTCTTTGACACTGTTACCATTGCCATCTTTATAATCATCTGCTTTATGGTAATTACCATTGATTAAAAGAGAGAAATTGTTATCACTAGCTCTTAGTGTCCCTCCCATAATACCACCTGCACCATTTATTCCATAGCTTGTTGTGGTATCGAGTGAGTATCCCTGTTTAAGGAGTTTTTCGTTATGTTCTTCTCCATTAACCTGAATGACCCCACCACTATAATTTCCATAAAGAAGTGAAGATGGACCCTTGATGAGTTCTATGTTCTCACTGGCTCTAGCCATAACACCAACGGCGTGGTCTTGACTCATAGCAGAGAGGTCATTTAATACCACATTTCCATTGGTAATACCTACTCTATACCCATCCATTCCACGGACAATAGGACGACCTACAGCAGGTCCATAACTTGCACTATCAACAAACTGTTCATTGGAAAGGTAATCCCCGAGTGTTTCACCCTTAGCCTCTTTGGCTAAGGATGTTGTACTCTTTTTTACACTATCTTCTAAATAGGTCTCTTCACTTGGACTTTCACCGACTACATCTATTGACTCTAGTTCTATACTCTCTGCATAAAGCCCTGTGGCTAATGTAACAGAGAGTAGAAATGAGAATTTTTTATATGAATAATAAATCATTATTCTGGTGCAATTCCCACCATCATCTCAGCAGTTTTACCCACACCAATAATTTCGCCTAAATCCCAAGACTCATGCACATGATAGACTCCATCTGCATGAGAATCAACAGAGTATACTTTTTGTGTAGCTTTTGAGAAGTAGAGTGAACCATCTTCTGTTGAACTCATTCCAAACTCATTAGGCTTACAACTGTCTGTAACGGCAACAGTGTCTTCAAGTGCAAAAGTAGATTTAAATATATCCATTGTTCCATCTGTTCCCATAGCATAGTAGTGTGTAGCACCATCTTCACCTACAAAAGTATGAAAACCACACAAAGTTTGAGGGGTAGGTCTATTGGCTAATTCAGTCTCAAGCTTTTGCTTTAAAGTCTCTTGCTTTGCAAGGAAAGT
>JALTGP010000243.1 GCA_027076905.1 Campylobacteraceae bacterium | reverse complement strand
GTCGCAGTCTTCACAAAAAACTTAGTCTAGGCAGGTCATGTCGGACTATAAAAGCTTCCTCAATATCCTAACATTAGTTGGGAGTTCGGAAGAATCCACCTTCTTTAGGGGGTGGAGTTGTCAAAATTTATATAAGTACCTACCCAAAATTAATTTCAAAAATATTGGAAATGATGGCTTCATCCTCAGCCTATTCGGGACTAAAGTCTCCGATTCCAAATGAATATAATATTGATAGAGTACTTATTCACTCTCTTCTGATAAAATCTCTTCTGATTTTAGTTTCTCTTGTTCTCTATTGTATCTATCTATCTTTTGTAGGTAAGCTTTACGCTTTTTATCTCGTACTTTTGACCTTTTTCTAAAATGCTCTTTTGCCAACACTAGATTGGGTGTCAAGTAACTATACTCTACCATTTTTTTAACAACCTTAAAAAATGTCGGAGCTGCGGTTTGAGAGGCGAAATAGACCTTTTGAGGTCGTATAACAAGCACCCCAATGGTAAACTTATTACCAAGTTTATCATTAGCAAAACCATAAAAACTACTATGATACTCTTCAATATATTTACCCTTGTAAGCGATATGGGCTGTTCCTGTCTTCCCCCCAATCTCCAAACCATCATACTGTGCAGAAGTTCCTGTTCCACTCTCAACGACTGCTTCTAATATTTTATGGATTTTATTTGCACTCTCAGGCGAACAGGCTTGGGTAGAGATCTCATCTCTGTTTACCTTATAAATATGACCATAATTATCGGAAAGTTTATTCACAATTTTAGGTGTAACTGCCACCCCGTTATTGTTAAATGCTCCATAGGCTTTTGTTAGTTGCATAAAATTGGTAAACATACTGTACCCGTATGCTGTGTTACCACTGTAGGTTAAATCCTCTAAATTATAAGGAGCTTTGATACGTCCCACCAACTCTTTGGACAGGTCTATCCCACTTTTTTGCCCCAAACCAAAGCTACGTAGACCATCATAAAACTCTTTTCCTGTTAATCTCCACGCAATTTTGGCAATACCAATATTTGAGGAGTGGATGATGATACCTCTTGGATATAGATACTTAAAATACTCATCATCAGTAATGGTATACTTTTCTGTAACTCTATGCTTTCCACCTAGTTTAAACTTCTCTGTTAGCTTTACTTTTTTCGCATCAAGAGCAATTGCTAATGTCAAAGGCTTTATAACAGAACCAGGTTCATAGAGATACTCTGAAAAGTTGGGGTTAAGCGACTTAACATCTCTTTGACGAATATGTTCGGGGTCAAATCTCTCAGAACTTGCTAATGCCAAGAGATTTCCCGTCGCCGAATCCATCACCGAGACCAAAATTTCCTCTGCTCCAACCTGCTCTTTCATCTTATCAACTATTTTCTCAATATCTTTTTGAAAATCCAGCGTGATATTTAGATGTAGATTCATCCCATCTCTTCGTGCTACCTTATTGCTATTTCCCGTCAAAAGAACCGTTCCAAAGACATCTCTTTTCCCTTTGATTAACCCATTTTTTTCAGGCAGAAGATAGGAGTCATAAGAACGCTCCAATCCCTTAAGCGAAACAGGAGCTTTGTAGCCATCTTTATCTTTACTCTGAACATAGCCCAAAAGTGGTGAAAATGTCTTTTTATTTGGAAAATATCTACTCTCTTTATCCTCAATAATATCCAAACCAATCACCAAATGAGGTTTGTTTCTATTTAATGGTCTAAAAATTTTCATCTTGTTCATCTTGTATCCCAGTGCTTTTAAATCACTGGCAAGACGTACATCAATATTATCACAAAGCATAATTCGTCCATATATCGCTTTGCCTTTTCTATTGATAAACCTACGCTTTAGCTTCTCTTTTGAGATACCACTGTAGATGGAGAAGAGATTGATAAAAAGGTCTCTCTTTTTTGGGTCAATACTTCGTGTATTTATCTCTGCACGGTAATGCTTTTGACTGTATGCCAGAGTATATCCATCTGCTGAAATAATCTTTCCTCTGATTGCCTTATTTTCAATTGAGGCAAATCTGTCTCCAGTATATTCACTGGAGAGAGAGGTACGTAAAACGCTAACAAGAAAGACCATTAACAATACAACAATAAGAATAAACATACCTAGTAAAATACTACTTCTATACCGTATTATCCTATTTTCACTATACTCTTCTTCCATTCTAACCCTATTGATTTTATCACACTAGTTATATATTATAAGTTTTTATTAAACAATTATAGTATAACTAATATTTTACTATGATTTTCAAAAAATTTTGATAAAATATCAAAAAAACTTAAATGAATAAAGAAAATATATCATGATAGATAAATCATTATTTGCAACAACCATTCTACTTCTTCTCATTGGGCTTGTTATGAGTTACTCTCTCTCTAGCTACATTGTGATACAAAATGGCTACACACAATCTCATTTTTTTATTCGACAACTTATTGCAGTAAGCATTGGTATTTTTATTATGATTTGGCTAAGTAAACTTAACCCTGACCGATGGTTCCGTCCCATAGGAATTGTACTTTTTCTCTTTTTTCTTTTTATTCTTCTGAGTATGCCGATTCTTCCTGAGACACTTGTTTATAGTGTAGGAGGAGCAAAACGTTGGATAAATCTAGGCTCAATCTCCATTACCCCCGTGGAGTTTTACAAAATTGGATTTATTATGTTTATCTCTTGGTCATTGGTCAGAACAAGGCTTCCAAAAGGTAAAATTCCCTTGGCTCAAGAGATTAAAGTCTTTGTCCCTTATGTAACCATACTCATCATCTCAACCCTCCTTATAGCTGTTTTCCAAAAAGATTTAGGACAAACTGTGGTTATCTCAGCAACCCTAATTGTCCTTTTTATCTTGGTAGGAAGTAGTTTTCGCTTCTTCTCTATCCTTTTTGGCATTGGATTAACAGGGTTTATTTTGCTTATTATCACCCAACCCCATCGATTAAAACGTATCCAAGAGTGGTTTTTATCATTTGACAATGAAGCTAACAGGCTTCAAAGCTATCAAATCTCCAATTCACTTGATGCCATTAACCACGGAGGATTTTGGGGACAAGGAATTGGAAATGGTCAGTATAAACTGGGGTTTCTATCAGAAGTTCATACCGATTTTGTCTTAGCAGGAATGATGGAAGAGTTGGGGTTTATCTCTATTCTAGTTGTGGTCTTTGCCTTTTTATTTATTATTTTTCGTATCTTCAAAATTGCAGCCACTGTAGAGAATCCCGTCTACTACCTATTTGCCGTAGGAGTAGCGCTACTAATAACTTTTTCATTTATAATAAACAGTTTTGGTATCTCAGGGATTACCCCCATCAAGGGTATCGCCGTGCCATTTATAAGCTATGGAGGCTCACAGATTATAGCCTCGTGTCTTAGTATTGGATTGGTACTAATGATTTCAAAAAAGGTTATCAAACCAGAAACACTATATGAGGAGAGAAAAAAATGAGTATTGTAATGACAGGTGGAGGAACAGGTGGTCACCT
Source organism: Campylobacteraceae bacterium (assembly GCA_027076905.1). GTDB lineage: Bacteria > Campylobacterota > Campylobacteria > Campylobacterales > Sulfurovaceae > UBA1140. The sequence continues at coordinate 4,255 of JALTGP010000243.1, read as the reverse complement.
TGCTATCATCAAAGCAGTAAAAGAGGAGTTAATAGGTGAAGACCTCATCTATATAGGCTCAGAAAAAGGTCAAGACAGGGCATGGTTTGCAGAGGATAAACAGTTTTCAAAAACTATATTTTTAGAGACCAGAGGGGTGGTAAATCAAGGGTTATTGGGAAAAATAAAGTCTCTTTTTATGTTAGCAAAAGCCACCATTCAAGCCCGAAAAGTACTGAAAAAATCCAGTGCTAAAATTGTCTTTTGTGTTGGTGGTTTCTCAGCAGCCCCCACATCATTAGCAGCAAAAATATTAAAAATCCCCCTTGTGATTCATGAACAAAACGCAGAAATTGGTTCTCTCAATAAAATGCTTCGTCCCTATGCCCATACCTTTATATCCTCTTATGAAGAGGATAGCCCTATCCACGCCTATCCTATCAAAAAAGAGTTTTTTGAAAAATCACGTATCCGAGACAAGATAACAACTATTATCTTTTTAGGTGGCTCACAAGGGGCAATGGCAATCAATCGTCTAGCTTTAGATTTAGCCCCAATTCTCCAAGAGAGAAATATTAATATTATCCACCAAGCAGGAGAGCGTAACATTGAGCAGATACAACAATCTTATTTAGATAGAGGAATAAAAGCAGAAGTATTTGGATTTACCTCAGAGTTGTCAACCTACATGGAAAGAGCTGATTTTGCAATTGCAAGAGCAGGAGCTTCCACACTGTGGGAACTCTCAGCAATTGCTTGTCCCACACTTTTTATTCCCTACCCTTACGCAGCAGGAGACCATCAATACTACAATGCAAAATTTTTAGTGGAGCAAAAGGTCGCATGGCTTAAGCGTGAAGGAGATATTGATACCAACTGTGTTATTGAAATATTAGACTTTAGTATGAGAAACAAAAGCCAAAAGCTTCAAAAAATGATAGAGCAAGATGGGGCAAAAGAGATAGCAACACTCTTAAAAAGTTTTAGCTAATGAGCATTAGACACCCCTTCATTGTTATCACTCTTTTAATACTATTGCAACTCGCAGGTCTATTGCTCTTTTACTTTTTTGGTAAAAATATATGGTATCCCTATTATGAGAAAATAAATAACAAACCCACCCCCTGTCCAACGAGTAAAGAGTGTGTTATGCCCCCTCCATGTAAAGTGTGTAAAAAAAAACACCTAGATGAGAATCTATCCTCATGGAAAATCACCCCCTACATTCCACCCAAACCAATATTCTCCACAGAAAAAAGGCTCAATACGCATTTGGGCAGTGCTGGTTTTATTTTTTACCCAAAAAAACTAACCCTAATAGGAATGAAACATGAACGGAAGTTGGAAGTTTGGGGAGAACTACACAAAAAATGGGTTCTTATCGCCATATATCCCTTTACAGCTTTTTCAGGACAACTAGGACCTAAAATCGAAGAGGGAGACCGACAGATACCCGAAGGATTTTATAATATTACCCACCTTAATCCAAATAGCAAATTTCATCTCTCTCTGCGACTCAACTATCCCAATAGTTTCGATAAAAAAGCCGCAAAAAAAGAGAAACGCACAGGCTTGGGTGGAGATATTATGATACATGGAAAAAATCGAACCATTGGGTGTGTTCCTATTGGTGATAAGAGTATAGAGGAGCTATACAGATTGGTTAAAAAAGTAGGCATGAGCAATGTCAAAGTGATTCTTGCTCCTGTCGATTTTAGAAAGATAACAGTTAATATCAAAAAGGACAAACATCCATGGTTGAATGAACTTTATAAAAAATTAACTAAAGAGATGAAAAAGTTTACCTCAAAATAACCACAATTTAGCTAAAATATCCACAATTAAAAACACGGGGTTTTACAATGGATATTAGACAAAAATTTTTAGACTTTTTTCAGAGCAAAGGACACATACTAAATGCAAGTAGTCCTCTTGTGCCGATTGATGATGATGGTACACTTATGTTTGTAAATGCAGGAATGGTTCCCTTTAAAAGTATCTTTACAGGTGATGCCCCTATTCCTAATCCTCCACGAGCCACCTCTTCTCAAACTTGTATTCGTGCAGGAGGAAAACACAATGACCTTGACAATGTGGGATACACCGCACGTCACCACACACTTTTTGAGATGCTAGGAAACTTCTCTTTTGGGGACTATTTTAAAGAGGAGGTAATGGCATATGCATGGGAGTTTATAACCTCTCCTAAGTACCTAAACTTGCCAATAGAAAAGCTATGGGTCACTGTACATGAGAATGATGATGAGGCGTATGAGCTATGGCAGAAGCATATCTCAAAAGATAGAATTATGAAGTTTGATGACAAAGAGAACTTTTGGGCTATGGGTGACACAGGGGCGTGTGGGCCATGTTCTGAAATCTTTTATGACCAAGGAGCAGAACATTTTAACACAGAAGAGGACTACATGGGAGGTGAAGGTGATCGATTCTTGGAGATTTGGAACTTGGTCTTTATGCAATACGAAAGAGACAGCGAGGGTAATCTAAACCCACTTCCAAAACCAAGTATCGACACAGGTATGGGCTTTGAACGGGTTACTGCGATAAAAGAGGGGGTACTCAATAACTACCACTCTACACTCTTTATGCCCTACATTGACCAACTTTCTGAACTTGTAGGGAGAAAATATGATTATGATGCGTCAAACTCTGCTTCCTATCGTGTTATTGCCGACCACCTCCGTTCCTGTTCATTTCTCCTTGCACAAGGGATTAATTTTGACAAAGAGGGACGTGGGTATGTCCTTAGACGTATTATGAGACGTGCGATTCGTCACGGTTATCTGCTAGGACTTCGTGAACCCTTTATGCATAAAATGGTAGGTACTCTTGTAGATACTATGGGTGAGCAGTACACCTACCTTTCTGAAAGAGCCGAGAGTATCAAAACCTCTATGAAGCTTGAAGAGGAGCGTTTTTTCAAGACAATTGACGATGGAATTAAACTCTTCAATGCAGAGCTAGAGAAGACAACCAATACCTTTGACGGTGAAGTTGCCTTTAAACTAAATGATACCTACGGCTTCCCTCTTGACCTTACGGAGGATATGCTTCGTGAAAAAGATATCAAACTTGATATTGATGCGTTTAATGCCAAACTTGAAATCCAAAAAGCACAATCAAAAGCAGGATGGAAAGGGACAGGTGACGCAGCAGCGACAGGAGATTTCAAAGAGTTAAAAGAGCATTTTGGTATTAACGAATTTGTTGGGTATGAGAAAACTTCAAGTAAAGCAACGGTACTGGCACTACTTGATGAAAACTTTAGACGGGTAGAAGAGATAAACGGTACTGGTTGGGTTTTCCTCTCCAACACTCCTTTTTATGCCCAATCAGGTGGACAAGTAGGAGATACAGGCATCTTGGACTTTGATGGAGAAAAACCAACCGTTAAAGTGGTCGATACCAAAAAGTTTTTGGAGATGAATCTATCACAAGTAGCAGGAAGTATCAAAGTGTGTGACCAAGTCGAAGCGTTGGTACATAACCGACGAACTGAAATAGAGAGACATCACTCTGCTACCCACCTACTTCATGCAGGGTTAAGAGCCATTTTAGGTGACCACATCGCCCAAGCGGGGTCAATGAATGATGATAAACGTCTGCGTTTTGACTTCTCTCATCCACAAGCGATGACAGGAGAAGAGCTAGAAAAGGTCGAAGCGTGGGTCAATGATAAAATCATCCGTGCCATTCCTAGAGAAACTGAAGTAATGAGTGTGGATGATGCAAAAAAAGCAGGGGCGATGGCTCTCTTTGGCGAAAAATACGGTGACAAAGTCCGTGTAGTAAGTATGGGTGATGCCTCGGTTGAGCTTTGTGGAGGAACACACGTCAACAACCTATCTGAAATTGGTCTCTTTATGATTAGCAAAGAGTCAGGGGTCAGTGCAGGAGTCAGAAGAATAGAAGCACTCTGTAGCAAATCATCTCTTGCTGAGGTTCACACCCTACGAGAGAAACTAAACGAGGTCAAAAAAGAACTTAAAAATCAAAATCCAATGGCAGGAATTGGCAAACTCAAAGAGGAGATCAAACTGCTTAAATCAGAACTTAAAACAGCCCTAAACTCTACTAAAAAAGAGCTAACTACTTCTGAAATCAACGGAGCAACCATCATTGTCGATGAGATAGAAACAGGAGATATCAAAGAGCTTATAGATGAAGCCAAAAACAAATATCCTAATATTGCCATTATGCTCTTTCAAAAAAAGGGTGACAGAGTCATGATAGCGTGTGGCTCAAAAGAGACAAA
>JALTGP010000242.1 GCA_027076905.1 Campylobacteraceae bacterium | reverse complement strand
ATATAATTTATGTTATAATAAGGCTTGATATGATAATAAGGATTTGAAATGAAAAAATTACAAAATACAATAAGATTATCTCTTTTAGCTACTCTGATATTAAGTAGTGGTTTATACTCAGAAGAGTATTATCATAAGTATAGAGGAGAGTTTACACAAGAGGGACACGCACATGCACCAGAAAAAGAGTCGATTGAGGTCTCTCATACACTTATTCAAAATATGTATGCTCTAAAAAATAAACGAAAAAAAGTCCAAAAAAGTAAAAATAATGGGGAGGAGGAGGGCAGTTTCTCTTCTCTTATTCTTATGGACAGTGAAAAGTCAGAGATAGAGCAGGGAATTAAAAACATTAGCTCCTCTGCATTTAAACTCACCTATAATCAAGATGCGAGTGATAACAGTGATATGGGGGCGTTGTTCTCCTATAGAAACAGTAAAGATAATAATAACAATAATAAGTCAGAAGAGTTTTTTCTTGCACCCTATTATAAATATTATAAAGATATTACAGATAACATAGATATTGAAACGGTAGCAAACCTGTTAGTTGGGACACGAGAGTTTAGTGGAACTACTCAATATTATGATAGTTATCAGAGCTATGGTGGAGGATTGACTCTTATCCCTGGTTTTTATATTGGTGAGCGTATAATGTTAAATCTACCTGTAGGAGTACAAAGTATGCAAAGAAGTGCCTCCTCAGGAGATGATAAACTGCAAAATTTTTTAAACTATGGTATAAGTGGTGAAGTGAAAATTATGTCAAACTGGTTTATCAATGCCAATTTCTTAAAGAGCAAAGATTTAGAACCTGATAATAATCTAGAAGCCACTTATTATGTGGTGCAGTCAAACTATTATGGTGAGTATTGGAATTTTGGTTTGGGTTATAAGAGTGTGGAAGATGTCAAAAACTACTCAGAGGATACATTTATGTTATCTATTTTATATAATTGGTAGTCTTAAAACGAGGGACTTTTTTGTCCCTCTTAGTGTGAATGGTACTAATTACAGATAGTATTGTTTTTTATGGAAACTATGGTATAGCTGTTTCTAAGATTTTTTTGTCTTTTTAAATGTAGAGGTTGTTTGGAAATTTCTCTACCTCTTTTGTCTAATAGATGTAGCGTATACTTTTTGGATGGTTCATAATCAAATGAGAGGGCATCTATTTTTGAAGGTAAGGTACTCCATGTTCTTGTATCTGCTTTTGAGGTCATGGCACTCACCAAACTTACCCCTAGCCCTACTGCTGCTCCCAAAAGCACATTTCCTGTATCAAGTTTATTTGAAATTGCTTCACTTGCTACCGTTTTTGCCCCCACGTTTACAACCTGTCGAAGTACCATCCCCAACACTCTCTCTTTAAAGATATTAATAACAATTGCATCCACATCGGTTAAAATAGAGGAGGAGGCAACAGTTTCTCCTGTGTGGTCTTTGATTAGCACACTATTTGCAGAGCTATTAGCCATTTTAAAGGTGGGAAAAGAGACAAATTGCATCGCCCCATTGACATAGATGGGGACTTTCATCTGCTCTTTTACAGGACTGCTAGAGAAGTTAATAAACACCTCAGCTCTCTTTTTAAAATGGCTATCTTTATTTTTAACTTTTTGTGCATAATAGAGAAGTTTCTCTTTTAATATCTTGGAATCAGGATAGTATTTTGAAGCCTGTCTGATATCAAGGTAGGCATCATTAAACTCTCCATTCTCTTCATATACAAGAGCAGAAACATAGTAGGCAAAGGGGTTTTGATAGGGCATATGTGCAGAGCTAACTCCCTCAAAAAGAGGTTTTAGTTTGCTATAGATAGATTTTTTGGAGCGTCTGTAGCGTCTCTTTTTTCTTGGTAGCTTTTTCTCTTTTTCTATGACCTCTTTGTCCTTTTTCTTGTACTCGGCAATCTCACGACTAAACTTCTCTCTCTCCTCCATCTGTTTTTGGTAGGAGTTTCTCACCTCAACCCGTGCGTTCTCTTTGTCATTGAGCATAAGATAGTTGATGGCTTTATAATTGTGCATCATCACTTTTTCATATCCATCCCCCTCATAATCAAGATGGGTATCATTTAAAAAAGAGGCGATAATATAGCTAAGAGTACGAGAGACAGAGATGACCCCTTTATTTTCAAAATAGCGATATTTATTAATCGCTTTATCAAAAAATCTGTTGCTCTCTCTGTATTTTTGTTGCTGATAGGTAAATCCTGCCAAGTTGAGGTATGCATTTAAGACCTCCTCTTGCTCTTTTTGGAGTGCTGTGTAGCGTTCTTGAACATGGCAACTCTCTGTTAACTCTTCACTACTGCTCTGTAATCCTAGCTCTTTGGGAATTGTTCTTCCTCCACAAGAGATAAAAATAGTAGTCGTAGCAAAGAGGAGAGAAATTTTTAAAAAATGTTTCATATCTTTAACCTCCTAATTATTTGCTTATAATAGTATAGCATTAATTTATCCATGACTAATCACAATTTGGATATAATCCCACGAATTTTACTCACATTTTAAGCAGTAAACTTCGTAATTTCGATTATCGAGGAAGCAAATGTTACTTTTTACCCCTGGACCTACTCCCGTGCCTGAAGCTGTTAGACAAGCAATGGCTACTCCTACACTTCATCATAGAACACCTGAGTTTGAAGCTATTTTCAAAGAGGCACGAGAGCGTCTTATGAATGTTTTTGGTATGGATGAGTGCGTGATATTAGCGAGTTCAGGAACGGGTGCAATGCAGTCCTGTGTGCTTAATTTATGCAAGAAAAAGGCATTAACGATTAACGCAGGTAAGTTTGGTGAGCGTTTTGGAAAGATAGTAACTGCTATGGGAAAAGAGCTTGTTGAGTTAAAATATGAGTGGAATACTCCTGCCTCTCTTGATGATGTTAAAAATTCACTTGAAACAGATAGTGACATTGACTCTATCTTTATACAAGTGAGTGAGAGTGCAGGGGGGCTTCGTCACCCTGTGGAGGAGATTGCTTCCTATGTAAAATCGGTCAACCCTAAAATTATGGTAATTGCAGATGGGATTACAGCTGTGGGTGTAGAGAATATAGATGTGAGTCATATTGATGCACTGGTAGCAGGAAGCCAAAAGGCGTTTATGCTCCCACCAGGTCTAGCTATGATAGGGCTTAGTAGCCATGCTGTTGATGTGATAGGTGAGGGGGTTGATTACTACTTTAATCTAGCTTCTGAAATCAAAAAACAGCAAAAAAACACCACGGCGTATACAGCTCCTACCACATTGATTATTGGGCTTAATGCGATATTTGATGAGATGGAAAAAGAGGGCTTTGATGCACTCTATAGCAATACTAAAACACGAGCTAAAGCGACACAAGGGGCATTGGAAGCGATAGGGTTTAAAATCTATCCCTCAACTCCTGCTCTCTCGATGTCTACGGTTATTGATGAGGATGCAGAACCCATTAGAAAACTTCTAAAGGGTAAATATGGAGTAAATATTGCAGGAGGGCAAGACCATCTTAAAGGAAAAATTTTCCGTATCAATCAGATGGGGCTTATTCCTGTGAATGAGTCAGCTTGGGTGATCAATGCGATTGAGATGGCTCTTAGTGACTTGGGAAGACGTACGTTTGATGGGACTGCGAGTAGAGTTTTTAATGAAATTTATTATAAAAAGGGTGCTTAATGATATTTGAACATGAGATACCAACTAAAAGTAAACTCTATTTTGGAGAGTGTGCAAGGATAAAACGTCAGATAGAGTACGATTGTGCTGAGACCTTTTATGAGAATGATTTTGAGGAGATAGTGACACCTCTCTTCTCTTATCATCAACATGGTGCATTTGAGGATGATAAAAAACTGCTTCACCTACACGATGAGCATAACCATACAGTAACCCTTCGAGCAGATTCTACTTCGGATGTTGTACGTATTGTCACCAAACGAATTGGGCGTACTACGGAGTCAAAAAAGTGGTTCTATATCCAACCTGCTGTCTCTTTTCCCACCGAAGAACAGCATCAAATAGGTGCTGAGATTTTGGATGGCTCTTTTGTAGAAGTGGCAAGTATTGCTATTACTTTGGTAGAGGAGTTGGAGTTAGAGGCGATACTACAAGTGTCAAATATGCGTATACCTCTAATTTTAAATGAGAAATATGGTGTAGATTTACAGCTTTTGCAAGATACACGCCTAGAGAAGATATTGGCACTGGATACTCCTTGGCTCTCAAAACTTGTCCATATTCATCGGGCTGAGGATTTAGAAGATTTGGAGGGAATCCCTTTGGATATTCAATCGGAGTTGGTTCTGATGAGAGAGGCACTAGAGAAGTTATCTTATGACGGTGGCATTGTGGTAGCACCACTTTTTTATGCCAAGATGAGATATTATGGTTCTCTGACTTTTAGAATGTTTTATGAAAATGAGCTGTTGGTTCGTGGAGGATTGTATCAGATAGAAGATGTCAAGGCATCAGGGTTTGCACTCTATACCGATGCGTGTATAAACCAAAAAATGAATAGTTTCTAAGGAGAGGGAAAATGAGTAAAACAGATTTGATTGTAGGACTACAATGGGGAGATGAGGGAAAAGGTAAAATAGTTGACCATATGGCACAGACTCATGATTATGTGTGTCGTTTTGCAGGAGGTCATAATGCAGGACATACGATTGTGGTGGGTGATAAAAAGTATGCCTTGCATCTGATTCCTTCAGGCGTATTAAATCCAAATGCCAAAAATATTGTGGGAAATGGGGTGGTGCTTTCACCTGTTGACTTCATTAAAGAGATGGTACAGTTTGATGACTTAGAGGGACGACTATTTATCTCGGACAAGGCACATATGTTGTTGCCATACCATGCACTCATTGACCAAGCACGAGAGCGTATGAAAGGTGATAAAGCGATTGGAACTACAGGAAAAGGGATTGGTCCTGCCTACGGTGATAAGATTGCTCGTGTGGGTCATCGAATGGGAGAGCTTCACGATACTAATAAATTGGCAACCAAAATTATTGAGTTTTTTGAGCAAAACAGAGCTATTTTTGAGGTTATGGAGATTCCTGTACCTTTCAAAGAGGTGTTGGTAGCTGAACTTGATGGATATGCCAAGGTATTGTCTCCTCATATTGTCGATACTACGCAGTTGATGTGGAAGATAATTGATGAGGATAAGAGGATACTACTTGAAGGTGCGCAGGGGACAATGCTCGATATCGACCACGGAACCTATCCTTATGTAACATCATCTACCACGGTAAGTGCGGGAGCCTGTTCTGGTTTGGGGATTAACCCCAAAGATTTAGGACGTGTCACAGGAATTGCCAAAGCCTACTGTACCCGTGTAGGAAATGGTCCTTTTCCCAGTGAAGATTTTGGAGATGAGGGTGAGTTGTTGCGTAAAAATGGACATGAGTTTGGTACGACTACAGGGCGACCAAGACGATGTGGTTGGTTTGATGCTGTGGCGATGAGACACGCTGTTCGTGTGAATGGTGTTGACCAAGTGGCTCTAATGAAACTGGATGTACTTGATGGATTTCCTGAGATTAAAGTCTGTGTGGCGTATGAGATAGAGGGCAAAGAGATTGACTATGTGCCATATGACTTAGATGATGCTACCCCTATCTATAAATTATTTGCAGGATGGGACAAAACCGAAGGGTGCAGAGAGTTTGATGCCCTACCTGATACAGCTAAAAGTTATATCGAAGCTTTAGAGGCTATGATAGGGACAAAAATTGGTATTATCTCTACCAGTCCTGATAGAGAAGATACCATTATTCGTGGATAGGTTCGATTTTATCGAACATTTATAGATAAAATAAAGAGGGAGTTCACTTGAGATTAAAAGCAAATCAAACGGGATACGTCGCTTCAAAGATAGGTATTGACCTAGCAAATTCAGATTTTACGACCATGCCAAAAGGAAAAGATGCAGTTGTTGAAGCGTGTAAAAAGATTATTGATGATAATCTTGATGCTGAGAAAAAACTGGATGCCAAAGTTGAAGAGATGTTGATGGAGAATGAGGATGAGATAGAGATTCAACATATCCAAGAGCGTGAACTATTTTTTATGATAAAAAAACGTCTTGCCCCTGAGTATGGTGTAATTATGAACTATGATGACCGTTACAATGAGGTTTCTCACTCTATCTTGGATGAACTCTATGAGAACTATCTCTTGGAGTATAAGGTCAATGACAATCAAGTAAGAAATGTAATCTTTAAAGCCTTTAAAGCCTTTTCAAAAGCGTATAATGCGATGGATGATAAGGTATATGAGCAGATTAAAAATATGAAAAAAGAGTATATACCAGGTTCGGTGGAGTATGATTTGATATATGAGCGTCTCTATCAAGAGGAATTAAAAAAACGAGGAATGATGTAATGCAAAAGGTTTCACTTTATTTTGAGAATGGTACGATGTTAGAGGCTAAGAGTTTTGGAGCTACAGGAACATCTGTAGGTGAAGTGGTGTTTAACACCTCACTTACAGGATATCAAGAGATAGTCACTGACCCCTCTTATGCTGGTCAGTTTGTCACTTTTACCACTCCTGAAATTGGAAATGTGGGATGTAATGCCGAAGATATGGAGAGTCGTGGAGCGTATTGTAAAGGAATTATTGTCCGTTCATACCAAGATAGACCTTCTAATTTTAGATGTGAAGAGACACTTGACTCACTTCTAAAAAAGAATAATATCATAGGAATTACAGAGGTAGATACCCGTTTTATAACCAAGATGCTAAGAGCCGAGGGGGCGATGGAGATGATTGCCTCTACAGAGATTCATGATGCTGATGAGCTTAAAAAGATGCTTGATGCCTCTCCTAGAATTGAAGAGATAAACTACATTGAGCAGGTGAGTAGCAAAGAGCCATATATCCATCAAGAGGCACGATATAGCCGTGATAAGTTTGAGTATGAGAAGCCAAATACCTCAAAAAGAATTATCGCTCTTGATTTTGGAATCAAACGAAATATTCTTAATGAGCTAACTCATGCAGGAATGGAAGTTGAAGTTGTTCCTAACTCTATGGAAGCCTCTGTAATTATTGAAAAATATAATGCAAAAGAGATTGATGGTGTTTTTCTCTCCAATGGACCAGGTGACCCACTTATCTTAAAAGATGAACAAGAGAAGATAAAAGAGTTAATAGAGGCAAAAGTTCCAATGTTTGGAATCTGTCTAGGTCATCAGCTCCTCTCTATTGCTCATGGATATGATACCTATAAACTACAATTTGGACAACATGGAGGAAATCATCCTGTGATGAACCAAGAGAATAAAACAGTAGAGATAACAGCCCAAAATCACAACTACAATGTGCCTGATAATATTTCAGAAGTAGCTACCATTACTCATATCAACCTATTTGATAATACTATTGAAGGGGTGAAGTATAATGATTCTCCAATTTTATCGGTACAGCACCACCCAGAAGCAAGTCCAGGACCTCATGAGAGTTCTTATGTGTTTAAAGAGTTTATGGGGATGATGAGATGATGCCTTATCTATACATCAATTAGCTTGTTCCCATAGTCTCGGCAATGCTAAGGAATACAAATTAAATAACTACCAAATTTCAAAGGCAACTAAACAAATATCTTTAACTCTAGTTTTCTTTGAATTACGGGGAGTAGTCCTGCATCAAACTATAGCTAAATCTATTCGTTTATTTACCTATGAAAACTGGCACTTATTTAATTTGCATTCCTCAATGAAATAAGCTCAAATCTTGTAGGTTCTATTTCATCGAACAAAAAATTAGAACCCCTAAAACAGTCTGTTCGATAAAATCGAACCTACAAATTCAG
>JALTGP010000241.1 GCA_027076905.1 Campylobacteraceae bacterium | reverse complement strand
TAAGGAATACAAATTAAATAACACTCATTAAATCTTCATATAACTCTTTCTCTTGGTTGTTTTCTACTCTATTTATAACCACTATCTCTGTGTTGTCTTGTCCATTAGGAAGTAACTCTACTTTGATTTTGCCATCATACTCTTTTACATATCTTGTTAATGTTGGTCTTGTTATTCTAAGTCTCTTTAGCACTTCTCATAAGAATATTATATCACAAAAATATTAAAATATATTTATAATTATTTCTGTTTTTAATGGTTTTCATAACTATATATCTGAAAAAACAACTAAAATCCTCCACCAAATCCAAAGTCCATAGCCTGAAAATTAGGGTCGCTGTAGCCAAACTGTGCTGAGGTGGCTCGAAGCATGGTAATGTCCATTTTTGGGTCGATGCCTTGTGGGCAGACGGTGGTACACTCACCACAAAGAGTACAGTCCCAAATCCCATTGGTCTGGATAGCATCTATGGGGGTTTTGATATCACTTTCTCTTGGGTCGGCGGTGTAGCGATAGACACGGGTTAGGGCAAAAGGTCCGATGAAATTTGGGTTGACCTCTAGTACAGGACAGGCAGAGTAGCAGGAGTCACAAAGGATGCAGTCACTCTGTTTTTCGGTAAGGGATACTTGCTCCTCTTGTATCTCTGTATCTTTGCTCTCTTGTAGCCATGCCATAGAGGTTTTTAGAGTCTCTCTTGCTTTTTGTTTATTGACTTTTAAGTCTCGTTGGACTTCGTGATATTGTAGGGGTTCTAGTAAATCTCCATCACCACACATGGTAGCACACGCCAAGACCTCTTTGCCATTGACGCGAATGGCACACGTCCCACAGATACCTGAACGGCAATTGGAGCTAAAGGTTAGACTATTCTCCTCATGGTTTTTGATATGGTAGAGGGCTTGAAGCAGGGTAGTGCTTTTAAATGGAATATCATAGGTTACGGTCTCATTGGTTCGTTTAATATCTATCTTCATTATACTGTCACCTTTAGCAATCTATTTTGAAGTGCATTATCCTCTATCCAAAAAATAGAGTGTGCCTTATATATCTTGTCCTCCTCATTGGGAAATGCCTCTTTGAAATGTGCTCCACGGCTCTCATCTCTGATAAGTGCTGAGTCAATTACCACCTCTCCTATCTCTAACATATTGATAAACTGTAAAAACTCTACTAGGTTGCTATTATTTTCTCGGTTTTTATCACCAATTCCCATATCATCCAGAGAAGCTTTGATAACGCGTAACTCGTTTAGGGTGTTATTGAGTTGGTTATTGTCTCTTACGATACCTACGTGGTTATAAAATTTTTCTCCCAGTTCATTTTGGAGGTCGTAGAAGTTTAGCTCCCATGGGTACTCTTCAAATAGTTCATCTATATAATCTTGGTCTGCTTTTAGTTGTGTTGAGGATTCTGTTTTGTTAGTATATTGGGAAAGAAATTCTACGGCATTTTTTCCTGCCACTCTTCCTAGGCTAACAATCTCTAAGAGTGAGTTTCCTCCGAGACGGTTGGCTCCGTGTAGTTTGGCATTGCTACACTCACCTACAGCATAGCAGTTTTTGAGTTTGGAGACCTCTAGGTGGCTATTGACATCAATGCCTCCCATTGTGTAATGAGCCACAGGTTTGATGGGGATAATCTCCGTGGCAGGGTCTATGCCTTCGTGAAGTTTACAGAGGTGAACCTCTTGGGGCATGAGCTTTAGTAGCTTCTCTTCTCCTAGATGTCGCACATCCAAAAAGACCTCTTCACCTTGGGCTATTTGTGATGCAATGGCACGAGCCACTATATCTCTGGAGAGTAGCTCATCTATAAAACGCTTCCCTTTGCTGTTGACCAGATATCCCCCCTCTCCTCTAGCACTCTCAGAGATAAGGATAGAAGAGCCTTTTAGGGCAGTGGGATGAAACTGTACAAACTCCATATCGGAGAGCTCTCCACCTGCACGAAGTATGGAGGCGACTCCATCACCTGTTGCTCCCTCGGAGTTGGTAGTGAAGTTTTTATAGATAGCACCATAGCCACCTGTGGCGATAATGGTAGCATTTGCTCGTATCTCTTGCACCTCTCCTCTGACAATATCCAAAAAGGTAGCTCCAAGCACCACTTTCTCTTCAACAATAAGATTTAGTAGCATATACTCCTCTATCATCTCTATGCCCTCTTTGAGGCAGTTGTCATAGAGGGTATGTAAAATCTTTAGACCTGTGTAGTCTTGGGCGTAACAGGCTCGTTTACTTGATGCCCCTCCAAGCTGTCGTTGGGCGATTTTTGAATTGGGGGTTCGGTCAAAGGGGACACCTAAACGCTCTAACCATGCAATGGTGCTACTAGCATCTTCACACATCCATCTAACCATCTCTTTGTCACATAATCCATGAGCTGATTTAATCGTATCTTCAATATGAGAGGTTGTAGAGTCTGGAGTAACATTGCCCAAAGAGGCATTGATGCCACCCTGTGCCATAGAGGTTTGAGAGGCTGTAGGGTATGCTTTGCTTATGACTTTAACTGTTGCACCGTGCTGTTTGGCAGAAAGAGCAGAAGAGAGACCTGCACCCCCTGAACCTATAATAAGTATATCGACCATCAAAACTCCAAAATAAAATATATTTTTTAAAAGTATCTTTTTGTAGCTTTGATTTTAATGAATAGGGGAAGATAAAAGTAAATTGAGATATTTGGTCCTATGTGTTTCTATTATTGTTATAGAAGTAGGTATAAAGTATTTGGTATTTTGACCAAATATCTCGACAGAATACACATATTAAATCTCTTATTTCAATTAGGTAGTTATGGCTGATGGGCATATTCTGTTAATGTAAGTATAACATAAAAAATTTAACTTAAGTTTAAAGTTTAAAAAAAATTTAATAAACTTAGAGAAGACAGATTTTGGTTAAGATGCTTAACGTTGTCTCTTTTGCTGAGGAAGAGATTGGAAAAAATATGAAGTTATGTTGTTAAGCATCTAAACAGAACATGAAGTATTTAGTTTTTTTTAAAGGAGGAATGGTAATGTCTCTCCATGTTCTGTTAATACAAGTATACTCTATTTTTTAAATATAAATATTTAAATTATCTATTTAAATTAATATTTATTTAATATTTAAGCAGAATAACAGTTTTTTTATATCATATAAAACATAATAAATATTTTAATATTTAAAGATATTTTAATTAGTTGTTTTTATGTAAAATATATAAAAATATTTCACAATCATTACACATTTAAGCTATTTATTTACTTTTTTTTTATTAAAATAGTACCCCGATAGTTGGAGATTGTCTTTTTTCCTGAAACTTCAATATTATCAAAAATGATTTTTACTATTATAAGGTTATTTTCAAAATGGTAAGTAAACTCTTTTTGAGAGAATATGATTGGTTCGTAGTAGTTCTTATGTATTTTTTTAACGTTGGTCTCTTTTTTTGTGGTGATAATATTATCTATAAATGCTTTTATATCTATGGTTGCTAAGTCTATATTTTTCTCTTTTATCTCAATATTGTTCCTTTTAGTTTCTATTTTAAATTTTGGTTTCAAGGTCACTCTTTTTTCACTAGAGCTGTTTACAGGAGGGCAATATTTAGGATAATTACCCTCCTCTTCAAAATACTCAAATGAGATGAGCCAATCATACCCTCTAACTTCAATATTTGATTTTTCTAAGTAGTCATAAAATCGTGTAAACACTCTTGGTTTCTTTAATATTTTGAACTTTTGATTACTAATAGCTCTATTGTATTCTTCCCATTCCCATTGGTCGATATTTTTAAAGCCCAATTTTTCAGTGGCATAAGGGGTAAAATTTTGATAGGGTACAGAGATACAACCTTTTTTGGATATTTCATTATTTTGTATTTCATTATCTTGATTTTTAAAGGCTATAACAATCTGGGGAATAATTGGTAATAGACTCTCTATCCCATGATTTTCATACAGATACTCAATGGAGCTAGAGATATTGTATCGCAAAGAGAGGTTTGACTCTTCTGATAGATTACTCTCTTGTGAAAGTAGTCGTATGAGCCTCTCTTGTTGGCTCTTTTGAGCGATATTATTAGCAGAGAATGGGCTAAATAGCGTTAGTATCAACAGCAGAGGTAGCGAGATAAAAATAGCACGATAGGAGGCTTTTTTATAAAAAATAAAATAGAGTGAGATAAAAAAGAGCCAAACACCAAGAACAGCAATAATATAGCGACTGCTTGTCCATCCATACGGCTCAACTCGAAGATATAGAGCTGTGGCAAGGACAAATATTTGAAACCAAATTGCCCACCAAAAAAAGTTTTTATACTTCTGATTTTCCCTGTTCCATAGTGGTGTCCAAAAAAGATAGGTGAGGATACTTAGTGTGGAAAAGAGCAAAATAGTAACACTAACTACCCCCTTTGGCCACTCTCCTAGAAAGATAATTTTGGCAGTATAGCTGTATAAGATAATAAAATATAGTGCAAACAGAGGGGTCAGAATAAACTTGATAAAGATTTTTTCAATATGGCTGTATGGCTTAACAGGTAGTAGTCTAGGGTATTTTGGCAGTTGAGAGAGAAAGAAGTAACTTCCAAAAATTCCCACCGTAAAAAGCCCAATCTGTTCCACATATTGGTATGTATCTTTCAATGTAAAAAGATTATCAGTGATGTATAGTCCTCCAGTTAATCCCATAAATAGGATAAACCCAAAAACAATACTAAGTAGTAGAGAGAAGATAATATGTTTTGCCCAGTTCCAAAATTTTAGATTTGAAGTGGAGTGGGTAAGATAGGGAGAGGCTATCATAAGTAGGAGCAGAGAGAATATAATAAGCAGATACTCTGTTAGTAGCCTATCTAGGTTACTGATATTTTCAGGCAGATAAATATAGTAGGAGACCAAGAGTAAAAAACCAAAGAGGAGAAGAAGATAGTTTCTGCTAATAAGCCTAAGCGTAGCAAAGAGAAAAAAACCAATACTTGCTAAAAATGAGATTTTATTGATGATATTGTAGTATAAAAATGCCTCTTTTTGGGAGTAGCTAAATGTAGCTAGGGGTATGAGTATAATGGTAAAAAGATAAGCAGAGAAGAGAGCAACAGGAAATCGTCTAAGGGTATCAAGTAGTTTTCCTGCTGAGATATCTATATTTTGTAGTTTCTTATTCAAAAGAGTTCCTTTTTAATATATAGATTAGTTTATAGAATTTTTTTATAAAAACTGCTATAACTAGACAATTACTCTAAAAACAAAAGTTATTTTTTATCTATAAGTTTGATATGTTACGAAAAAATTTAAAGGTATGAGTAAATTAAACTCCACTAAAATTAGTGGAGTTTTTTATCTTTTAATTTTCAATATCAAAAAGTTATCAGTTTGTGACACTTTCTCAAAGTAATCACGGTTATAGTTACCTAAAACTAATGCTTGAATTAAAAATGAATTATAGAGTTTAGGTTTCAATAGCAGAACTTGACCCTCATGAATAATAATGTTTGAGCCATTTGATACATGATAGCTCTTCTCAAACTTTATCTTATGCTCTTCAATTAGAGATATCTTTTTGACTTTCATATTTCCTGCTTTTGAAGCTATTTCACCTTTTTGTAGATTGATACTAAAATTATTGGTATTTATTATTTTTTGAGAGGCATCATATTTTTTAGTTAAATACCCCATATTTATAAAGTTACTACTATAGTTTTTCCCACTTTTTAGGTTTAAATTGGAAAATGATTCTATTGTGCCTAATGAGTTTAACATATATTTATGGAGTACGATGTAGATGTCTCTGTTAGATTTTGGAGGTTTTACTTTCTCATCTTTTAAAGTATCTAAATAGCTCATAGGGTAGTTTTGGGTAAAGTAATCCATAACTTTTGAACTGCCTTTTGCCATACCCTCATAATACTTTTCCACAAAAAATAGTGAAGCATTTTTGGTAAATGTTTGGCTATCACTTAGCAGTATTTTGGAGACAATAAAGTTGTCTTGCTGATGCTTTCCATTGTCGATTAGTGTATTTTTATTGTTGGTATAGTACCACAATAGCCAACCATAATCCCACCATGTCATGATGAAGTCATCTTTTTTGAGTGTCGATTTTAATTCGTCTAGTTTTTTCATATCATCTGTAGAGTTAAACAGAGTAGGAGAGAGACTGTATCGGTTGTGGTTAAAAATAGTATTGAATGTAAAAGTTATTACTAGTAGTAGAAAAATACCACTAGCTATTTGCGAAATTTTTTCTGAAAACTCTCCCCATTTAACAAGCAATAGATTAAAAATGAGATGTACCCCAAATACCAATCCAAAAGCAAAAATCATCACACCATAGGTCGTAAAGCGTAACCCTGCGACCATTGATAAAAGAGCAAGAAGTGCAAGTGGTAGTGTTAAAATAAAACTTCTATGCTTTACTAGAAGTGCGATGTACCCAAATAGAGCAAGGATAAAAAATAGCATGGTTCCCGATACCCGTTTAGTCATCGTTTGCCAACTAATTCCCTTGGCTTCTAATACAGAGTTCAGTGTCGATTTTAGTTTTATGGCTCCCTCTTGTGTGGTTAGTTCTATTGAAGATGATTTATTGATGTAATTATCTACACGTTCATAGTAGAGAGAGTTATCAATTGAAAATGAGAGTGCAACCAACCCAAGAATAATAGCCAACAGATAATATTTATAGTCAATTTCAATACTCTTTTTAAGATAGAAAAATAGAATAAAAAGAGATATTAAGAGAGTAAGTTTAATAGCTATGGCTAAGGGTAAAAGGGAAATAAGAATTAAAAAAAGTGATTGATAGAAGAGGGTCTCTTTTCTGTCAAGCACCAAAATATATAAAAAGTAGAATGCTATTATAGTTAAAATAATCGCAGATGAGGAGTGATACCACAGTGAAAAAGAGATAAGCATTAAAGAGGCATATAGGGCATCTAAAATATTTTTATCCTCTACCAATTTAATCAAAAAATATATGGCTAATAGAGGCAGAAATAGATTAAGCACATCTGTATCATAATAGCCCAAATGGGTTCGATAGTAGTAGCTGGTCATAATAGACCCTATAAAGGCACTGTATAGACCAAAAGTTACCATTCTGTATCTATTGGCGATAAGTATCATGGGGATTACCACAAGTGAAGCTAAAAATGCAGGGGCAAAGAAGAGTGCATTATTTAAACTTATTCCTGTTAAATTCACGATCCAAGAGAGAAGATATCCAGGCATATATTCAGCTACAAATGGATAAGAGACTCCACTTAATATTTGGTTGGCATAGTAGCCATATAGACCTGCATCAGCTGTCCATAATGGGATTATATTGCCATTATAGAAGTAGTTGTTGTTGTCTGAAATCTGATAGTACAAAAAGAGTCTAACAGCAATACTTAATACGTATGCTGATAAAATATAAAAAAATAGTTGTTTTAAGTTTTTTTGTTTATCCTCTAATGTTGGGTTACTATTATCTTTTGTATTTATCATTCTTGTCTATCCCAATATTTTTGTACCATTATAATTAGAAAGTGTTTAAATAGACTTTGGTTACTATAAAAATTGGACTTATTTAACTAAAAAATTAGGGTCAAATGTCAAGAGTATACAATATTTAAACAATTGTTTGTTAAACTATTTTATATTATACAAGGAATTAAGCATGGAAAATTATTATAAAATTACCATAAGGGTACTGCTCCTTCCCCTATTAATGCTATTAATGGCATGTGGTACAACAGAGACTACAAAAATAAGTGACTCTGCCAATGCAATGTCAACAATTAGAGAGTATGCACGTACGAATGGAGAGACAACTGAACCTCAGATTCAAGATTATAATGATGCT
>JALTGP010000240.1 GCA_027076905.1 Campylobacteraceae bacterium | reverse complement strand
TATTACAGGAGCAGATTGTACACTATGTGGACGTTGTGTGGATGTCTGTCATGAAGATGCTTTGAAGTTTGACTTTAGGTTGAAAAATTTGGTTTAAGAGGAGGAGGTTTTCTTTTCTTGTTTCCACCTGTACTAGGAATTGGTCAAAAAAAGCTTATTCCATTGGCATTGCGTTGCCTATACTGATTTTTCTAAAGGATGCCGAGTTTAGTTTTGATTTATCTTAATCTGATATAGTATGAAATAAGATAAAATTACTCCGAATAAACAAGGAATACCCATAAAAACTCTAAATGACCTCACACCCCTAGCAGACTATTCACTCATAAACACCCTAACCCCAGACCCAAAAGCCACCAAAGATGGCATAGACTATAACCCAAGAGAAGTCTTCTCTGGGCATTTTGTACCTGTAAAGCCTACACCAATTCCAAATCCTAAATATGTGGCACACAGTAAAGAATTTTTTGCTGAACTTGGTTTTTCAAACAGTTTAGCGACTTCTGAACCATTTATGAAAATGTTTAGTGGAGATACATCAGAAGTACCTGAACCAATGAGTAAACTTGGTTGGGCAACAGGTTATGCCCTTTCTATTTATGGAAGAGAATATTATGAACAGTGTCCATTTCGTACAGGTAATGGCTATGGAGATGGTCGTGCTATCTCCATTTTTGAGGGGTTGTTTAATGGCAAACGTTATGAGATGCAACTCAAAGGTGGAGGAAGAACCCCTTATTGTCGTGGTGCTGATGGTCGTGCTGTTTTGCGTTCAAGTGTGCGTGAGTTTTTGGCTCAAGAACAGATGTATGCACTGGGTATTCCCACCTCACGCTCTTTGACGCTTTATACTTCAGAGACAGAAACAGTTCAGCGTCCGTGGTTTCATAATGGTTCCTACTCCAAAGACCCTGAGTTGATGATTGAGGAGGCTGTAGCCATTAGCACCCGTGTTGCTCCCTCTTTTTTGCGTGTGGGTCAGATTGAACTCTTTGGTCGCCGTGCAAGAAAAAATGAACACCCCAATGCACTAAAAGAGCTAGAAGAGATTGTGTTGCATGTGATAGAGCGTGAGTATAGTGAGGAAATTGATGAGGCTTTACCCTTAGAAGAGAAAGTACTTTTACTAGCAAAAGCCTTTAGAGAGCGACTTACTTCACTGGTTGCCAATTGGATTAGGGTCGGTTTTTGTCAAGGAAATTTCAACAGTGACAACACGGCTATGGGTGGCTATACCCTAGATTATGGACCTTTTGGGTTTATGGATAGGTTTGACCCACGCTATCAGCCGTGGACAGGTGGGGGAATGCACTTTTCCTTTCTAAACCAACCCCGAGCAGGAGAGCGTAACTTTGGTATGTTCTGTTTGGCACTTCAAGTTCTATTAGCCTCAAATGAAGAGGCTCAAAACAGTTTAGAGCAGATTAAAAATGAGTTCTCAAGAGTCATGCAACGAGCCATGATAACAATGTGGACGGCGAAACTAGGCTTAGAAAAATTTGATGCAACGCTATTTAATGAGTTGATGAGTTTAATGATAGAAACCTCGGTAGACTACACTATCTTCTTTCGTGAACTCTCCTCTCTTCCAACCGATATTGAACCCATTACAAAGAGTTTTTACAATGAAAATCTTGATAAGGAGCTAAAGGATAGATGGTCGCAGTGGCTTACAAAATGGCAAGAGGCGATTAATGTTACCTCACCACAAGAGCGTGAAGTACTCTCTAAAAAAATGAAGTTGGTTAATCCAAAATATACCCTGCGTGAATGGTTTTTAGTTCCTGCTTATCAAAAGGCTACAGAGGGAGACTATGGTTTAATTTATGAGTTACAAGAGATAATGAACAACCCTTATGAGGAGCAATCTAAAGAGATAGAGGAGAAGTATTATAGGAAGAAACCTATGGAGCTTTTTGACATTGCAGGGGTTTCTCATGTTAGTTGTTCTTCGTGAGTTTTTCTAAACTGAACAATTAGCCTTTGAACAAAATCTTTCTCGCAATCCTCTTCCATAATCTATGATTTGGTAGAGGTTAGTCACATAAAATAACTATGCTCCTCATGAGACAATCCAACTAGAAACAAAAATCCTGCGTAACTTGGGTAGATTTGTTCTTTTACAATTCCTTAGAACAAAATTGATGTTTATCTCTGTATAGATTTTCATGAGCGAAAAGATTAAAAAGAAAAAGAAAACAGACAAAGCATGGCTATACGTTGACTATTAATGTAAAAGAAGATAGAATATTAATTACTAATAGATAACAACAACATATGGAGTATTTGTGAAAAGTAAGCAGTATTCAGTTAAAGTATTTGAAACCACAATAACAGATGAGGAAAAATTCATAAAATTTTTTGACACAAACTATGCTCTTTTTAAAGACCATCTAATTCTTATTCAAGGTACATTAAGTAAGGATATTAGAGCATATTTGACAAAAAAACCATTAATTTTTTTACACAATAAAACAGTTCCTATCGGTAGGTCACGTAAAGCATTGGAGTCAGAGCTTAATATTCAAAAGATAGAGAATGATGTTAACCAGCAGATAGCCCAAGAGGAGATAAAGAAGCTCTCCACACGATTACAGAATAATTTAACCGTTTTGGATAGAATTATTAGAAGTGGACAAGAGCTAGATATTGAGGGTGATTTATTGCTTCTTAATCGTGTTAATAGTGGAGCAACAATTCATACGACAGGAAACCTTATCATTACTCAGGTGGTGGAAGGAGCATTGCGTTGTGATGGAAACTTTATGATGATTACTGCCTCTCCAAAAGCAAATGTCATCTTTCATGGTGTTGAAGTAGATAACAATCTCTTGGCAGACAAATTAAATCGAGTGGAGTTAAAGAAAAATCAAATTCTGATAACACCTGTGATAAAAAAGGAGATAAATTGGGAATTGTAATTGCAGTAATAAGTGGTAAAGGTGGTGTTGGTAAGACAACAGCTACTGCCAATCTTGGCTTGGGTATCGCTATAAATGAGAAAAATTGTATTGTCGTTGATTTTGATATTGGTCAAAGAAATCTTGATATGATATTGGGGCTTGAAAATCGTGTGGTGTATGATTTGGTGCAGGTGATGGATGGTGAGGCAAAGCTCAAACAGGCAATCATTAAAAGTAAAGTCAATGAAAATTTGCATTTTTTAGCAGCATCTCAAAGTAAGGATAAAACCGTACTGGAGTCTAAAAAAGTTAAAAAACTGGTAGCAGAGCTACGAGAGTCGTATGATTATGTTATTTTGGACTCTCCTGCTGGGATTGAGAGTGGATTTGAGCATACTATTGAGTTTGCTGATGCGGCTATTATTGTGGTAAACCCTGAGGTCTCCTCTATTCGTGATGCTGACAGAGCCATTGGTATTTTGGATTCAAAATCGCAAAAAGTTAAAAATGGTGAAGAGGTGGCAAAATATCTTATTATTAACCGTATCTCTGCTGAGATGGTACAGAGTGGAGAGATGTTAAAAAGTGAAGATATTTTAAATATTTTAAATATAAAACTGCTGGGTAAAGTTCCTGAAGACAGAGGGGTTATTGATGCTTCAAATCAAGGAAAACCTGTGATTTTAAATAAGAAGTCATATGCAGGACAAGCCTATACGCGTATTGCTGGTCGTCTTTGTGGACAAAAAGTAGATATGAAAGATATAGAGATTTCAGATACAGGACTCTTTAAAAAGCTTAAAGGAATGTTTAAATAATGTTTGATTGGTTATTTGGTAAGAAGGAGAGTGCATCAATTGCAAAGGATAGGTTAACCATTGCAATTATGTCAGACAGAGACAGTATGAATGAGTTACCTTTTATGTCTGAGATGAAAGCAGAGATAGTGGAGGTGGTCAAAAAATATGTAGGGGTAAGAGCTGTTGATATAAAGAAAGAGATTCATGGTGATTTAGAGGCACTTTCTATTGATGTTGAGTTGGATTCCACTGGGGGAGATAATAAGTTGAACTAAAAAAGTTCAACTAATTTTGATTAACCTATTATGCTAAAACTTCTGGAATTCTAATTGTTTGACCTGGATAGATAAGGTCAGCATCTTTTATTACCTCTAAGTTTGCCTCTACAATATGTGGATATTTACTTCCATCATCATAGAATTTAGTAGCAATTTCCCACAACGTGTCACCCTTTACTATACTATAAAAAATCTCTTCAGGTTTCTCTTGTGCAGGAGTATCCTCTGAGGTAGAAATCATCTCCATACTCACAAGTTGGTCAGCATTTACCTGTGCAATTCCCTCTACATTTCCTGCAATTAAGATGGCTTTTTCTCTAGTAGCAAAATTTTTAGCCACTCCTGCTAACATTACCGTCTCCTCATTTACTTCAACAACTAAACCATCAATAGGTAGCTCTTCAAAGCTCTCTTCTATCTCTTTTTTAATCGCCTCAGCATCATTTCCCACTCCTAGTAGACTTTTTCCTGCTGTTGATACAAAATCAAAAAAACCCATGTTATATCCTTGTATAAAATTTGTTACAGATTATTATATTCTAATAACCTTAATTCTTTTTTAATTAATTCTCTTTTAATATGCGAGGAAGTGTGATGCCTGTTTGACTTTGGTACTTTCCTTTTCTATCGCTATAGGTTGTTTCACACTGCTCATCACCCTCTAAAAAAAGTACTTGGGCGATGCCCTCATTGGCATAGATTTTAGCAGGAAGTGGGGTTGTGTTTGATATCTCAATGGTAATATGTCCCTCAAAGCCTGGTTCAAAAGGGGTAACATTGACTATAATCCCACACCGTGCATAGGTACTTTTTCCCAAACAGATAGCCAATGTATCGCTGGGCATTCTAAAATACTCAATGGTACGTGCCAATGCAAAAGAGTTGGGAGGAACAATACAGACATCGCCTTTAAAATCCACCACATTGTTTTGGTTGAAGTCTTTGGGGTCTACAACCTCAGCATTGATATTTGTAAAAATCTTGAATTCATTACTCACTCGAATATCATATCCATAGGAGCTAAGTCCATAAGAGACCACTCCCTCTCCTACTAACCCTTCACAAAATGGTTCTATCATCTTCTCATTAATTGATTTTTCTCTTATCCAACTGTCTGCTTTTAATCCCATAAAATACCTTTTAAAAATTTTCAGCATTATATCATACTTAAAATCATAAGGAATACTTAATAAAACATTAAATATAATAACTATATAGTACATTTTATAAACAAGGAGTTTTGAATGTCATATTTTTTTAAATACTCTACTCAGTATCTATTAATAGTATTTCTATTGACAGGTACTCTCTTTGCCATAGAAATAGACAGTGCAGAACATGCTGTGGATGTAGCAGGAAAACAGAGGATGTTTACACAAAAAATGTTAAAAGATTATGCCATGATAGGGATGGAGAACAGTTTTGGAAATCCCAAAGAGGATTTAATTAAAATAATGGAAAATTTTGAAAATCATCTGGAGGCACTTCATAATTATACCAAGAATAAAAAGATTAAAATCAGTACGGAGAAGATAAAAAAGATATGGTTGCCTATCAAAAAAAAATTGAAATCTGAACCAAGAAAAGAGTTTGTGAGAAAATTACAAGAGGATTTAGAACTGCTTTTAAAGGAATCAAATTACACCACAAACCTTTTTGCTAAAGATACAGGAGAAAAATCAGGAGAAATTATAGATATCTCAGGACGGCAGAGAATGTTGTCTCAACGAATAGCAGGACTTTATATGCTAAAAGTTTGGGGTGTAGATAATAAAAAGTTTGAAGAGAAGATGAAATCTTCTATGAAACTTTTTAAAGACTCTTTGGAGAGATTAACAAAATCAGACCTCAATACGGTTGAAATTAGAGAACTTTTAACTCAAGTGGAGAAATCATTTATGTTTTTTGAGATTATGAATCGTTCATTACAAACATTTGTTCCTGCATTAATTTATAAAAAATCAAATGATATTTTAAAGAACATGAATAGTGTAACAAAACTCTATGTAGCTGTTAGTAAAAAGTAGGAGAGTGCTATGAAATCTAAAAAAATAAACTACAGATGGGTACTATTTTTTAGTACGACACTGTTTCTTTGGGCAGATGCTTCTGCCAATACTGTTTCAACATCAAATATTACGGACAGTCAACTGCTAAATTTAGCAGGTAAACAGAGGATGTTATCACAAAGAATTGCCAAGGATTACATTTATATTGGTAAAAATATCGCCAAGACCAAAGCCAATAAGCAGTTAAAGGAGTCGATGAACAGTTTTTTATTGGCACATAGAAAACTGCAATCTTCTATTCAAGATGTGGAGGCAAAAAATCTTCTTGCTTTTGTTGAACTAAGTTCTAATGATTTTAAAGATATCTCTTCTCAAAAATTTACGCTTGATAATGCTCAACTAATTTTAGATTTGAGTGAATCGATGCTAGAAGGTAGCCAGTATATCTTTAACTCTTTACAGAATAAATTTAAGCTCAAAGAATCAAAAATTATCGACAGGGCAACACAGCAGCGTATGCTCTCTCAACGTATTGCAAAATATTATATCTCATATCAATCAGGAATTAAAGATAAAAACTCAATAGAGATAATGAGGGATACTGTAAAAACTTTCTCTAAGAATCTTGATATTTTGATGAAAAATCCACACAATACCCCTCAAATCACGAAAAAACTACTAAAGATTGAGAAGCTTTGGAGAATTGTTCATAAGTTTTATAACAATATTGAAAAAGGGGGACTCCCTCTTATTGTTTTTAATACCACGGATAATATCACTAAAAAGATGGATGAGGTGAGCAAGATGTATCTTTTGAGCCTTAAACAATAAAAGAGAGGAGATAATGAAAAAACTATTAACCCTATTATTACTGAACCTCTTTATTACCAAAACGCTATTAGCTTCCACTAGAGGAGATGTGAAAATTATTGAAGCCTCGGAAAATATTCGACTATTAGGACAAAAAATAGCCAAAGACTATCTATACTATTATAAAAACCCTAAAAAACTAAATTTAAAAGAGGATTTAGATGATGATATTAAAATGATTGAAGAGTCTATTGTTGAGATAGGGATGATTACGAAATACAAAGACAGCAAGAATATTTTAGATTTTTTATCCTATAACAAAGATGAGATAAAAGAGATACTTCAAGAGAAAGTGAGTAAAGAGAAAAGTATCTTAATGCTTGATTATGGGGAAAGTTTTCTGGAGGGAGCCAACTCCATTGCCAAGGAACACTCTTACACTTTTTCTAGCGAAGAGAAGATGCTGATGTCCATTAAGAAGATGGAGTATCTATTGGAGAGAATAATCAAGTATTATGTTGCCACAACGTTAAATATAGATAAAAAAAATAATTTTAATAATATGAAGCAATCTATTGTAGCTTTGGAGAAGATAGTGGCAAGAATTAATGCTTATCCATATCCTACAATATTAGTAAAGGAGGTGAACAAAATGAATGATGTTTGGAATAAACATAGAAGTTTTCTCTATAAATCAAATGAATTATCGGTTCCTAATCTACTATTGTCCTCAGAGATAATATTAAAAAAGAGCATGATAAAAATAGCTCTTTATCATAAACAAAATCAATAAAGAGCATTGTATGATAAAAATTAAAAACAATAGAAATAGCTCTTTTTTCTTAATTATTTTAGTTATAGGAGTCTTTTTGACACTCCTCTATTATAGTTATATATCTTACCTTAGCTACAAAGAGAAGAGACACTCTCTTGAACATATTTCATTAGTTGAAAAGGTAGATAATATTTTATTTAATATTGACAAAGAGAGAACCTGTAGTGCTATTTATATGGGAACCAACCATAAATCAGATTTGGAAGAGCTTAAAAAATATCGTAATCTGGTTAATGGTGGATTAGAGGAAATTTCTGGGTTGTTAGAAACAGAGGAGAATCCTCTTCTTTATACCTCAGCACTTCGAGACATCTCTAGTAGTTTAATCTATACACGAAGTTTGGTCAATGTTTTTAGTATTGACTATCATCATATTCTATTTAAGAATTATGCTATCAAAATAGTTGAACCTTTTATGAATATGGTGAAGAATCTTAATGAAATTTCCTTGATTCCAAATGATTATTTTCAGCTTTTACTAGAGCAAGAGAACCTCTATGCAGAGAAGAGTTTTGTTGCTTTTATGCTAAGTGGACAAAAGGTAATGAATTATCAAGATTTAGTAAAATGGGAGCATTTAATAGAGAATGATACCTTAATGAACGTAGATTGGGAAATATTAAACACTCTGCGAGGAGAGATTTTTCTTAACTCTGCAATAGGAGTATATACTATACCTTTAAAGCGATGGATAGAGGTAAACACGTATAAAAATGCTATCATTCAAAAGAAAAAAAGCAGTATTTTATCTAAGATAAAAGAAACTATTAAGAGTGAAAATTCTACGCTAACTTATCAGATACTTAAATATCTTTTGGCATCTTTGGCTCTTTTTATTATCTTAATAATTCTCTCTTTTTTATATCGTCAGAGTCTACAGAACAGTCGTCTATTGATTGATACTTTGAGTGATTTGGAGTCTGACCTTAATGTTAAACAAAGAGAGGAGATTAAAAAAGTTCTTAAGAAAAATGATACAATTGCTATTTATCGTTTCTTGGTCAATGCTATTAAAGAGCCAAGTAGAGCCAAAGACCATTTTTTAGCGAATATGTCTCATGAAATTCGTACCCCACTCAATGGAATTATTGGATTTACCAATATTCTTAAAGAGACGGAACTAAAGGAAGACCAACAAGAGTTCTTGGCAATTATAGAAGAGAGTTCAAACAATCTAATCTCTATCGTTAATGATATTTTAGATTTTTCAAAAGTAGCATCTGGAAAAGTTGAAATTGAGAATATTGCGTTTAATGTCATGGAAAAATTTGAAGCAAGTATCGACTCCTATGCAGCCAAAGCAGCTCAAAAAAATATAGATTTACATCTTCTAATTGACCCTTCTCTTCCTGTCGAACTGATGGGGGATGCCACTAAAATCTCACAAGTAATTATTAATCTATTGAGCAATGCTGTGAAATTTACAGAAGAGGGAGGCAGAGTAGATATCAAGATAGAGCAGGTAACTGTCACTGATAATCATGTGAAACTGAGATTCTCTATTACAGATTCAGGAATAGGGATGTCCCCCAAAGAACAAGAGAAAGTTTTTGATGCTTTTTCCCAAGCAGATGTTAGTACCAGCAGGAAATTTGGTGGAACAGGTTTGGGTCTAAGCATTTCCAAAAAATTTGTCTCTTTGATGGGTGGGGAGTTGGCATTGACGAGTACAGAGGGAAAGGGAACCACCTTTTTCTTCTTGTTGGATTTGGAAAAATCACCTACTATTATTAAAAAAGAGATTCCAGACTTATCTGATATTAATGCTCTTTATGTCACTTTGGTAGAGGAGGATGAGATAAATAAAAATCTTCAGACGTATATCTCTTATATGGGAGCAAATTTTGAAACCATCGACTATAAGAGTCTGTTGGCGATGGGTACCCTCCAACTTCCTGACATTATCTTTATTGACCATCAGTATATTAAGAGTGAAAAGATAATCGCTTCTCTATGTGAACTTGATACCAAGAGTATTCTTATTAGCACCGCAGAGATAGAGAAATGTGACTGTGAAATAAAAGAGAAAATTTCTAAAATACTCTATAAGCCTATTAATTTTTCTAGAACACTAAGAAGTTTAAATATTGCCAAAAGAGATAAACTCTTAATCGAAGAGAACCATTCAAAAGGGGATGTTGCTGAGTTGAAAGCGATAAAAACTACCAGAGTATTTAAAAATATCTCAGCATTGGTGGTTGAGGATAATATTATTAACCAAAAACTTTTAAGCAGTATTTTGGGTAATTTTGATATTACTGTAACATTAGCAAACAATGGATTAGAGGCGTTAACACTTTCAAAAAAGAATCAGTATGATATTGTTTTTATGGACATACAGATGCCCATTATGGATGGGGTTGAGTCAACACAAAAGATAATTGAGTATGAACAGGAGAATAATCTAATACACATACCCATTGTGGCACTTACTGCAAATATATTAGATTCTGATAGAAAAAGATACTTGGAGATAGGCATGGACAGATACCTCAAAAAGCCTATAGATGTGAGTCATCTGATGGCGATCATAGAAGAGTATTTTCCCATTAAAGATATTCGGGACTCCATCTATTTAGATAATTGTGGAAAAAAATCAAAGGGTCAACCAGATAAACTTATTCTCTATAAAGAGACAAATTTAACAGGAAAAATATACACAGCAGTACTTAATAATCTCGGCTATAGTGTAGACTTTTATGATTCTAAAGATGATTTTCTAGAGCATCTTGACAAAGATAATTATAAATTTGCACTCTTTGATGCCAAGCCTTTTACAAATATTAACAGTGAACATATTGTGATTGAGTTGATTAGAGAGAGTGGTGCAACACCCATCGCTTTTGTAGATGAAAAAGGAGAAAATAGTTACTGTGAGACATTAGATTCCATAGGTCATGCCCATGAGATATCAGATAAGTTAAGTAAGTGTGGGTAGGCTAGAGGATACTTATTCGAACTTTAACTCCTTTTTTTCAAAGCATAATAAATATAAAAAAGAAAATAGTAACTACTTTGAAAAATATTTAACTTCTCAACTTTCCTATAAATATGCCATTGCCACTTTAGTACTTTTAATTTGTTTGATGAAAGGGAATTTGCTAAAATCCTATACTCTGCCAAAGGTTCAACTATTCCTCTAGTCTGTTTTATCTCTTTGAATACTTTTAACCATAAAATATAATCTTCATGCCCTCTACTATCCATATAAACTTTTCCAAGCTTATCACAGTCATATATACCTGTAAGATTACCAATATGATTTGATTTCAACATATCTCTATAGCTAATTAACTCTTTAACTTTTCGAGTATTAAGTCTAGTACTATTTTCATTTATAGTATAATAAGAGCTATAAGTTAAACTTAAATCATGCTCTTGCATAAAGTTAATCTGTTTTTCTAATTTTTGGGGTAGCCAAATATCATCACTATCCAAAAAAGCAATATATCTACCTTTGGCTTGTTCTATAGCAATATTTCTAGCCTCTGCCACACCAACATTTTTTTCCAATTTAATTAATTGAATTCGACTATCGTTTTTTAAAAAATTATCAATAATAATATTAGCATTATCAGGTGACATATCATCTACAATTATCATTTCCCAGTTTTTATACGTTTGGGATACTACAGACCGAATGGTCTCTTCTATATATTTGGAAGAGTTATATGATGGGGTAATTATTGATACTAATAAGTTCATAGAAAATTTTCTTTCTTAATCATTTTAAAGTTATCCTCTTACCCTTATTTATTAACAATGGGTTCATAAACATTTTTTTTGTCAACTCATAATTCTCTGTTAATGCAATTCGTGGTAAAGAAGAGAGATAAGATTTATGTATTAAAAAAATATTTCCTGTTCTTGTAGTTGTAGAGTTTTTAAATCCTAATTTATCAATAATTCTAAACTCTCTTTCTCCTACAGTATCTTCACCACCAAAAGGATAAGAAAATACATCAACTTTCACAGATAACTTTTCCTCTAATTCTTTTTTATTTTCCATTACTTCGGTAACTATCTCTTCTTTTGAAAGCTTATTTAAACTTGGATGGTTTATAGTATGTCCTCCAATAGTCACTAAAGGGTCTTCTGAGATCTTTTTTAACTCTTCCCAACTCATACATAGCTCTTTACATTTTTGTTTAAAATCAAAGCTGTATGAGGGAAGATAGTTACAAATCTCTTCTTCTATATTTTTTATATCAAAAGTCAATATCTTCTTTTTTAACAAACGAAAAGCTTCCTCTTTTTTCTCTCTAGAATTTACTTTAATATTTATATTATCAACAGTTGTAATGACATCTTCTTTCAATATTAATTTTGAAATAGAATACCACCACAAAGAAGCTGTTTTATTAGGAAAAGAAGAGGTAATATAAATAGTAAAAGGTATATTATACTTTTTAAAAATAGGATATGCCATAGTATAGTTATCTTTATATCCATCATCTAAAGTAAAAACAATAAATTTACGTTTATTTTTTTGATTTAATCTCTCTTCAATTTCATTCAAAGAGATAAAGTCATAATCCATTTTGATTAACTTATTGATAATTTTTTCAAGATACCTAGGACTTATCTTTAAATTTTCGATATTACTTAACCCTTGTTTATCTATATTATCTACCCTGTGCATCATAAAAATAGTTCCTACCCCACTACTATAATGGTCTATAAATGGTATATTTGGTACTTTTTTTATAAAATATTTTAAAATTTTTCTCAAAATTACTCCTCAAAACTAGATTTATTAGGAAAAGATTTTTCCAAGAAAAGATTTAACTTCCCTTTTACTTTAGTAAACTCTAAATCAGATAAATTTAGATCATCATTAAAACAGACAAAGTTAATATTTTGATTTTGATTTATTTCTTGTAGCATATTATCTAAAATTTTTATTGAATTTATATTTGATATCAAGTCATCATTATGTTTATATGGGTAAAAATTTTCACTTGCTAATTGCCAATAACGATAGATATATTGTGTTAAATCATTATTTTTTCTAAACCTATTAGAAGAACAAATCATCATCTCTTTTTCAAACTCTTTATGAACCTCTATCAATGTACTTCTAAGGTAAGGTATAGGGTGATGCCAATGTTCTAACCAAATAAATTTTTTATATATATTTTTTAGTAAAAAGTTACTTATCTTTGTTCCTATATCATAAGTAGAATGATATAGTATATTTTTATCTAAATCTAAAGGTGAAAATATCCTATTTATGCACTCTAAATTATTATTAAGAGAGTGTACCCAGGCATCCATACGTCTTAAGTTTCCAAAAAAATTATTTCTAGGTATCCATCCATGAGACAAGAAGTCAACTGGCTTATTGTCTATAAAAAACCTTGATTTATCTATTTTATTAATAATAATGGTATCATCATTTAGATAAATAAACTTATCACTTAACCCTTGTATATTTGCTAAGTTCATCTCTATAGAACTTGAACTAAAGACAGGCAAATGAGTCTTATCAAAGTATAACTCTTCATGTGTAATTAAAACTATTTTTTCATTATTAATATTTAGCCATTGTGGATAATGTCCTTCTGTGATAAGATATATTTTGTTATACCAAGGACAATTTTGTTCAATTGAACGTAGAACATAACGCAGTGTTTCCATATCTCTAAAACGTGATGAACTGTTTTCACTACTTGTAATCGGATTATAATTCTCTTTTTCCCTTTGCCAAATTACATCACTACCATCTACCCAAGGTAATACAAAATCTATTTTTTCCATTTATAAACTTTCCCTTTTTATATAATCATTTTCGGATATATCATATAAAACCATATAGGGTGCAGGTACATACAATATTTTCAACCAAGACTTTACATAAATATCTCGATACTTTATTAGTCCCCCAAAATCCATGAATAACATAGCCGTTATAAAAAAGGTTATAAATACTTTTTTAAAACTTGTCAGTGGTTTAGTTTTTAACTCTTCTAAAAATAAAAACAAAAATAAAAATACAAAAAAATATGAATATCTATCAAATAAAGTTCTCGAAACACTTGCTAATGCAATAAAAACAAATACCATATATAAATAATTTTGTACTTTATCTAATGTAACCTCTCTTACAAAAAATAGATAGAAACCAGCCAAATAAAAAGGTAAAGGTTTAATAAATTTTTCCAAAATAACGGTCTTTATATTTTTATCTGCATAAAATCCAGCTCCCCAAGCTCCATCAGGACTCATATATGAAGGAAAATAGAGTCCGTTAGCTTGTAATAGAGGTTTAAAAACTTCTATTATTATATAAAAGATTTCTCCTGCCATGCCAGATACAATCAATAAAAAACTACCAAGAAATAGAACTCTATTAAAACTTCTTATTTTTATTATATTAGATAAAAAAAATATAATTGCTAATGGTGCAACAGCAAGATGTACTAAAGTAGAAAAAACTATTAATATAAATGTTGAAAAAACTCTATTATGTAGATAATAGCCTATAATTGCAAAAATAAAAATAGCAAATGCTAAAGCATTTCTTAGACCACTGGCTGTAGCTACAAATCGAATCTCATTAAAAATTAAAAATATACCTAAAAGCATAAACCATTTATCGGATAAAAAAAAATCATTTCTTGAGAAAGTAGAATACTCTACTATGCTTTTAAAACTTAAAAAATAGAGCATATATACCATAAAAGTAAAAGAGAAAGGCATAAACTCCTTACTAAAGCCAATTTGAGAGAGAGACCACATATAGAGGTTTAAAATATAATTAAAAATTCTACTCTTTTCAAAAATATTATCAAAACTTACTGTTGAGAACTCTTTAAAGGTTGCATAGTGACGTGTTAAATCCCATGTATCATAAGGAATAACTAAATAGGCTAAATAAGCCATAAATAAAGAGAATAGTAAATATCCAAAATATTCATTTTTTGCCATTGATTTTATAATCCAAGGAAGAGCATAAAAAGGATATAATAGTGTTCCAAAAAATACTAATGGCTTTACGAGTTTATTTATATATATGTCTAATTCCTATTTTATCAGTTAATATTTTAATATTTTGATTTTTCTCTTTACCTAAACTCCAAGCTCTATTTTCAATCATAAAATCGTCACCATATCTATCAGCTAAATGCTTCTTAACAGGAGATGGGATAGGATACTCTTTGCCACGAAAATTAATATATTCAATCTTTTCAAATGATAGTGTCAACTCTCGTGGTATTAGACCACCTATTTCAAGTATCGTTTTATCTCTACTCTTCCCATGAAGAGGGGTAAAATCATGGTAGTATGCTTTAGCGTTAGTTTTTTGAGTATAGTAAAATATATCTATCTCTACACCAAAATATTCATAAGTCTCTTCTCTTCCATATCTACCTTCCTCAATAATAAAATCTTTTATCTTTTTAAATCCATGTTTAATAAATATTTTTTCTAAATTGGGTGTATAATCATTTAAATATACTCCAAAATCTAAATCATTATCATGTTGCAAAAAATCATTGTTTCGAACTGCACCTAAGAGAGTGCCAAAATCTAGCCAATATTTTATATTAAGCTCTTTAAAAACACCATCAACTTTAACCAATATTTCATCTGCATGCAATAAAAAAATTTTAGATTTTTTATAATTTTTATATTTTCCATAAGTATTAACATAAATATATAAAATTACCTCTTTCACATATCTATTTTTTTCAAGTAATAATTTGATATTTTTTAACATTTATATCCTTCATTATATTAGACATC
This sequence comes from Campylobacteraceae bacterium, assembly GCA_027076905.1. Lineage (GTDB taxonomy): Bacteria > Campylobacterota > Campylobacteria > Campylobacterales > Sulfurovaceae > UBA1140. The sequence goes on along the minus strand of JALTGP010000240.1, from coordinate 6,328 downwards.
TTGCAAAACTAGGAACCGATGGCTTTAGCCTCATTTTGTTCGGGACTAAAGTCTCCGATTCCAAAGAGTTTTGCAAGAAGTCTATTTATTTTTTCTAATATCTTTTTGGTTTTAAAAGTGAATATCATATCTCCATAATTATAAGAATAAATTTTACCATAAGTTCTCTTTTTTAACCCAATATACTCTTGTGGATAAAACTAATATTTCTGTGGCTACTACCATATATGCAACTGAAAAAATTGTAATACTTTGAAATAACATCAAAATAGCCAATCCTATAATATGAAAAATTGAACCATAGACAACACTTAAATTTGCATACTTAGGGAAACCCAATGCTCCTAAAAATGGATATCCTAAAAATACTGATGGAATAACAATCAGTGAGGCAAAAAGAAAGATATAAAATACCTCTAAAGATTGAGTTCCTATATTCTGAGTAAATAATAAATCAAATATACTGTAAGCATAAAAATATAAGAACATTATTCCCAAAATATTTAAACCCATAAAAATTATAAATATTTTTTTAAATAATTTTATATTATTATATTTGGAGATATATGGATAGAGCGTTTTTATAATAGGTTGATACATCTGTTGAAGAGCCTGATATAGCTTCTCTGCAATAGCATAATACCCTACCATTGTATTACTTGTAAACAGTCCTAATACAAAAGCATTACTTGCTGTATATAAGGTTATTGAAATTCTTGATAAAAAATATTCTGAACTATCTGAAAAATAATATTTTAGAGATAAAAAAGAGCTTATTTTAAATTTTTGTTTAAAGGTTATATGTAATATTATTAATGAAAAAACTCCACCCAATATAAAACCTATACCATTAATTAGTGGGACATATATATAATCGCTCTTCTCTTGGATAACAATAAAAACAAGTACTGTAAAGATTATTTTAGAAATCACATTTACAATCGTCACCAACTTCATCTTTTCCATACCTTGAAAATACCATACAGGAAACATCATCTGTCCAAAGACCATTAAAAATGTCAATAAATATAAGTTTATATCTTTAGAAAATTTATCAAAGATAGATATTACTATTAAAAGAATAAAAAATGAAATAAAAAATAGAATAAGCTTTATTGTCATAACAGCACTAAATATTTCAGTAACTTTCTCTTTATTATCTCTATGTACTGATATTTCCCGTGTAGCAGACAAATTAAATCCAAAATCTACAATAATATTAAAGAAAACTATAAATGATTGTGCAAACATTACTAAGCCAAATTTTTCTGTACCTAGAGTTTTAACTAAATATGGTAGTGTTAATAAAGGTAAAATAAAATTAGATGCTTGAAGAAACATTAATGAAAAGTAGTTCTCAAGTAGTCTCTTTTTCTCTTTAGTATTAATAATTTTTTGTAATATTCTCATCTATTCAAAATCTTTTTTAAGTATATCTATTACCTCAAAGGCTTTTAAAATATCTTCTTTAGAAACAGATAGAAAACTACTTAATGATTGTTTAAGTTTTGTTGTCGATATATCTTTAGTTCTTTCTAAGTATCTGACTTCACAATGCTCTTTTAAAAAATCAAATTTTCCCTCCCAATCATCACCTATTACAAATATATCTATATTATATTTTTGAATATCTTTAATCTTTTGTTCCCAGCTATTTTCAGGAATAGTTCTATCAACACATTTAATATTTTCAACTATTTCTACTCGTTGAGCATATGGAATAAGCGTTCTTTTCCCTTTTACTTGGTTAAATTCATCAGTAGAAACAGCAACTATAAGTTCATCTCCTAGCTCTTTAATACGTTGAAGTAATTTTAAATGACCAATATGAAACATATCAAATGTACCATATGTAATGACTATTCTCTTATCTCTTTTCATGGAATCAAACTCCTTTCCTATTTAAAACTACCATAATGGTTTTCCACATAATTTTAATCTCCAACCATAAACTCCAATATTTAATATAATATAAATCATACATAAGTTTCTGTTTAGCATCATAGCTATTAGCTCCATAGGGGTAAAGTACCTGAGCCCAGCCAGTAAGTCCTGGTTTTATAATATGACGTTCATTATAGTAGGGAATATCTTTTTCAAACTCATCTATCCAGACTTTTCGTTCTGGTCTTGGACCTATAAGATGCATATCTCTTTTTAATACATTCCATAATTGAGGAAGTTCATCAATTCTTGTTTTTCTCATAAATCTTCCCCAAGGGTAAACTCTTTCATCATCTATAGTTGCAAATTGAGCACCATTTTTTTCTGCATCAATGGACATAGAGCGAAACTTAATACAAGTAAACTCTTTACCATTGATACCAATACGTTTTTGTTTGAAAAGAATAGGACCAGGGGATTTTTTTTTGATTTTATAGATAGAATAAAGAATAAAAGGAGAAGTCAAAATTAGAATAAAAAAGGTTATGGTGTAGTCAATTGAAAATTTTATAAAATGTTCAAATAAATTAAATGGCTGAATCTCCTCTAAAAAACTAATATCTGTAAGAGCAGAAGGGATATAACATTTATGAAGGTATTTTTCCATAAAACTTTGAATACCTAGATATTTAATACCTTCTTGTTCTAATTTTGTTAAATAGCGTAGTAACTCATCTGGAACCAAAGCTTTTGTATTTAGTAAAATTACTATTTTATTTTTTTCTTCTACTAAGAATGTGATTTCTTGAATTACCTTATTAGGGATAACCTCATTGTATTTAATAAAGTTAAAAGAGAGAAACTTTTTTTTGAGAAGTTTTAGTTCTGATTTTGAAAAGCTATGCTCTTCTCCTAAAATTATTAATTTTTTCATTTATGTATCTTCCTTTCTCATAAATTCCCTAAAAAATGCAATAAATATCATAAAAATAATACTTGTAATAAAAGTAATTATAATAATTAAGACTTTTTTAGGTTTTACAGCTTTATCAGAGGTGTAAATAGCCTCTATAACTCTAAAACGAGAAAGAGCTTTATCATGAGTTAGCTGTGCTCCTGAACGCTCTTGCATAAGATAGATATACATTTTCTCATTCACTTGGTAATTACGTGAAAGTTTGATAATTTTTTGCTCTTGTTTTGGGGCAGATTGTAGCTTTTCATTATATCGTTCTTTTATATTGCTAAGAGATATAGATTTTGTTGCAATAGCTCTTTTTAGACCATGTACATTGGAGAATATTTTTGCTTTTAGGCTATCAATCAATTCATATAGTTTAACTATTATCGGATGAGAAGCATTGTATTTTATAAGTAAATCACTTACTTTAATTTCTTGTTCTTGAATGAGGCTAATGAGTTCTATGGTTGGTTTATCTCCAAGCTCAATTAAGGTTGGCGTTATGGTATCAATATTTTGCTCTGTTTCCAAAAGAGCGATTATACTACTCACCAATTCCTCTTTATATCTATTTTGAGCAATTTCAATATCAACTTTACTTAGCTCTTCTATCAAAACTCCCGCTTGAACTTCTGCTTTAACAATCCCCTCTTGACTTTTATACTCTTCTAGTTTTTTAGCACTCGTATCAACACGATTTTCAATCTTCTGTAGCTGTTTATCATAAGAGCTAATCATAAGAGAGGTCTCCTCTTTTATATCTTTTATACTCTGTTTTGTATAAATTTCAACAAGATTTTTGAGATATGATTCTCCTCTATTTGGCATATTGTCCAAGAAAGAGAGCGTAATAAAAGGGGATGTTTGATCAGCCTCTATCTTTAAGTTTTTATTGATAATATTTTCATAAATATAACGTTTAGTTCCTGCTAGTTCTATGGTATAAGATGAGTTAAAGTCTCTTTTTTTATTTATCATAAGACTAAACTCTTCATTTGTAACCATCTCACTGTAGTGATAAATTCCTAAAGATTTATCTAAAAATATACGGGGTTCTAATAGTTGATATTGAGTGCTATCTAAAGGCTTAACAATAAGACGCATACCATAATTTTCAAAATTATTGATTTTAATATTAACTACTGTGATAGATAAATTTTTATCTACTTCTACCTCTTTATATTTTTTATTAGTAATAAAATAACGCACCATATAGCCATTGATTTTCTTTAATATTTTTTTATTTGTTCTATAAGTTTTAAGTAGTGTAATGTCTTTTTCTAAATTAGTAGCCCCACTCGCCCCACCTAAAAGCAAAGCAGCAGCTCCTCCCATAGAGAAGCCTCCTGTTTTATTATCTTGAGGTTTTACTTCAATCATTACGGTAGATTTGTAGTATTTAGGCATAAAATAGACTTTAATAGCTACTCCAAAAGTTATAATAATTGCAAAGAAGATAATAGACCACCTATAGCTACTTATTATGAAAAAAATCTCTTTTAAGTTAATTTCATCTTTTATTATGGAAAGTTTTTTATGGTTTATATCATTCATATATTAATTTTAAGAACCTTTTTTACTTACCATTTTACAGTTATCCTTTTTAAATAGATGTTAAAAATTGATTTTTTGATATAATAAAAATATTTTACTTATTCTAGGAGTTTTTAATTTATGTATGTTCAAAATATTTTTTTTATTGTTTTTATGCTGTTTTTAGTAGGCTGTAGCCGACCTAAACTAGAGAGAGAACGCACCACCTCCTCATCTTGTAATAGAGAGGTAGCTCCTTATAGTTTAGATGCGTTAGATAGAGACTACAGATGTAAAAATAGACAAGGAGAATCATAATGAGACTCTTATCTATTTTACTACTTTTATCAAATTTTTTACTCTCAATAGAGATGAATTTAGAGACTAATCAGACCCAAGAGAGTGAACTCTATACAGGAGAGGTTAAACACTATTTTGGAGAGCGACTCTTTAAAGGGAATTTTAAAGAGAGTAGGCAGTTTAAATACAATGAAAAGTATGTTGTTGCTGTAGATGACAAAATAAGCGTTAAGATGTGGGGAACATATGACTATTTAGATGACAATTTAAGCGTGGATAAACAGGGTAATATTTTTATTCCAGAAGTTGGTTCAGTTCATCTCTTAGGAGTAACTGCAGATAGAATTCAAGAGATAATTCAAGAGAGTGTTTCTAAGGTTTTTAATGGCAATGTACATCTTTATGTAAATGTTAAACAGTATCAAGATATCTCGTTAATGGTATCAGGTACAGTTGTTAATGCAGGACTATATTCAGGTCTCTCTACTGACTCTATTATTCAGTTTATTGATAAAGCAGGTGGGATTATTAAAGGTGAAGGTAGCTATCGGCATATTGAGATACTACGTAATAATATACCTATAAAAACAGTTGACTTATATGATTTCTTAACCAAAGGAACCTTGGACAATTTTCAATTTAAAAATTCTGATGTTATATTGGTTAAACCATTAAAACGTCTTATCTCTGTGACAGGAGATGTAAGACGACCCTACTTTTTTGAACTCTTACCCAAAGAGGCTATGGTACAAGATATTATAAGTTATGTACTTCCAAAAGAGGCAGTAAATAGTTTTATTTTAACAACATGGAGAGATAAAGAGGAGATTACCACAGAGTATTCATTGGACAAAGCCAATACCATTCCTTTAAAGCATGGGGATAAAATAAATTTTGTAAGCAACTACTATATTAAAAATATAGAGGTTCATATAGAGGGAGAGCATAAAGGAACAAACTTTATCTCTATTCCCAAGGGTACAACACTTTATGATGTTCTCTCAAAGGTTCAGTTTACACCTCTTTCAGATATACAGCATATACAGTTTTATAGAGAAAAAATTGCCTTAATACAACAAAGCCTTCTTGATGTGAAGCTCAAAGATTTAGAAGCTAGAGTACTCTCTAATAATTCGACAACCAAAGAGGAGGCTGCTATTAACCAAGCTGAATCCAAACAACTACTATCATTTATTAAACGTGCTAAAGAGGTGAAGCAAAAAGGTCAGGTAGTATTACTCCAACATAATAACCTTAAAAAAATAATACTTGAACAGGGCGATAGAATTTTTATTGCTAAAAAAAGCAATATAGTGGTAGTACAGGGTGAGGTCTCTATTCCCACTGCTATTGTATATAATAAAGATATGAAACTCTCTAGTTATATTGATTTTTGTGGAGGATATACAGATGATGCAGATATGGACAAGGTACTTTTAATCAAATCCAATGGTCGTGTTATACGCTATAGAGACTCCATGTTTGAAAATGAAGATATGCAGGTTGAACCCAGTGACTCAATTTTAGTTCTCCAAGAGGTTAAGACAAAAAATATACTTATTTTTAAAGATTTAACACAGATACTCTATCAAATTGCTCTTGGTGCTGCGGTGATTTTAAAGCTTTAAGCCTAAGTCATAAATTTGGGGA
>JALTGP010000239.1 GCA_027076905.1 Campylobacteraceae bacterium | reverse complement strand
GGTGAACAGCCCAATTTTTATAATTTTTCTCTATAATTCTCCTATTAAAATTTAATCATATTGAGGAATCATGTTTACAGGTCTAATCCGAGAAATTGCCACCGTTAAAAGTTACCAAAATAATATTCTAACCATCAATTCAAAACACAAAGCCAAACTGGGTGACTCTATTGCCATCAATGGTATTTGTCTTACCGTCATTAAAGCCTATGATGATGGATTTGATTTGGAACTTGCTGATGAAACACGTTCGATTATTGATGATTCTAAAATATCAGGTGAGGTACATCTTGAACCTGCGATGCAGTTAAGTGATAGGTTTGAGGGGCATATTGTCCAAGGTCATGTAGATTGTATCGGAAAAGTGACTCATATGACCAAGCGTGAGAATGCAACTGATTTTATTATCAAAGTGGAGAGCAAGTATCTCTCTTATATTGTCCCAAAAGGCTCAATTACCATTGATGGTATCTCTTTAACGGTTAATGATGTTTATGAGGATTCTTTTCGATTAACGATTATCCCTCATACCCTCAAAGAGACCTTGATAAAAAACTATAAAATAGGCACAGAGCTTAATATTGAAACTGATTTATTTGCCCGATATATTGAGCATATTTTACGACACCGTGGAGAGAAAAGTGTCTCTTGGAATGATGTAGATAGTATGCAGATGAGTTTTTAAAAATCCTCATCTTTTAGACTCCGAGCCTCTTGGTTTCGTGATTTTTTTAGCTCCATATCAATATATTTAATGCCTAACATCTTTGGAGTAGCAATGGTAGAGTAGCGAACTCCCTTTCCATAATAGACAAAAATATTGAACCCATTCTCATAAAGTCCCATTCGTGTAGCAATGGCTGTGGAGTAGGTGGTGATAATGGTATCCTTTTTACTTAGCTTTTTGATATGAGAAAAATACTCTCGTGTCCATAGCAGGGGGTTTTTAGTAGGGCTAAAGGCATCTTGATAGACGATATCAAACTTCTCTTTTAGTTTGGGAAGTGTCTCTCTGGCATCTCCTAGTATAATCTCTATTTTAAACTGCTCATCTTCATAATAGAACCCTTGGCTTAATGTTTTGATAATATCTATAAACTCATCAAACTCTTTGGGATACTCAAAAGAGACCAACGAGCGTACAAGAGCTTCATCAAATTCAGGAGAGATAATATGAATTTTAGAGCCAATGTTGTGCTGTTTAATATAATAAATGGTAGATAGTACATTATAACCCAGTCCAAAACAGATGTCCAAGATTTTAATCTCATGTTTATCCTTTTTGAAGGAGAACGCAGGAATAACGTGTTTTTGCATCGTCTCATGCAATGCACCATCAAAGGTGGAGTGGTACGACTCAGCAAACTCTTTGGAGTAGAGGGTTATCGTACCATCTTCGGTAGGCATGACTATTTTAGAGTTTTTAGAATCCAACTTCATCAAGCTCTTTAAACCGATAAGCTTCTATGATATCTTCAATGGTCTCCTCTTTTCGGATACACAGTACCATCATTCCCTCATTCATAAAGTCAATATAGGCTTCAAATTTATTCTCTAAGATAATAAAATCAACCCACTCACCATAATCTTCTCGGTTATCAAAAAATATTGTACTTTTAACATTTCCCCCATCAAGTTCAACCAATGCCCAGTGTTTAACCTCGATTAGTTTTGTAATTTTTGAGAGCTTCTTATCAGTTCCATCTACAGGTATCCAAAGTAACATTTTAGAGTCCTTTTAGTATTTTTTTACTGAGTTTTAAATCCTCATTATTCATAATGCTAACACCTTGGTCAAGTACCTCTTTAGCGATATTTTGAGCGTCGCTTAGTGAGTGCATTTTATAGGTTCCACATTGATATATATTGAGTTCAGGGATATCATCTTGTGATTTTACCTTAAGCACATCTTTCATCGCTTTTTTCCATGCTTTGACCACTTTTTTCTCTTTAGGTGTACCGATAACTGACATATAAAATCCTGTACGGCAACCCATTGGTGAGAGATCGATAATCTCTACTTTTTTTGAGTTGAGGTGGTCACGCATAAATCCTGCAAAGAGATGCTCTAGGGTGTGGATTCCCTCTTGGGATAAAATCCCTCTGTTGGGAGAGACAAATCGTAAATCAAAGACAGAAAGTTCATCTCCACTTTTGGTTGTCATGGTTTTTGCAACTCTCACCGCAGGAGAGGGCATTTTTGTGTGGTCTACAGTAAAACTATCTAATAGAGGCATAGTTAGTACTCCTTTTAATTTTTTGTTGATTATAGCACGGTTAGTTGAAAATAGTTAAATCTTTACTTTTAATGGTACTTTTGTTGAGAATGATTAAGTGTTTTTTTTACTTTTGATATCTTTTTTGACAGAAAGGAGTCGATTTAAATCATTTTTTAGGCTTCCTAGTCTACCTCTTAACTTCATAATGGTCTCTAGCGAATCTATCACCGTATCCTCTTTTTCAAAAAGCTCTTGGGACTCTTTATCTTGCATGGTGGAGAGAAGCTCCATAAACTCCTCTATATTTCGGGCAACCTCTTCAAGTGATTTTTGACTCTGAGATATAGATTTGGTGGAGTACTCTATGGAGCTGTTAATTTTCTCTACGAAATGATTGTAGTTATCTATAGCCTCTCTTAACTCCTCTTGTTTACTCTCTTTGATAGGTACTAACCCTTTAATCGTAGAATTTTGGATAATATTTTTTGAAGCGTTGGTAAATTTTTGAACAAAAGCAATAATCTCACCTATTTTTGTGAACAGATAGATAAGCAGAAGTATTAAAATGGTAAAGAGGGCATACTCTATCTTTTTGTACTCCTCTATATCATCTTCATACTTATGCTGATTGAAGTGAATAATCTTATCAAACTCATTAATCAATAGGACATTGTTGTGATAAATACGATTTACCAATTTAGCGGTGATAATGGGATTGTATCCTGTACTTATCCTCTGTTGGGTTCTAAACTTTTGGACATCTGCATAGAAAAGATTCCATAATCGTATAATTATAGGATTATTATATTTGTCATTGCTTTCTATGCTTTCTATTTTTGAATTTTCAATGTATCTTTTAATTGTCTCATCCAGACTCTTGGAATTATTGTTCTCATATATATCTACATCTCTATAGGTATAAAATATCGACTTGGAAATCTCTTGGGTAAAGGCTTTTTGTTCATTTAAAAAGGTTAATATTCTGTTATTGACTATGTTTTGAGTGGTGATATGGGTGTATAGAAGCACTAGTACTATAGAGAAAAATAGAACCAAACCACCTACTACTTTTATCCTATTCATCTTCTTGCCCCTCATATATCTCTATTAACTTTTTTTTATTGACTATTATAACCTCTCCTCTATTAATCTCAATAATGGCATCTCTCTTTAATCTGCTTAATACACGTGAGAGTGTGGAGGGTTGAATATGTAGCATCAAGGAGACATCATATCGTTTTAACCTATTAAACATCTTCAAATCTGTTGAGAGCATCATGGCAACTTTGGAGACCGAGTCAAATATGAACTCTCTGTTAACCAAATTTTGTAAGAGTTTTGATTGGCGTATCACCTCATTTGCCAACTCAAAACATAAAATATTTTTATCCAAAAATTCTCTTTTAAATGTAGTATAATCAATACTCAACAGATAGGAGTCTTCTACAAACGAGATATTGGAATAGGTGGTTAGATGGTTGTGTTGAAGTGATGAAACCTCGGATAGCATATGGTTTTTGTAGATATAGTGCAAAAATATCTCATTATCATGCTTGTCTATCTTGTATGCTTTTGCCAACCCCTCTATCAGAAAAAGTAATTTATCACTTAGAGTTTTTTCATAATAGAGTAGCCCCTCTTTTCCATAGCTTTTAAGAGAGGAGATAGATATCAATCTCTCCACCTTCTCCTCATTTAAGTTACTAAAAAACTCCAAAGAGTGTATAATATTTTTTATCTCTATCCTCATAACTTAATAATACTATTTTGCCAAAATATCTCCATTGATATATATCAAGTGGGATATAATACTAAAAATAGGTAGCTAACAAAGGAGCTGTTTTATCCAAGAGGAGCATCCAACATTGATGATAATTGACCGAAATTTACCACTTGTCGAAGGCTCTACTTTTGTAAAATAGCTTCGCTCTTACGGGTGTACCTTCCTGTAATTTTTCTCACAGCCCAATCAAAGGATAGTGAGATTGAATCGGGGTTTGAGGCAGGTGCAGATGATTATATTACCAAACCGTTTAATCCAAAAGAGTTGGTACTGCGTGTCAATGCTCTTCTTAAACGTTCAGGACGGAAAGCTATACCTCTAAAACTCGTTCATGGAGTGGAGAGATTGATAATAAACTTGGTGGCAAAAAAATTATAAAAGATGATAATTTTATTGTTGATAGAGATGTCAACGTAGCAAGAGGAATCTTGCTTAAGCAATTAACTAGGGTAGCTTAGACCTTAATATTTGTGATTTTGGCGATTTAAACTAAGAGTAACCAACTTTAAGTATAATCCTTTTTATAACTAGTACCGTTGGGTAAAAACAAATAAAGGACTCTCTTCATGAACAACATTTTCAAAACACTACTTGGGGCAGGATTTGCTATCGCTGTCGCTTTCTATGTACACTCAACCTTTAGCCATGTGCCAAATATTGGTTTCCTCACCGTAGCAGCTGTATTTGGGGCTTATATGGCAATGAACATCGGAGCAAATGACGTTGCCAACAATGTAGGACCAGCCGTAGGGGCAGGGGCATTAACCGTAGGTGGAGCAATTATTGTCGCCTCTATCTTTGAAGCCTCGGGGGCATTAATTGCAGGTGGAGATGTGGTCAAAACCATCAAAAAAGGAATTATCGACCCTGTAGCATTTGCTGGTGACCCGATAATATTTGTCTATGCCATGGCCGCAGCACTTCTTGCCGCAGCACTTTGGCTAACACTGGCTACTATTTTAAAAGCCCCTGTCTCTACCACCCACTCCATCGTTGGAGGTGTAATGGGTGCGGGAATTGCTGCGGGTGGATTTGCCGTGGTTTCATGGGCAACTATGGGTAAAATTGCCATGTCATGGGTTATCTCTCCTGTGCTTGGTGGTCTTATCGCTGCGGGGTTCCTCTATATCATCAAATCTCAAATTGTTCACAAAGAGGACAGACTCGAAGCTGCCAAAAAAGTTGTACCTATTCTTGTCTCTATTATGGCAATGGCATTTATTACTTACCTTACAATTAAAGGACTCAAAAAAGTTTGGCCAGATATCGTTGACATTTTACCATTCTTACCTGATACCAAAAAACCTACCATTCAGATAGCTCTTCTCTTTGGTTTTATCGGTTCAATTATCACTTTCTTTGTTGTTAACCCTCGTGTAAACAGAAAAGTAGCCACACTTAGCAATGATAGAATCTCTATCAATACCCTCTTTACCATTCCACTTATCTTCGCTGCAGCCCTACTAAGTTTTGCTCACGGTGCAAATGACGTAGCAAATGCCGTTGGACCTTTGGCTGCAATATATGACGCATTGGCACATACCACCATCTCAGCAAAAGCAGCGATTCCATTATGGGTGATGATAGTTGGTGGTGTTGGTATCTCTATTGGTCTAGCACTCTTTGGTCCAAGGCTGATTAAAACCGTTGGTTCAGAGATTACAGAGCTTGACCAGATGAGAGCCTTCTCTATCATGATGGCAGCCGCAATTACTGTGGTTATCGCCTCTCAATTGGGTCTTCCTGTCTCCTCAACACATATCGCTGTGGGTGGTGTATTTGGTGTTGGTTTCCTTAGAGAGTGGATGGATAGAAATAGTAGTGGAGAGAAACATAAAGCACTTAATAAGCAACTAGAAATTGTAGATAAGTACAAAATAGAGCTAGGAAGCGTGGGAGATAACTACAAAAGAAAAGTAGAGCTTCTTGAGAAAATAAAAGTTGAAAAAAAGAGTGCGAAACAGATTAAAAAAGCACTTAGAGAGAACTATGTAAAAAGAGGCATGGTAAAAAAGATTATCGCAGCGTGGATTATTACCGTGCCTGTAGCAGCGTTACTTTCAGCTATGATATTCTTTGTTATTAAAGGTGTTGGGGTTTAATCCCCAAACTTTTAGTTCTTGGTGTGTTTCCAAACGCACCAAGAGCCAATACTATTTAAAATTCCCAAACACAAGAGGTGCTTTTAAATCAAGCGTCTTTACCTCTTTCATAACAGCTTGTAAATCGTCAAGCTTTTTACCTGTTACACGAACCTCATCACCTTGAATAGATGGTGTAACTTTAATCTTCATCGCTTTAATCGCTTTGACTATTTGTTTGGCTTCATCTTTCTCAATACTGTCAACTATCTTATAAATAATCTTCGTATTCCCTCCAGAGATACCCTCTGTCTTAACCTCTTCAAGGGATTTTCCTGCAATGTTTCGTTTAATCAATTTTGAAATCAAAATATCTTTTAATGCATCAACCTTATCAGCAGAAGAGGAGCTAAGAGAGACAACTTTACCTGCTTCATTTAACGTTATTTCTGCCACAACCCCCTTGAAATCAAAACGGGTTTTAAGCTCTTTTTGAGCCATAATAATTGCATTTTTCATCTCCATCATATCTAGCTTTGCTGTGATGTCAAAGTAGTGGTCTTTTGCCATTTCTTTTCCTTTTTTTACTTATTATTACTAATTTCTCATTCCTACTTCTCAATCCTCATCATAGCAATATCACCATGTACACAGTCAAGTTTTTTAAGCTCTAACATCGCGGCTTGAATCTTCTCCTCTTGACACTCATGGGTGGTAAATAGAAGTTTAACCACATCTTCATTTTTATGTGGTTTTTGTAACATAGACTCAATAGATATATCAAATCTCTCTAAAACATTGGTAATTTTTGCCAAAACACCAGATTTGTCATCAACACTCATTCTCAGGTAGTAGTGGGTCACAATTTCTGATTCAAAAAGAAGCTCCATGTCACTCTCTAACCCTTTCCTGTACCCAAGCATTGGAGCATGGTTTCCACGAACAATATCTACAATATCCGCAATAACAGCAGAGGCAGTGGCATCACCACCTGCACCTGCTCCATAGTACATCGTCTCACCTACACGGTCACCTACTACAGAGACGGCATTCATTACTCCATCTACTTTTGCTATCATGCTACTAGAGGGTATCATGGTTGGGTGAACTCTAAGCTCGATACCACTTTCTACTTTTTTAGCAATTCCTAAAAGCTTAATCTCATATCCGAACTCTTTGGCAAAAGAGACATCCGTTTGGGTAATATTTTGAATTCCCTCAATAAGAATATCTTCAGGTTTTGCATCAATACCATAAGCGATACTTGCTAATATAAGAAGCTTATGAGAGGCATCAAATCCACCCACATCAAAGGTAGGGTCTGCTTCGGCATATCCTAACTCTTGTGCTTCTTTTAATATCTCATCATACAATGCACCCTCGTTTATCATCTTGGTTAACATATAGTTGGTAGTACCATTCATGATGCCTTGAATAGACTCAATATGATTGGCTGTTAATCCGTTTCGTAATGCTCCAATGATTGGAATACCCCCTGCTGTACTCGCTTCATACATCAACGGAATATCTCCTGCAATTTCTTGGAGTTCATAGCGATGGTAAGCAAGAAGTGCTTTGTTTGCTGTCACGACAGCTTTTCCATTCTCCAACGCCTTTTTGACCAACTTGTACGGCTCTTCAACACCACCCATAAGCTCTACAATAATCTCTATTTCAGGGTCATTAATAATGTCCATTGGGTTATCAGAAAGAGAGATATTTACCCCTCTATCTTTTTTGATATTTTTAACCACACCATGCTTAACAACAATTTTTTTACCAGACCGTGCCTCTAAAATATTGGCATTAGTTTCTAAAATATTAGCAACACTTGCCCCTACTGTTCCTACTCCAAGTATTCCTATTTTTACCATCTATCTATCCTTTTTTGCTGAGTTTTCAGCTTCAACTATTTTCAAAAACTTCTTTATATTTCGTGCTGCTTGACGTATTCTGTTCTCGTTTTCAATAAGTGCAATACGCACATAGTGGTCACCATATTTACCAAACCCAATTCCAGGACTTACGGCAACACCTGCTTCTACGAGTAATCGTTTAGAGAACTCTAAACTTCCCATTGGGATACAACTCTCTGGTATTTTTCCCCAAATAAACATACTTGCATTTGGTTTTCCCATTTTCCATCCCGCATTGGAAAAGGACTCTAGCATTACATCTCTGCGTTTCAAATAACGAGGAATTATCTGCTCATCAGGCACATATCCATGCTCATCAAGAGCCACCGTTGCTGCGACTTGAATTGGGGTAAACATCCCATAGTCCAACCATGATTTAATGCTCTGTAACGCCCCGATAAGCTTTTGGTTTCCTACCACAAATCCTACTCTCCATCCTGCCATATTGTAAGATTTTGACATGGTATAGGCTTCAACTGCCACATCTTTAGCTCCCTCTACCTCCAATATAGATGGGGTTTTATAGCCTTCAAAGGTAATATCTGCATAGGCAATATCAGAAATAATATAAAATCGTTCCTCTCTTGCCATACGGACCATTCGTTTATAAAAATCAGGCGTAACAGTTACGGTTGTTGGGTTATGAGGAAAATTTAAAATTAAAAACTTTGCACGGGGCAGAGAGTTGTCTAGTGCCTCTTTGACATCGGCAATAAATTGCTCTTCATCAAGCTCAAAAGTCTCTTCATTAAATTTAATTTCCATCTTCTCAACATTAGCACCTGCTAGGATAAATGCTTGTGAGTGAATAGGGTAAGTGGGGTCAGGGACAATTGCCACATCCCCTGGATTTGATATAGCTTGAACAAGGTGAACATACCCCTCTTTACTTCCCATGGTTGCGACCACTTCTGTATTGGGATCAAGCTCCACATTGTATTTTCTTTTGTACCAATTTGCCATTGCCAAACGCAGTTTATAGATACCTTTACTGGCACTGTATCCATGTGTTTTATCACGCTGTGCGGTTTCACATAGCTTATCAATAATGGGCTGAGGGGTTCTTGCATCAGGGTTTCCCATAGAGAAGTCTATAATATCATGACCTGCTCTTCTCTGCTCCATTTTTAAATCATTTATCTCTGCAAAGATATACTTTGGTAATCTATTTATCTTCTCAAACTGAATCTCATCAAACATCGAACATTCCCTCTTTTTTTATTTTATTTTTTATCTATTTATTGTTGGGTTTTACCAACCACGTCTTCCATTCATATTTCTAAACTCTCGTCTAGTAATCTCTTTAATCTCTGTGCTATCTATATAAAAATAGTGTTTTTTTCTATCGGCTATCTCTAATGTTTTTAGATCAGATACAATATCTACAAAGCCATGCCCTGTTACTAAAATCCAACGACCTCCATTTAGTTCAAACGGTGTTGATACTTTGTTCATAAACTCTCGACGCTCTTTAGTATCAATATTGATAAACCCATACCAGAGCATCCCTCTTGTAGGATTAACAGTTAGGTTATAGATAAGCTCTACTTTTTTCTCCTCTTCTTCTTTTATGAGGGTCTCATTTATCTCTTCAACCACAGGAGGGGTAACCACTTTTGGAGCTTCAATTTGAACTTCAACCTCCTCTAATTTTACGGTTTTTTGAACAGGCATCACTTGAGTATTATTTAAATTTTCCTCAATATTTGATATTTTTTTTGCTGGTGAGATTTTACCTTTCATCTCTGTGCTTTCAAGTTCTGCTAATGCTATTTTTGTTCGCCTCTCCTCATCGTTAAGCTTTTTTTTGTCACTATTCTCAGAAGCTTTTGTATTGACTATCACTTTTTTTGCTTCCTCTTCACTCACATCACTCTTTAAGACTTCGGCATCATTTAGAGAGATGACCTTCTCTTCACCGTTATTAAATATTTTATCAAATACACCATCGTTATAGAAATACCAAAGAGCATAAAGCAATCCTGCTATCATTAACCAATTAAAAAATTTAAAACCAGAATTGTCTCTGGAATCTTTAGAGAGAACCACGACCTCATTTCCCACTTCAAGTTTATTCTCTTCAAAGTATGTTTTTATATGAAAGGCTAAATCCGTCATATCCAAATCATACTCTCTTTCTAGTATATTAATAAACCCCAATGCCTTAACACGACTTAGTTTCTCAAAATTCTCTTCTTCTAAAAATTTTAAATTTTCTACAGAAATATTGGTTTGTTGAGAAATGGGAAGGTATCCATCTTGTTCAATTAGTTCATTTAATGTCATATTATCTCATCCTATCTATAAAAATTGCGGCGGCCGCACTTACGTTTAACGAGTCAAAATCTCGTTGCATCTCTATTTTTAACATCTCATCAATCTTACTTTTTGCTCGTTTGGAAATACCTGCTCCCTCAGAACCCATTACCAATACTTTTTTACTTTTAAACAGACACTCTGTTAAAGCAGTTCCCTCCATTGATGCGCCATAAACTTTAAAATCTACCTGTTTTAACTCATTTAAAACATCTAAAATATTTGGAATAATCACAAATGGCATCTCTAGTAACGCACCTGAACTGGTTCGTGTAATGGATGCAAAGTTTAAGCTTTTGACCCCTGAAGCAATAATTCCATCAACACCCAAAGCATATGCTGTTCTCACGATTGCCCCGATGTTTCCTGTATCTGTTAATGTATCCAATACCAAAACAAAATTATTTTTTTTCATTGTCGCCAAATCAGATTGAGAAAACTCTTTCATATCAAGTAGAAGACCTTGATGGTTTCCTCCTTTTGCCATACTTTGAGCCCACTTCTCTTCTAAAAATTTTATTCTATCTTTGTATTGTTCATAGAGTTTTTGTGGTAAAATACCTTTTTTTGCAATATATACTGTTTTTATCGCTGACTCATGCTCTACTAAGGCGTGAAGACAGACCTGTTTTCCATAAATTATCATAAGAAAGATTTTATCAAATTTTTGCTGTATACTTTATTTATAGAAGAGGAGAAGAAAATTTAATTGGAAATAAGTTTACGATACCACTCTTTCACGTTTTTATCTGTTATTTTTGCCAAAAGCTTTGCTTTGACCTTTGGGGGCAAGTCAAATGCCAAAATATCATCAAGATAAAGGGCTTTGGGCTTCTCTTGTTTTGCACGAATAATCACCACCCACTCCCCTTTTAGATTGGCTGTTTTAAAGATGTCACAAATCTCTTTTCCCGTGCCTTTATGGTATGTTTGAAATTTTTTAGAAATCTCTTTGGCAAGAAACAGCTCCCGATTTTCATCTATAACGGATATCTCTTCTATTAGTTTTTCGATACGATGGGGAGCTTCATATAACACCGTATTGGTAGAGCCATTCATGAGTGCAATAAGTTCACTATTCCGTTGAGCTCCTTTGGAGGGTAAAAAACCGTAAAATAAAAATGCACCCTCTTCAAAACCACTTGAGGCATAGGCTGTCACCACGGCAGAAGCCCCTGGAAGCACATCATAGGCTAATCCATTTGCTTGACAATAGGCAACCAAAATTTGCCCAGGGTCAGAGATAATCGGCATTCCTGCATCACTTACATAAACTACTTTTTCACTCTCTAATCTACTTGCAATCTCTTCTAGTCTTGCCTCTCCATTATATTCATGAAAAGATAAAAATGGAGCATTAGGATAGGTAAACTCAAAACGCTCCTCTAAAAGGCGTAACAGTCTCTTTGTCTCTCGTGTATCTTCACATAAAAATAGTGTGGCACTTTCGAACTCTCGTAACGCTCGAATGGTAATGTCTTGGGGGTTTCCGATGGGGGTGGGGATAAATGTAAGCATATACTCTCCAATGTGTTCCTACACATAGCATAGGAACAAGAAAAAAAGAACCGATTAAAGGTTGTATTTTTTCTTAAATTTGTCAATTCTACCAGCAGTATCAACATTTCTTTCAGAACCTGTAAAGAATGGGTGACACTCATTACAGATATCAATACTCAGACTCTCTTTGTCTGTTTTAATCTCAAACTTGTTTCCACAAGCACACTCTACTGCACACAATTTGTAATCTGGGTGTATATCTTTTCTCATAATTTAACCTTGTTAGTATTTTTTGATATTAGGCAACTAACCTACTTTAGCACATTAGCTCTTCTTTTAAATTATTTATAACATAATATAAAAGGTTATTCTCGTAGAACTCTGGGCAATACGGGAAATTAAAAACGGATTATATCTAAATAAATTTAAAATTAATTATCTAACAAGAGGTTCAATGCTCTGCATCGACCTCTTTATCAAAACTTCTCTTATTAAACATAATAATCCCTACCAAGATGGTAGCATAGACAAAAGTAGAGAGTAAAATAACCCCAATAACTATTGCATCAAACATCTCTTTGTGTTCAAACCCTTTTGGAAGCATCTGAAGCATTACAATAGAGAGACCTCCTTTAATCCCTGCAAACAGCAGTACCGACCACCAACGCACTCCGATATTGGTCATTTTTTGGGTCATATTAGAGACGATTCCAAAAGTACCCATCATAAAAGCCCGTATCACCGTTGTTATTATAAACATTAAAAGAATCTCTTTTTGATATTTGATTAACAAATCAAAATGGACAATACTAGCCATAGACATAAAAAGAAATGTATTTGCTAAAAGAGCCAAAACTGCCACATAGTTTAAATTCTGTTTATGACGCTCTATGCTACTTACATCTGAACTTAGTTTACGGGTGATACCACTCATAAAACCTGAGGAGAATATTTTTTTACTTTTATTTGCACGATTCACAATATTTCTAGCTTTTTTTACCTTTTTGGCCTTTTCATCAAAAGATTTTTGGGTCATGGTATTAAGCGTAATAATGGAGACTATAACTGCCAAAAGCCCAGCCATATGGAAATGCTCTGCCAATTCAAAAGAGCCATATGCGGTGAGTAAAATCAATACCAGTTCACTCATGGGGTCAGAGGTTAACTTCATTAAAAGTACCCCAATAAACCCAACCATAAGCCCAATAACAATAGAAACAGAGATAACTTTAAGGCTCACAATAACAATATCTACAGCTCCTATCTCCACCCCATTCATCATAGGAATAGCGATAAACATAAAGATAATTAGTGCGGTAGCATCATTAAAAAGCGACTCACCTTCTGCTAAAATTGCCAAGCGATGAGGAACATTAAAACTAGAAAAAACAGAGACCACAGAGACAGGGTCGGTGGCTAAAACCATTGCAAAAAGAGCGATAACTGCTCCAGTAGAGAGTGCATACTCGGCAAAAAATATATTTGCCGTAAGGATACCAAAAACGATAGAGATAGCCACAGATAGCACAGCTAGATAGAGCAGACTTATTGCATTTCTCTTTAAATCCTCTAGTTTTAACTGTAATGCATCCGCAGCGATAAGTATAGGGATTAAAAAAAGTACCAAATTGGCAAAGGTGGCTTCTGAAAAAAGTATCATATTTGGAAACAGATAATAAAAAGCATAACTTAACCCGATTAGCGTAATGGGTGAGGGAATTTTAAAATATTTCTGTAGTTCAATTGAGACAAAAAGAATCGTAAGAAGGACAAGTAGTGTTAAAATCATAGATATTCCTAAATTTTTAGTAGATGTATTTTAACGATTTGTTTATTAAGATATTGCATAAGGAATGCAAATTAAATAAGTGCCAATTTTCATAGGTAAATAAACGAATAGATTTAGCTATAGTTTGACGCAGGACTACTCCCTGTAATTCAAAGAAAACTAGAGTTAAAGATATTTGTTTAGTTGCCTTTGAAATTTGGTAGTTATTTAATTTGTATTCCTAAGAGAGAGAAGTGCCTTGCAAGATGTGAAACTTACAAGACGATTTAAGAGAAAATGTGAAAATCACAAAGATAGTTTGAAGACGTACCTTAGGTCAAAATTTCTTTAGACTTCTTGCAAAACTCTTTGGAATCGGAGACTTTAGTCCCGAATAAAACGAGGCTAAAGCCATAGGTTCCTAGTTTTACAAGATGTCTATTAAAGTTTTCAACTCCAAATATGTTAGTAATCCTTATTTTCTATAGAGAAATTTACTATAGTGAAAAAGGAACTGTTAAATAGGCTTGAATGGTGTTTCCATCAACGGCAACATCATCACTTGACGCGCTAATAAGAGCGATGGTTGCATCAACTGGACCCACTTTTGTGGTTGCTGTTAATGTTACTTCATCCATCTCTAACATATTATCATTGTCATTGGCTACGGTTGTGTATTGAGCTGTAAACGGACCATACGCTGCTGAAACCATCATCGACTCAGCACCTGCTTGACCTACAAAGTTATAGTTCCACCACGCTTCTGTATATAGTTTAGATTGACCACCATGCGCACCAGCTGTTGCTGTATTTCCCATGTATACCAAACCTTTGTCATCTACTTTAGAGTAGGCTGCTCCCAAATCAATTCCACCAACATTGTAACCCACTTTAGCTGCCATTGCAGTGGTGTCTTCTTTCCCATCCACTATACCTTTTGGAGAGATTTGAGCATACTGAAGACCTACAGAAAGTGCTTTGCTTGGTGCTACATCTGCTTGAAGCCAAAATGCATCTGCTTCATTTCTTACATTGTAGAACCACGCTTGAGCTGTTGTCATTGGAATGATTTTGGTAACAACGGCTGCTGCAAAAGCACCCTGATTAGCAGCCAATGCTGTCTCTTGTCCACCATTTAATGCACCATATTTACTCATGCCTCCATGTATATTGTTGTAACCATTATGCCCATCTCCTCGACCAACCCATGCACCAATTAATGTGGTGTCTTTAATATGATTGTCCACTGCAACAGCGGCATCAAATGTATTTTTAGCAACATTCCAAGTCTCTGTAAATGCCAATGGAGTGTCAAGTGTTTGACGACCAACAACCAACATGGTTTTATCAACAGGCTTTAATACTAAATTTGCAGTATCAATCCAAATAGCATCTTGTACATCACCATCATTATGAGTAACCCAAGTACCACTTACTAAAGTTCCCTCTAGCCCTAGTGTACTTACTCCTGTCATACCTAGATTCGCAGTTACCCCATTTTTGAACTCTCTTGTATAGTTAAGATTAACGGAGCTATCTCCCATAGAACCATTCTTATTAAAAAGGTCTGCATCTCCTGCATCTGTTGTACCATAGAATAGTTTTGCATCCCCTGATACGGTACTCTCTCCTGCAAATGCACCACTTACGGCTAAGACCGCAATTAAACTTAATTTTGTAAACTTCATATATACTCCTTTGAATGTGTATGTAACTTTATTATATTTAAAAATTATTAATCTTATCGTATAATAATGATTAAAATTTAATCATTTCCATAGCAATACAAATTGTAGCACTTTAAAATTACTGTTATCCATATTGATTATTTTTTATACACCAAGAGATTATATTTTTGATTTAAATAAGTTATACTTTTGTATTAAAATTTTTAAAGAGGAGTAAATTTATGAGAAATAAATTTCTAGCACTGATAACAATGTTGTCTCTACCTATACTCGCATCAGCCGAAGATGTACTTAGTGGAGGAGATACTGCTTGGATGCTCGTAGCCACGGCGTTTGTAATGCTTATGACACCCGCGGGACTAGCACTATTTTATGCTGGTATGACACGAAGTAAAAATGTTCTTAACACCATGGGAATGAGCCTTATTGCTTTTGCTGTTGGTACATTGGTATGGGTTATTGCTGGGTACAGTATCGCATTTGGAGAGGGTGATTTCTTTGGAACAGGTAAGATACTACTAGATGGGATTACCGATAAGAGTCTTACTGGTACGATTCCAGAGTTACTTTTTGTAGCATTCCAAGGAACATTTGCAGCGATTGCTGTGGCGATTGCAAGTGGTTCTATGATTGAAAGAGTTAAATTCTCAACCTTTACTATCTTTACTGCTCTATGGATTTTGGCTGTTTATGCTCCTGTAACTCACTGGGCATGGGGTGGTGGTACAACACTAAACTTTGGTGAGATGGACTTTGCAGGGGGTACTGTTGTACATATCAATGCAGGTGTTGCTGGATTTGTTGTTGCTATGATTTTAGGAAGACGAAAAGGGTATGGTAAATCTGCTATGAAACCATTCTCTCCTGTATTTGCAGTTCTTGGTGCGGCGTTACTATGGTTTGGTTGGTTCGGATTCAACGCAGGAAGTGAAGTAGCAGCAGATGGTATTGCAGGTAACGCGTTCTTGATAACCAATGTCGCCGCCTCTTTGGGTGTTATTGGATGGTTAATTGCTGAGTATATTGTTTATAAAACACCTACACTAATTGGTGGAGCTTCTGGTGCGGTTGCTGGTCTAGTTGCCATTACTCCTGCTTCAGGAAGTGCTGGTGTAACAGATGCAATTATTATTGGTCTTGTGGGTGGTATTATCGGATTTATTGGTGTATCTAAACTTAAAAAGATGTTCAACGTAGATGACTCATTGGATGCATTTTGGGTACATGGTCTTGTAGGTATTTGGGGTTCAATTGCTACAGCTATCTTTATCGCTCCATACCTTATGGCAGATGATTACAATATGATATCCCAACTTATATCTCAACTTAAAGCGATTGGATTAACCATGGCATACAGTGCTATTGTAACAGCTATTGTTTTCTATATTGCATCCGCACTTACAGGTGGTGGAAGAGTAGATGAAGAGACAGAACACCGTGGTCTTGATGAGGCAACACATGGCGAAAAAGCGATGCACATATAATTTATAAAGATAAGGATAGAAGATGAAAAAAATAGAAGCAATTATCAAGCCATTTAAACTTGAAGATGTAAAAGAGGCTCTGGTAGACGCAGGTATTGAGGGTATGACCATCTCTGAGGTTAAAGGTTATGGACGACAACAAGGTCACTCTGAACTCTATAGAGGGGCAGAGTATGTGGTTGAGTTTACACCAAAAGTAAAAATTGAAATCGTGGTAAGCTCAGAAGAGATTGCCAACACTGCAATCAATGCCATCAAAGAGGCTGCCCATACTGGTAAAATCGGTGATGGTAAAATTTTTGTAAGCGATATTGGACGTGTTCACCGTATTCGTACAGGTGAAGAGGACGAAGAGGCACTCTAAGCCTCTCTATTTTCACTTATAGATCTTCACACTCTTTGTGAAGACCTTTCCCCCTAACTACTTAAGGTCTCAGGACTTTGACAATAAATGCATCTTCACTGACATACTCTTTTGCACTTCCTTTTATCTCACGAGCTTTATTATATGAGGTGTAGGGACCCACAAGGAGATAACTTTTTTTACTTTTTTTAATTATCTCATATGGAAGGTCAGAAAATTTCAAACGGTTAATAATATCAGTATTGGGACGATGTTCCCCAAAATATCCAACTTGGATATAGTATCCTGGTGTTCCTGAGCTTGTATAAATTTTATTCATCTGAGAATCTTTTGGTGTATGTGGTTTATAGCTTTTATTTTGTGAAATAATCCCTGAATCTATTTTATAATCATTTCCTGCAGGTGCTTTGTTATTTGTACCTGTCTCACACCCTAATAGTAAACCAACACTTAAAAGCAACGCCAAATTTTTTCTATTTAAATAACTTTTTTTCATGTTATCCCCTTATTTTATAATAGATTAAAGTTTATCTTATCTTCACTTTATCTATACTTTTATAATTATATTAAGATAATTTTATTAGTTAAAAATAACATAAATTTGCTAAATATGAGCATCTATTTCCAGTTGCATAACCTCTTGAACACGATGTCCAAAGCTCAAAAACTTTTCATCTTTATTGGCATATATCGGCTTAAGAAAAGTGATTTCTATCTCTTTTCTTTCCAATGTTTTACTAATATTACTCCCTTTACTTACGATACTTCCTGTCCCTTTGATAATCACAGGTACAACAGGTACTCCCTCTTGGATGGCAAGTCTAAATGCACCACTTTTAAAGCGTTTGAACTTGCTTGAGGGGTTTCTTGTTCCCTCAGGGAAGATAATGATAGAGGAGTTGAGCTGTAGAGCTTTTGAGAAACTTTTGTAGACACTCTCTACTTCATCTAGGTTTCCTTTGGGAATGTAGTGTACCCCCAAGGCGTATCTGGGGATTTTCATAAAGAGAAAGTAGTCGCTAATAAAGTGATTTGAGGGGGTGACATAGTCATCTATAAGCGTGGCTAAAAGGGTATAATCTATGGAGGATTGATGAGAAGAGACATAGATACAGGGATGAAAAGTGTTGATATTTTCTCTATTTTTTACAGTAATTTTCCCCATAAGTGGCATAAGTTTATAAAAAAGTTTAAAGTACTGTTGTACAATTTTTTGAAAATATATTCGTGGCTTTTTTGACCAAAGATGAGCTATCAGAAAGAGAGGATAGGCACTAAGTAGAGCAAACAGCATCAAGAGGATAAAAAGAGCATAAGTATAGAAACTAATGAGTGTTTTGGCGTTCATAAATGCTCCTAAATAGTATTTGAAAAAGTATACCACACGCGAGAAGAATGTACCATCCCACTGTGGAGTAAAATGTCCATTCAGCTGTTGAACAGTAAAAGAGAAAATAGGAGTGTAGAGCGACATTTATCCCTGTGACCACTACCCATATGAGATGAGTTTTTTGCAGATACTTCTCCTCTTTTTTATCTAATTTTTTAAATTTTCCAATATATTGAATCAGAAAAAATTCATGGGTTATTTGGGCATAGATAAAAGCCAAAAAGAATAAAGAGGAGAGGATGAGAGGAAAACTTTTGAGCATCAAAAAACTCTCTTGTTGTATAGATATAATACCAATAGTTACAAGAATAATAGGTTGAAAGGATATTTTTAAAAACGCAAAAGAGAGAGAAAACTTTTTAAGACTAAAAAGAAACCAAATTAGCCCTAAAAAGGTTAAAAATATTCCTAGTTGGAAGATAGAAAAATAATCTTTTCCCAAAAATAGAGTTAAAATATAGATTATGACAAGTATCAAAATTAGTTAGTTATGTATTTTTTTACGGTGTCTATAAGTTGTTGTACAGTTAAAATCTCTTCCATAGCTTTATTATCAACATCAATATTATAGGCATTATTCATGGTTACAATAAGGTCAATAGCATCCAAACTATCAAGCTCTAAATCCTCATAAAAAGATGCCTCAGGTGTTATTTTTGCCTCATCAACTTCAAATTCATCAATAAGGACTTTTTTTAATTCAATAAGAATCTCTTCTTCGTTCATAGGTAATATACTCCAAAATTTTTATATATAATTATAGCAGAAAAACTTTTATGTAAATTCAGTTGGGTTGCATGATAATGTCATGATTTTTAATAAATTTATATAAAACCATTAAAATTCTTTAATAAAACTAGACAATAGTCTTATAAGGTTTCTGATTGCATAATAATATGTCGCTCAACTCTCTGTAACAACTTTTACCTCCTCTTTTAGCTTTTTTCTTCTGCCACTATCGAGTTTCATACTAAAACTATGAATAACACTCATTAAATCTTCATATAACTCTTTCTCTTGGTTGTTTTCTACTCTATTTATAACCACTATCTCTGTACCGAAGTTAGAAAATAACTTTACCATTAAATCGAAGGACAATCTTGCAAACCTATCTTTATAGGTAATAAAAACTCTCTCAACTTCATTATTCATCACAGAATTCAAAAGTTTTTGAAACTCTCTCCTATCAAAATGCATTCCAGATTTTATATCTTTATAATATTAAAATATATTTATAATTGTTTATATTTTTAATGATTTTCATAACTATATTTTAATTCTTTGTGCTTCTACCACTGCACGACCTGCATTTACCTTACCATATGCTCGTTTTTTGTCAAACCCTTGTCCGTTATACGAGGCACTTGTCTCTTGACCCACTTTGGTTGCTGTTGAGGTCAATATCTCTTTAACCTGTTTAGGTGTAATATTGGGATTAACGGCATACATCAGGGCTACTACACCTGCTGTTATAGGGGTAGAGAAGCTTGTTCCATTTGCAAATAGGTAGTTGTTGTTGATTAATCCAGTCTCATCAGGATATCCACTCGTTCCCATATCATCTAAGCCCAATACTCCTATTGACTCTTTTGTATCACCTCCTGGGGCGATAATATCTATATTTTTACCATAGTTTGAGTAACTTGTGACATCATTATTTTCCCCACTAGCACCCACACCGATGACCCACTCTACTTCAGACTCATCATTTGTTCCTTGAACATCAAGAGAACTTCCTTCGTTTCCCGAGGCAAAAAGAACAGTAACTCCTGAATTGTAGAGCGATTTTAGTTCTGAGACAACAGCATCAGAGACATTGTTGCTTCCCCAACTACAACTGATAACTTTTGCTCCATGTTTTTTGGCATACTCAAAAGCTCTTATGGTATAGGAATCAGAGCTATCTTCGAGTTTTATGGCAATCATTTTAGATTCAGGAGAGACACCCACGATTCCTTTTCCATTAATAGGTGCGACTATAAATCCTGCACAGGTATTTCCATGTGACTCTTTTGTTTGTATATTTTTACCCCCTGTATCTGCATTGTAAGCGATGAGAATATTTGCTCCTAAATCTTCATGATTAACATCTGCACCATCATCAATAACAGCAACTTTGACACCTGCACCCATAGTGATACCCCATGCACCTGTTACATTGATATCCGCATGTTCATCAATCTTGTACCCTTTGCTATTGAGGATTGAATTGGATGCATCTAAATGCCAAGCATACTTAAAATAGGGTTCAGCTTTGGCCTCGTCTATTTTGCTTGTTATCTCATTGTTAATGTTTTTATCATTTTTATCTTCTGTATTATCTTCATCATTTCTATTCTCATCATTATTATTTTTATCATCAAGGGTACTGTTCTCCTCTTGCTCCTCTATCCAACTCCACCACTCATCATCACTAATTATATTTGTATTGTTGTCACTTTTTATTAGAGTATCTTGGCTATCTTCTAGCATACATGTATCAAGAATTTCATCTTCATAATCATCAAGACAGCTATCAATTTGGGAATCTGTATTGTACTTTGATTCACAATCTTTCAGTGCAATTTCATCCATTCGAATAAAGCACTGATCTACTTTGTTCTCTCTTTGTGTTCTTGTTGAATTATCCTCGACAGGAAAAGAGCGTTTTGCTGTGCTACCATCTCCTCCACAGGCACTAAAAAGAAATGTAGCCACAATTAAACTTAGGGTTGTTACTCTTTTATTTCTCATGACTATCTTCTATTTCTAATTTTTCTAAGATTGGGATGGGCAAGTTTGATGTTACTATCATTATAAAGTTTTTGTGCAAATTCAAATACATTTTTATCTGATGCAATTTTTACAATATAGATAGAGTCAGTAAGTTGTGATATATCGGTAATCTCATACTTAGAGAGTACCCCTTCACAATCTTTATTTGCCACACACTCAACCAAAATATCATCTCGAACACCGATACTTTTTCCTGTAGCTGTCTTGTAATATTTGGTTTGGCTATTGAGCATTCTAGTTCCTAGTGTTTGGCTTACTTCTACTTGGCTAAGTTCAATTTTGTTACCATTTGAATAGTAAAACTCACTTGCATTTACGAATATGCTTAATCCTAAAAATGAGATGATAATTTGCTTTTTCATAATTTTGTCCTTTGTTTTTTTAAGTACCTGCCCAAAGTGAACTACCTCTAGCTAAAGAGCTAGAGGCTTCCTAACTATAATTATAGCAAAAGTTGTTAGAGATTATATTTATGATATTATTTT
>JALTGP010000238.1 GCA_027076905.1 Campylobacteraceae bacterium | reverse complement strand
CCGTTGTGGTTAAAATAAGTGCCATAAGTATGGAAAATGCGATACGAAGTGAAGAGAAGTTAAGTAGTAATCCTATGAAGATAATGACGATAGCAAAGAGTATAACCAAACTCATCTCTTCAAATGACTTTTGTTCGCTCGTTCCCACTCTGTCCTCGGTGGGAACGGATACGAGAGTAACAATAACAAAACAAGCTTAGGGGTCTATCATTACTCTAAAACGGATTAATCATCTCCATCTCAAAACTATAAAAGTCCTTAGTATTTCGAGTAATCAAAACAACCCCCTTAGCCAAATTTAAGGGGTCAAAATTTAAAATTTAAGAAATTTAAGGGGACAGTCGCTACCTTAAAAATCCAAAAAATTTCAAAAAAATTTCTAATTCACAAATATAAACAATATCTTACCAATGAATACTAAAGGCAATACAAACCCTCTTGAAATTTTAGCTGATTATTTTCTTAAAATATCAGCAAACAATATTTTTAAAATTTATTTTAATTTCTATGCTACCTCTTTTTCTTCTACACTCCTTCCACAATCTATTGCATATCTTTTCTCATCAAATTTCTGATTATTTTTATAAAGAGAGTGTGCAATCAGAATCATTTTTCTCATCAGTGCAATTTGAACTAGCGTTGTGTGTTTCCCTTTGGCTTGTAATCTTTCAAAAAAAGGTAAGCACCAAGTTACGTACACCTAAATTGCTTATAGGAGACGATTTAAGAATCTTTTTAACTGTTTGATAAGTTTTCAAGTCAGTTTTCTTCTTATATTGGCTTCTAAGAGCAATTTATTTCTTCTAGGTGTAGTTAACTTGGTGCTTACTTTTTTTTTAAAGCTTTCAAATGCTTCTGTTTTGCGTAGTTTACCATCTCTATTATCAACAAGACCATAACCCCCTGCAATAAGCTGATGCCAGTAGACTTTTTCTATCTTTTGGCTCTTACGTGCAATATCAAAATACTCTAACATATATTTATTATATTTCTCTTCACTTACACACTCTTTTTCAGAAGTAGGTGCATACGGTGCTGTCCCACTCAAAGGCCAGTTGGCTTCAGTAATATAGATGCTATTTTCTGTTTTATTAGAGCTTTTTACAATAGTATCTAAAAACTCTATCTTATTTTTTAAATCAAATATACCCATCTGGGTAGAGTAGGGGCTACCACGTCTATCGACATATAAAAGAGAAGCTACTTTGTCATATTTTATTTTGTAGTTATTAAAAAGAGTACGAATAGTAAAATGGTATTCAAAATCTATTATAGAAGAGCCAATAAGTTTAATGTCAGGAAATTGCTTATCTCTAATTTTTTGTATAGTTTGGTAAAAGCAAAGATACTCCTCCATAGAGACAAAAGCCCACTTAATTCGATTAATGGCATTACCTATCATAAACTCATTAGCTATACCTTTAAATTTTTCAAATATAGTAGTTATGTCTTTGGCTAAGAGTTCATAATTTGTTATATGTTTTCTATCTTGGATAATACATATAAGTATCTCTTTGTCTTCTCCAAACCCTTTGGCAAATTTTACATAGGCATCTATATTTTTTATGTCGTTTAAAAAAACTCTGATTTGTAGGGATTTTACACCCAACTCTTCTACTAATTTATATTGGGCTTCGCCTTTATCTAAATTTACGCATAATCCATAAAAATCTTTGGATGCTGTAGGTTCGATTTTATCGAACGTTTTATTGGGCTTGGATTTGTTGTTCGATGAAATCGAACCTACGGATTTCAAGCTAAATTTTAAAAACAGATATGGAAAATAAAAAAGGTTTGTAGCTATAAGTTTCAAATAATCAAAACCATGACCTTTGCGTAACTTTTTCTTTAGAGCTCGTTTTAGTATATGTGGTTGGTCGGAATATGCATCCCAAGGGAATTGTTTAGGCATAAAGTCTCCTGTATGGGGCGATTGCTATCGCACCAAAATAAAGTAAGTAGAGAAGGTTGAAAATAATATATTCTCCTTTTATTTTAAATAAATTATATCATTTTTTTATTAGTTCCCTCTCCCCATTCAATCAAAATAAATGGGATAAAAATAGTCCTAATTAGAATTATCTACAAAATAATGGATATTTTTCAATTATATAAGCTAAATCTTATGATTTTCATTATAAAACGTTAATAGAATAAATAAAAATAGGAGTCTTAATGACAAACGAAAATGTCTTAGAAGCACTAAAAAATGTAACATACCCAGGGTTTACAAAAGATATTGTAACTTTTGGATTTGTGAAAAATGTAGAGATTACGGGCAGTAAGGTTGTGATTGTGATTGATATTACATCATCGGCACAAGAGGTAAAAGCAGAGCTAGAAAAAGATGCAACAGTTGAGCTTCAAAAGATAGGCTTTGAAACAGTTGAGGTACACATTTCAGCACCACAAGCACCTGTACAGCAGAGTAATTCTGTGAGTGGTAAAAATATCGCTCCTCATGTTAAGAACTTTGTAATGGTAAGTTCAGGTAAGGGGGGAGTTGGGAAGTCAACTACTTCTGTGAATATTGCGATTGCTATGGCGATGCAGGGTAAAAAAGTAGGTATCTTAGATGCTGATATCTATGGGCCAAATATTCCTAGGATGATGGGTTTAAATAACCAAAAGCCTGTAATTGAAGGAAATAAAGTAATTCCTCTCAAAGCATATGGTGTAGAGATGATGTCTATGGGTTCTTTGATGGAAGATGGGCAGTCACTCATATGGAGAGGTTCGATGGTTATGAAAGCGATTGAGCAACTCCTAAGAGATATCTTGTGGTCAGAGCTAGATGTATTGGTAATTGATATGCCTCCAGGAACTGGTGATGCACAGCTTACATTAGCTCAATCTGTACCAGTTACCGCAGGAATTACAGTTACTACACCACAAGAGGTATCTCTTGATGATAGTAGACGTTCACTTGATATGTTTCAAAAACTTCATATTCCTACAGCAGGATTGATTGAAAATATGAGTGGATTTATCTGTCCATCGTGTGATGAGGAGTCAGATATATTTGGTATGGGAACTTCAAAAGCAGTAGCTGATGAGTTTAATACTGAGTTAATGGCAAGAATTCCAATTGAACCTGCGATTAGAGTAGGGGGAGATACAGGTCAGCCAATTACCTATCACAACCCAGATAGCGAAACAGCAAAAAGATATCATGAAGCTGCTTCTAATCTTTTAGCGTTTATTGATAAAATTAATTCAGAGGGTGGGGCTGATAACTCAGCAGTTCAGCCTACAACACCTCCTGGTGTTTCAGCTTGTAGTATGTAGATTATTTTGGGTATCTATTTTAGATACCCACTATTTTTCATGCTCAGATATTTTTTTATGATGCCATCATCTGATGGTCTGAAATACGTCTAAGTTGTAAATACCAATCATCATCGTAGTCCAATGTCTCATCTAACTCTAGTAATATAATCTCTAATCCCTCACTACCAAGTGTCGCATAGTCGATAAGCTCTTCAGGTATATCTAAAATCTGTTCGCAATATTCTAACGCATTATAATCATCTCTTAAATCACTTAAACTCCAACTTGAATCAATATTCTGTCTTGATATTATAAAAAACTCTTCCACTATTTTCCTTCTATGTTATAAAATATTTTTTTTTTCTTTGTTTTTAAACAGTGCCATTATAATCATTTTATTATTAATGAAAACTTGTAAAATTTAATTTTAAGAAAATTTTAATAAAAGTAAAATAATTTTCAATTAAATTTAATATTGAGAAGTATTTAGGTAAAATTCTACCACTAAAAACAAAGGCAGATCATGCAAAATTCAGAAAAATTAAAAAACTTATTAACCATTGAGATTATTCCCGATTTAGAAGAGGCGATTGATGAGATGTTCTCTATGATAGAAAAAGCAAAAATGGCTTCTATTGCAGACAAAGAGGAGCTGCAGGAGCTTCAAGAGATGTTGGCAGAGTGTAAGGATATTGTAGAAGAGATTGATGCAGGTGATATGCTACAAGATGAAGCAGAGGGTATTTTATTAGAGTTAATGGAAGCAAAGACTATAGAGGAGGAGTAGATTTCTACTCCAACTCTTTTAGTTGAGGTTCGTATCGCTCTGATATCTCATCTAACGCATGACTGGCAACCTCTAAACGTTCAAACAGCTCATCTATCTCTTTTTGGAGTTTTCCTATCTTTTGAGAAGCTTCTATTATGGCAGAATTATCTCCACTCTCTGATACTGTCATAAGATGCTCATTTTGAGTCTCTAACTCATCCTCTAGCTCTATAATTTGCTCTTCACAAAACTCTAGCTCTTTTTTATGAGTTGCATTTTCTCTGCTTCGTGCTTGGATAAGGGCAGAGCGTAGTTTTTTTCTCTCTCTGTTGTCAATTTTGGGTTTGCTAGGTTTTGGCTTGTCTACTATCCCCTCCTCCTCTTCCCAGCCGATTTTCTCCAAGAACTCATTATAGGTTCCATCAAAAAACTCTGCTCCCCCTTTGTGGAAGATAACCAATGCATCAGCTAATCGTCTTAGAAGCATCTCGGAGTGGGTGACCATAATGGTTGAGCCTTTGAACTTCTCTATGGCACTGCACAGTGAGTCGATGGAGTAGATATCTAGGTGGTTGGTAGGTTCATCAAGTAGAAGTAGGTTAGCTTCTGTAGCGATGATTTTCCCTAGCATTACACGGCTTCTCTCTCCCCCACTTAGCACAGCAATTTTTTTATCAGCTAAGTCACCTGAAAACATCATTGTCCCACAGATGGCTCTGGTCTCAGCGATTCCTAACTTCATATCTACGGAGGAAATCTCATCAATAACCGTATTGTTTGTGTTAAGTCGTTCGATATTGGTCTGACCGAAGTGTGCCATAGAGGTTGAAGGGTGAAACTTTAATTCCCCCTCTTGGTTTGGTAGTTCACCTGAAATATAATTTAGAAGGGTTGATTTCCCTTTTCCATTTTTACCGATAATAGCTAGGGTTTTGCCATTTTCTAATATAAATGAGACCTTTTGAAATAGCTTTTCATCCTCTTGATAGCCAAAACCCAAGTTTTCAGCTCGTAGATTTATCTTGGCAGGGGTCTCTTTGTAGTTGAAGTTAAAATTGAGGTTACTCTCACTCTCTAAGCTCTCCATATCCTCCATTTTGTCAAGAATTTTCTGTTTTGATTGTGCCAAGGCAGCGGTGGAGGCTCGGGCTTTGTTTCGTGCCACAAACTCCTCTAGTTCTTTTCTCTTTTTCTCTTGGTTTTGACGGGTCTTTTCATAGGTTTCATCACTTAGTATAAGGGTCTCATCATATTTTTTGGTATTTCCCTGAATTATAAAAAGTGATTTTCTCTGAATTCCCATTGTATGCGTACTAACAGCATCCATAAACTCACGGTCATGGGTAATAAGGATAACTTCACCATCAAAGGTTCTAATAAACTGCTTGAGCCAACGAAGTGAGAGTAGGTCAAGGTAGTTAGTAGGCTCATCAAGTAGAAGCATATTTGGTTCAGTGGCCAGTAGTTTGGCGAGATTTATCCGTATTTGGTAGCCTCCTGAGAAGCTTAGGGGGTCTTTTTCTAAATCTTCGGCTGTAAAACCAAGCCCAAAGAGAATTTTTTCTATTTTGTAGAAGTTGTACTGCTCCTCTTCGCTAAGAACCAGTGAACACTCCTCTCTGACCGTGGCTTCACTAAACTTCAAGTACTGTTTTAGCGTACCAATTTTATAGTTTTTAGGGACAGAGACATCGCCACTATCATGGCTCTCTTCCTCTAAAATAATTTTGAATAGGGTTGATTTTCCAGAGCCATTACGACCTATAAGTCCTATTTTTTGATTGCTATTCATCTTGAGGTTTATATCTCTAAATAGTGTATGTCCACCAAAACTTTTGGTTAGATTTGTTAGTTGTATCATCTCTATTTCCTTCGTTTATACATTACAAATAGGGTCATAATAATAAGTAAAATTACAGAGATAGGTTCATCGAATTTTCCCAACTCTTTACCATATTTATCTTGGAGTTCTTTTCTAATCTCCTCAAACCCTGTGGGGAGCCTCTCCTCTTTTATCTCTCCTAGTTGAGTGATTTTTTGATAGTTAGTAATATAGAGGTTCTCATCTCCTTGAAGTTTTTTAATCATCTGATTTCTTTTTTTCTCCCATCGGGTAACGGGGTCGAGGTTATTCCATGCAATAAATAGCTTCTTTTGGGAGTCTGAGATTTTTAATCCATACTTATCACGCATATAAAAGTAGGTTCTAGCAATCTCTCCAAATACTCGTTTTGGAGCTTCTGCTTTTCTATCAGGGAAGGCTATCTCCATATCTACCTTTCCATAAATACGTCTCTCCCCCTCTATCATCCCGTATCTAAAGTTACTTCTATCTCCATTTATCTCTCCAATAGCAGGGACAAGGTTATGCATATCGGCTTCCATCTCTCTAAACTTACTATTGGTTTGGCGACAGTTTTTTCTTCCTCCCTCTTTCCAACATTGAAGTTGATGTCCAAAGTGCCAAGCAGGAACAATATGCTCCCACTCTATTCTTTCGGAACGGTTTTTATTTTTTCTGTACTCAAATCCACAACTCTCATGAATGGGAATAAGTTTTTTCTCTTCAATAACATAGTCACAATTACTATAAAAAGCTTTTTGATGGATAGGATAGACTTTGGTAGAAAGAAGTCGTTTGGATTTTCCAAAAGAGAAGCTTTCTCCTTTTACAGAAAAGACCTCCTCCTCTATGGTAGCGATATCATCATCTGCAAGATTGTTATAATCCTCTTCTGCAAAGAGGAGAGAGAAAGATAGAGATAGAAGTAAAATAGGGTAGAGGTACTGTTTCATCAAAGAGGCTACTTTTTAGTAATTATAGCCAATTTTATTTTAATTTTTTATTCTACTGTCACTGACTTTGCCAAGTTTCTAGGCATATCAACATCATTTCCAAGACGGATAGAAATCTCCAGAGCCAAAAGTTGGGTGGCAACCATCATCTCAAAAAACTCTAACATAGGGTGAGAGCTATATTTGGTTCGTATGCAATCATCGGCGAGTTCAAAGGGCTTTGGAGAGATAGCTAAAATAGTAGCATCTCTGGCACTTAGCTCCTCTACATTTGATTTTATCTTCTCATACTGCATGGAGCTGGGCATGAGGGCGATGGTAAAGAGTTCACTGTCTGCTAGGGCAATGGGTCCATGTTTCATCTCTCCTGCGGGATATCCCTCTGCGTGGAGGTAGCTTATCTCTTTTAGTTTCAATGCCCCTTCAAGTGCTAGAGGGAAAAATATATCTCGACCGATAAAGAAGAACCCATGACCATGAAGGTATCTTTTTGATAGACGGTGAAGTTTTGCATGGAGTTTGTCTGTGACAAGTAGGGCTTTTGGGGTATGAATCATCGCATTAATCTCTGTTTGTAGTTGCTCTTGGGTGATGCTTTTTTTGAGCTGTGCCACATAGAGTGTAAACATCCATAAAACCATTGTTTGGGTAGCAAAT
Organism: Campylobacteraceae bacterium; assembly: GCA_027076905.1. Lineage (GTDB taxonomy): Bacteria > Campylobacterota > Campylobacteria > Campylobacterales > Sulfurovaceae > UBA1140. The sequence goes on along the minus strand of JALTGP010000238.1, from coordinate 14,413 downwards.
GCTTTGGTACTTGCTACCCCTTTTTCAATTCCTGCTCGGGTCAAAATAGCATTGTCACTCTCTCTTACAATAGAGGAGTTATCTACATTACAGATACTAAGACTTTTAAGTCCTGCTCGTTTTGCCATCTTTAGTGCCTCTAGCGTATCGGCAGTTTCACCACTTTGTGATATGGTAATAAAGAGTGTGGATGCTTGAAGCAGTGGCTCTTTGTATCTAAATTCAGAGGCAATCTCAACTTGACAAGGAATTTTGGCAATTCGTTCTAGTAGATAGGCTCCTGTCAATGCAGAGTGATAAGAGGTTCCACAAGCACAGATTTTAATATTGGTTATATTCTCAAAAAGACTCTTCTCAAGCTCATCAAAGTTGATACTATTATCCAGAACACGCCCCATCATTGTTTCACCCATCACACGACCCTGCTCATATATCTCTTTTTCCATAAAGAAGCGAAAACTATCTTTTTGGGCGGATGCTTTATTGGTGGTGAGTGGTTTTTTGATAAAGCTTTTCTCTCCCTCTTGATTAAAGAGGGTAACGTTGCCATCTTTGCTATATCCATACTCTCCATCTTCTAGGTAGTAGACCTCGGTGGCTTTTCTAATAATCGGGGTATCAGATGAGGCAAAATAGATATCTTCACCACTAAACCCAATGAGCATTGGAGAGCCATTTTTTGCAAAAAATATAGTCTCCTCTTCTACTTCAGTAATAAGAAGTGTAGCATAGGCTCCATCAAGACGATTGATGGTATTGGTAAAGGCTTGAAAACTATCTCTATTTTTCTCATAATCACTCTCAAAGAGATGAACAATGGTCTCAGAATCTGTTTGACTTAAAAAGGTAATCCCCTTATTTTGAAGTTCTGCTTTAATCTCTTGATAGTTTTCAATAATACCATTATGGACAACAAAGCTGTATTTACCTAGATGTGGATGAGCGTTGAGTTCTGTCGGTTTTCCATGTGTTGCCCATCGTGTATGCCCTATGGCGATACCAAAATTGCTACTCTCATATTTTTTGGTTTTCTCTCTTAAATTTTCTAGTTTTCCAATCGCTTTAAAATGTTTTAGTCGTTGGTTTTCAATAATTGCAATACCTGCTGAATCATATCCTCTGTACTCTAACTCTTGCAGTCCATCTAATAAAATCTTTTTTTTCTCTTTTTTCCCTACATATCCGATAATTCCACACATACTATACTACTCCATTGTTTTATTTAAAAATTCTTAATTATTTTTTTAGTTAATAACTTTGTATTATGACAAAAGTTTCCATTCTTTTCAATTAAAAATAGGTCGCTTACTTTATTACTCTTGGTATGTATTTTTGCAGAGCTTATATCAATTTTTAAATCATCAAAGATTTGAATGAGATAGGAGAGTAGCCCTTTTTGGTTCATACATTGGAGTTTTAACATCGCATACTCTTTTGAGTGGTTACAGTCGATACTCATATTTTTACTCTCTATTTGAGGTGTTGATAGAGGCAGTTTATGCACAGAGGTCAAGGATTTGATAATAAGCTCTTCAATAATTGGCATCTCATGCTCATCTATGGTCTCATTAAAGGAGAGTTTAAAATATTTGATACCTGAAAAAAGTTTACATATATCCATATTGACGATGTCCAGTCGGTTGAGTTTATGTAAAAGATAACTGATATCAAAGTTCTCTTTTCGTATCACTTCAATGGTTAAAAAATTGCAAGTTTTAATTTTAAAATGATATTTTTTTTCTCCCTGCAAATTTTTTGCTATTTGGGAGATATCAATAATTTTTTTAGGAGAGTATTTCATGAACAGTAGGTCAGAGGGTATAGATAAAATCTTTTTTTGAAACAGTTTTGGCAGTTGGGTAAACTCAATATTTTTTTTTAAAATTCTCTCTTTTCTAAGTCGTTTACTTGTCTCATACAATTTTTCTCCATGTGAGATAGCGACACAAGATTGAGTGTATAGGGTATGCAGTAGTTTTGCGTTGAAACTATTATATATTTTATCTCCAACTGCCATGAGGTCAGCTACGGTTAACAGATAGATTAAGTCCAACTCTGGTTTTGTTTTAAAGAGTGCGGCAAACTTTAGAATGGTCTGCTCACTATTTAAATCCTCTCTTTGTGCGGTGATACTCATATCATTATGATAGAGAATTAAATTTTTTCCTATTTTAATCTGTCCTGATGAAATTTTTAACTCTTCAGCAAATTTTTTAAAGAGTCTTACGCCCACTTGAGCGTGTGCCTCTTTTCTTCCTTTTCCTGAGTCATGAAGTAAAATGGCTATTTTAAGAAGGGCTTTTTGCTCATTGTTTAGTTCAGAATAGATATTAATCAAGATAGGGTCTTTTAGATTTTCAATATGGTAAATGGCTTTTATGGAGTGGATACCCACTGAGTATTGGTGGTAGCCATCAAATTGAGGGAGATTGATAATCTGTTTTAGGGGAGTAATGACATAGCCTAAAAGATTGCTATCCAAAAGGGCTTTAAAAAATTGAAAAGAGTGTGGTTTATAAAAAATATTATGGATAATTTCAATGGTTTGTTGGTCATGTTCTATAGGAAAAGGTACACGACTGAGTGCTTTTAAGAAGAGAGGGTGACACTTGAAAGGTGCGTCACCTCTGTCACTCAGCTGTTGTAGTAGTGGGTTTAATGAGTGGTCTGGACTTTTTGGTCGTAGCATATTGTTGTTCTCTGTGAGTTCATGCTTGGTAAGTTCATAAATCCAAATGGTCGTATGCAATTTAATAGTTTTTAGACTCATTGTGACATTTCTTGCAAACTTCATATGTTCTTGATGGCTATTTTCATATCCAAGATAGTTGGCAATTTGAGGGATAAACTCCAGTCTTAATGTGTCCTCTTTTTTCTTTCTAACCAGATGCAGTGCCGAGCGAACACGGAAAAGAAACTCCAAGGTGATACGAAACTTTTTATACTCTTTCTCATCTACTACCTCTTTAGGTAGCTCTTTGATAACATTGATATTATAGAGAATATTCCCTATCCAGTAGACTAAATTGGCATTACGAAAACCACCAACCCCCTCTTTTAAGTTTGGTTCCATAGTTAGGGGGAATCTTTGGTGGAGCTTTGCCATCTCCTCTATTTTGGCATGAATAAAGCTCTCTTTTTCATACTGACGAATAATTTGTAGCTCATTTTCTATATTTGCCCATAGATATTTTGACCCCTCTACAAAACGGGATTCGAGCATGGCTGTTTTAATGGTAATATCTGTTTTAGAGACTTCAAAAAGTTCATCTATTTCATGTACTCGGTGTCCTAATTTTACCCCTGCATCCCATAAAATATAGATAATCTTCTCTATCATTTCCTTTGTATTATAGCCTTTGGTCTCTTTGTAGACAATCATTAAGTCGATATCAGAGTGGACACAGAGCTGTTCTCTTCCATAGCTTCCCATTGCCACGATGGTAATAGGAAGGGTATTTTTGAGTGGAAGATAGGCTTCAAACATAGAACGCATTGCAATTTTATAAACGCTCTGAATTAAGCTGTCTATTTTTCGTGTATGTTTTACAAGAAAGTCCTTGCCTCCATTTTGGGCAAAACTATCTTCTAGGGTCTCAAAATACTCTTTGATATCCTGTTTTAGAACTTTTGCAATCTCAAAGTCAGATGCATTCTCCTGTAGTAAATTTTCTATTAGTAGATTTTTTGTCTGTTGTTTTGTATTTAGCAAAGTATTACTCCAAACTCTTAATTATTGTTGTTATAATAGCAAAAAATAATTAGGGATTATAGATAAGATGGATTTAATTACCAAAGTAAAAAACAGAGAGAGATTAACACAAGAGGAGGGTGAGGCACTCTATATGCTTGACCTTGCGACTTTAGGGGAACTGGCAGATGAGATTAGAGTTGAAAAATTTGGGAAGAAAAGTTACTTTAATATCAACCGTCACATTAATCCTACCAATGTTTGTGCTGATGTTTGTAAGTTTTGTGCCTACTCTGCGACCCGAAAAAATCCAAATCAGTACACCATGAGCCATGAGGATATTTTGAAGATTGTTAAAAACTCTGTGGCAAAGGGGGCAAAAGAGATGCACATTGTCTCAGCTCATAATCCCAATGATGGGGTGGAGTGGTACATGGGAGCATTTAGAAAGATAAAAGAGCAGTTTCCAGAGGTGCATATCAAGTCGATGACCGCAGCGGAGATAGATTTTCTAAGTCGTCATTATGGGTTGAGTTATGATGAGGTGATAGAGCAGATGATAGATAATGGGGTAGACTCAATGCCAGGGGGTGGAGCAGAGATTTTTGATGATGAGGTGCGTGAGTATCTCTGCAAAGGAAAAGTAACCTCACAGCAGTGGCTTGATATTCATGAATTATGGCATAGTAAAGGCAAACAGAGTAATGCCACCATGCTTTTTGGTCATGTGGAGAGTAGGGCAAACCGAATTGACCATATGATACGACTTCGAAACTTACAAGAGAAAACAGGAGGCTTTAACGCGTTTATCCCTCTTGTCTATCAAAAAGAGAACAATTACCTCAAAAACTGTAACTATCCTTCGGGTCAAGAGGTACTCAAAACTTATGCCATTGCTAGAATTATATTGGAGAATATCCCTCATCTCAAAGCATATTGGGCAACTTCCACCATTAATTTGGCATTAATTGCCCAAGAGTATGGTGCTGATGACCTCGATGGTACAATAGAAAAAGAGTCAATCCAATCAGCAGCAGGAGCAAAAAGCTCAAATGGTATGGAGCTAAATCTTTTTATAGATATGATAAAAAGTTCAGGCTTTATTCCTGTGGAGCGTGATAGCCTTTATAATGAATTGGTAGTACATAAATAACTAAGCACTTAATCAATATTATATCTCTTTGGAGTCGGAGACTTTAGTCCCGAAGAAGGCGAGGCTAAAGCTATCGTTTCCTATATTTTTGGTTAGATACTTAATTAATAACTAACTAAGATTTAGCTATTATGAAAGTCATGAAAAACATCAATAATAAAAATAGAAGAGTGGTGATTAAGGTAGGAAGTTCAGTTCTTACCGAGCAGACAGGTATTGCCAAAGAGCGAATGTTAAATTTGGTAACACTTATTGCCAAAGTTAGTAAAAAATATGAGGTGGTTCTTGTCACTTCTGGAGCTGTGGCCGCGGGGTATACAGCACTGAAACTTGACAGAGAGAAGCAGATAAGCAAAAAAGTTTTGGCTTCTGCTGGTCAACCTATCCTGATGAGTTCTTACAAGAGGCTTTTTGGGATTTATGAGATAAATACCTCTCAAATCTTGCTCACCGAAGATGATTTTGACTCCAGAAAACGTACCAAAATATTTCAACAGATTATCAATACCTCTTTGGAGAGTGGTATTATCCCCATTGTCAACGAAAATGACATCTCTACTACCCCCGACCAACTATTTGGAGACAATGACCAACTGTCAGCTCATGTAGCCTATCATGTGAATGCTAATTTGTTAGTACTTTTAAGTGATATAGATGGTTATTACGACTCCAATCCAAAAGATAATCCTGATGCCAAGATACAAAAAGAGGTCTACAGAGTTTCAGAGGATGAGCTAAACGCCTCATTCACACCAAACTCCAAGTTTGCCACAGGGGGAATTGTCACCAAGTTAAAAGCAGCGGACTATGTGATGAGACGAGGGGTGGATATGTTTTTGTGTAGTGGATTTGACCTAACCACAGCAATGGCGTACTTGATAGATGATAATCACACCAAAGGGACGCTTTTTAAAGCTAAAAATGACTAAAACCTTCTACTCTTATAGTGAGTTTGTCACCGATTTAAAAATCTTAACCAATAAAATAGACCAAGAGTTTGATGCTATAGTCGCCATCGCTCGTGGAGGCTTAGGTATAGCATTGATGCTCGGAGAACATTATGATATCCGAGAAGTTTATGCTATTAATACCATCGGATATGAAGGAACAAAAAAGCTTGATGAGGTCAAAGTTTTTAATATCCCTGATTTGGTAGGAGCTAAAAAGGTCTTGATAGTAGATGATATTGTAGACAGTGGCGATACGCTAAGAGAGGTAATAAAAGTTTTAGAGATAAAATACCCTCAAAGCTCATTTTTTTCTGCTTCTCTCTTCTATAAATATACCGCCTCAATTGAACCAACTTGGTGGGTTAAAGAGGCGACAGAGTGGATTGAGTTTTTTTGGTCGGAAGATTTAAAAGATTAGCCTCTTTTTATTTTTTTAAACCTCTTCTTGTTTGCAAGATATCTTCCTTGCTTCTTGAGTGCTATCTGTAGTTTTGGAAGCAGAATATTTATATCTATTTTAGATATATCAGAATAGATTTTTACCATAAACTCATTGTCCCCGATATCATTGGTAAGCTTGGCAAGGCTTTTCATTCTTAAATTATCATCAAACTCTATAAACTTCATACGGTTCACATCTATAATCGAAAAGGTGTACCCATAAGCCCCCTTTTTTACCAAAATATTCCCTGGTGAATAGTCAATATGGTAGACTTTCTTTTTGTGTAACTTGTAGGTAAACTCTATAAACTTGGTCAATATGTTTTCTCTATCCTTAAAATCTTTATCATTAAAAACAGCTCGTATCTCAAAGTCATAATCAAAAAAATCAGAGATATAAAAACTCTCCTTAAACAAAAAGCGAGTAGGAAACTCAACAAACCCAATAGGTTGAGGGGTATTAACCCCTATCTTCTCCAAAATACGCGAATTTAAAAAAGAGCGTTTTGCTTTTGAGTCCCTAAAGAAACGGTAAACAATCTGATTGAGGAGATGAGGGATTTTAAAAGATTTAACCACATACTCTTTGCCCTCAAATGTAATAATTTTGATGGTATTTCGCTTATAAAAAAGCGTCTTGTTACTGTCTTGGTTAAAATAGTTTTTGATATTGACAATAAACTCTTTGGTTCGTTCATTTGGTGATTCATAGGTCATTTTTTCTCCGAGTAATTTTTAGTCTCTCCATCAACACTTCATAAATTCTCTCTGATACTTTACCATCTATCTCTCCACATATATCCTTGGCAAACTCTAGCCGTTTACTCTCTAATTTACTTGGATTCTTTAAAGCTTCTTTTGTCTGTTCTATTGTCTCCTTGTAGGAGTTAGCAATATCCAAAATAGTTCGATATTTAGCCTTTGATTGGTCGATACGTTTGGTTAGTTTCCAAGGCATCAAATAGTAAGACCAACGTAGTTTAAAGTATTGGTTAGAGATTACAGGTTTGTTGAGAGAAGCAAATTCAAACATGGCTGAACTCTCATCACTTATCATCACATCAGATGTGGCTAGAAATGGAACTAGATTATATTCATTTAGGGGTAAAATGGTACAGTTTTCGTACTTTTCCCAAATTTTGAACTTTTTGAGATGGTTTTTATATCTTTTTCGTTCGTATGTTAGATAGTGGGGTTTTACCCAGATATTATACTCTTTGAACTCATTTGGGAAATCATCTGCCATTTTCTCTATGGAGGAGGGGAAGAAGGTTGGGGCATAGAGGATTGTTTTTCTATTTTTATCTAAGCCGTATTTCTCAAACAGACTATCTTTTTGCTCTTCGGTAAAATTGACTATTTCGTCAAACTTGGAGAAGCCTACTTTGGCTAGTTTGTGTTCATGTTGTGGGTATAGGTCTCTGACTCTGTCGTATTTCTGTTTTCCCTCTGCGATATAGATGTCAAAATACTCAATAGTTGAAAAAAATGAGGTGGATTTTGCACCTATACCATGCTCTAAAAAGATGCTCATTGAGGGTAGCTCTTGGGCTTTTTTATAGGGGTTAGCAAAAAATATAGCATCAATGGTTTTGTTGGTTAAAGCCTCTTCTCCAAAGATGTAGTTGAGTTGATTTGATTTGGCGATGAACTCCATGTTGCCTGAGTTTTGTTTAGTGGAGAGTGCGTAAGTGACCCGATGACCATGGGCTTTTAAAACCTTGCTGATGGGTAAAAAATGTGGGAAATAGTAGGGATAGGCTACATAGAAATAGATGTTCATAATTTTGCCTTATTATAGATATTTGGGATGGTATTTTTCCAACGCTTATGCATCCAAAACCACTCTTTTGGATGTGCCTCTATAGCAGTTTGCATCACATTGGCTTGGGCTTGTGTGAGGTGCTTTAAATCCTCCTCTTGATGTTCTGTTTTTCGGGTTTTAATAGGCTCATAAATTTTGATATGATATTTTTTGTAATTTTCTGTCGAGATAAAAGCAGGGATTAAATCTATTGCAAATTTTCGTGATAAAATAGAGGCCAATGGAGTATGGGTGGCAGGATGTCCAAAGAAGTCAACCTCAATGGATTGATTGGGACGAATCGCTTGGTCAACCAAGATTCCCACTGCTTTGTTTTGACCAAGAGCTTTAATTGTTCCCTTCATTGCCCCTTTTTTATAGACCATTTCCACATTAAAACGCTCACGGTTCTTTTTTAGAATCTTATCCATTAAATCAGAGTCAAGCTTTCTTCCAACACCAACTACTGTAAAATCAAATTTTATGGCAATGGCCTGTGAAAGAAGCTCCCAATTGCCTTGATGTCCTGTGATAAAGATTATTTTTTTACCCTCATTTTGATATCTTTTAACTATCTCTTCTCCTTCAAAAGTTATATTTTCTATAACTTCACTCTTGTGCATACTATCACGTCTGATAATCCCCAAAGTGGTATCAAGTAGGTTCATAAAGGCAGAGATACCATACTCTTTTTTTTCTCTCTTTGAGAGTTTGTCACCAAATGCTATCTCTAAATTTCTATTGATGATTTTTTGATGCTTTTTACTTATTGTGTAGATAAACCAAGAGATAAATTTCATCAGTTTTATCATTATTCTTTGAGGGAGTATTTGTAAGATAAAGGCAAATAAATTGTAGATACCCAAATAGAGATAATCAACCATTGAGTAACCCTTTTGCCATAAGAATTATTTTATGAGAGGGGATTTTGGTGATGGAAAAGTCATTTTTGTCAAGTTTGTAGTGGTCTACTTTACTTTTGGATTTGATAGTTTTATTAATAGGTGTTTGATAAACACGGTTGATGGGGGTAGGACCAAAGATGGTAATGGAAGGAATATTTAATCCCCATGCTATGTGGGTTGGACCTGTATCATTACCTATTAATAAATCAGATTGTGCAATAATTGCTTTGAGAGAGTTCAAATCTATTTTTGGTAAAGCTTTAGCATAGGAGGATTTGTTCTCTATCCATTCTGCTTTTTCTAGCTCCTCTTCTCCTCCCCATACTATCAATATATTCTCTTTTAGATGGTTTGCAATCTCCACAAACTTCTCTTTTGGATAGTTACGACTCTCCCATGTTGAGCCGATAACAAAGATAATATTTTTTTTTGTAGTAGAGAGATAGCTTTGTAAGCTTTTATCTTCATTGCTATAAAATAAAAATGGCTTTTTGTCTATTATCATCTGAGGGGTAATCTTAATACCCAGTGGTTTACTCATCACCTTGGCATTTCTCTCAATGGTATTCTCATGATAAGCTATTTCAATCTGTTGGTTATAAAGATATGAAGCCACTCCTTCACGGATAGAATTTTTTGAAAATCCTGCTACTTTTTTACCCAAAAGTTTGGCTGTAATAGCAGACTTCATGAGACCTTGTGCATCAATGACTAAGTCGTAGTTATTTTGGGTGTACTTTCTGACCTTTTTTATCTCATTTAGAATTGCTCGTTTACTATTTTTTATTGATTTTAAATTTAAGGGTAGAATATTATCAATATGGGGATTATTCTCTAATATTTTGATAAACCCCTCTTCTACTATCCAATCAATTTGGATATCTGAATTATCTTTTTTAATATATTGAAGTGCTACCATAGCGTGGATAATATCTCCCATAGCAGAGAGTTTTACGATGGCCAGTTTCATTATTATCCTTATAGTCTATTATAGTTTTTATATAATTTTATCTAAAAAGCCTAAATCGAACGAAAATTACGCTCATGCTTTTTAATTTAATTTGCTATAATCACGATAATATATATAAAGGAACAAGCCTTGATAGGAATTGTTGATTATAACATGGGAAATCTAGCATCTGTGATAAATGCTTTTGAGATAGTCGGAGCAGAGATAGCCGTAGAGAGTGACCCTTCAAAGTTAAAAAACTATGATAAACTCATTTTACCAGGTGTGGGTGCTTTTGGCGATGCGATGGAACACCTAAGAGAAAATGGTATGGATAAGGCTGTAAAAGAGTATGCTTCAAGTGGAAAACCTCTTTTAGGTATCTGCCTTGGAATGCAACTTCTTTTTGAAAGTAGTGAAGAGTTTGGAAATCATAAAGGTTTAGGATTGATAGAGGGTAAAGTAGTGGCATTTAATGAGTCAAAATTTGACCATAAACTAAAAGTACCACACATGGGTTGGAATGAACTGTTTCAAAAACCTGTAGGGGAAATCCCCTGTGATTGCCCACTATTCGCAGGATTAGATAAAGAGTTTTACCTATATTTCGTCCACTCATTCCACGCTGTATGTGATGACAAGTACGCCATAGGTAAAACCTATTATGGTTATGAGTTTGTAAGTGCTGTAAACAAAGAGAACATCTACGGCATACAACCACACCCAGAGAAAAGCCATGAGAATGGTTTAAAGATTATAGAGAATTTTGTAAAATTGTAGGGTGTTTTCCCCTGAAAACACCGTCAAATAAAATTCAAAATTCATTAAAAATATTAAACATCAATTAAACGGTGTTGTCGGGGACAACACCCTACAAAAGGAGCAACTAATGGAAGAAGATTTAAATAGCCATTTCATAAAAAATATAGAAATCAAAAATTTTAAATGTTTTGAAGATTTTAAAGCAGAAGGCTTTGGTCGTGTTAATCTTATTGGTGGGAAGAATAATGTGGGGAAGACGGCTTTTATGGAGGCTGTTTATATTAGTAATTCTAAAAAAAATTTATATAAAACTATTGCTAATAGATATGTATCTGATATTTTGTGGGATTTATGGAAAGAGATTGGAAAAAAATTTATTGATAACTTTATAAAAGAAAAGATAGAAGATTATAAAGAATATCAAATTAAAACAAATCTAAATGATAATGTATATATGAGATTTAAAAATAATAATAAAGCTACTAAGAATAACTATAATAATTTATATAGTAAAATTATTGAAAATGAATTAGAAGATACATTAGATAATTATTTAAAAGATTTTGATAGTAGTATTGAAAAGTTTAGAATTATAAATGGTCAACCACATTGTAAAAAAAATGGAAAATTTCATAATCTCAATGAATTTGGAGATGGTTTGGGTAAATTTATATCTTTTATAATGCTTTTATTGTCACAAAAAAATAGTATTGTTTTAATGGACGAAATAGAAAACGGAATCCACTACACAAACCTAGACAAACTATGGAAAATAATCCTAACAATCTCAAAACAACAAAACATTCAAGTCTTCGCAACAACCCATTCAAAAGAGTGTATAGAATCTTACGCTAGAGTATCTAAAAAATTAGAAGATAAAGAGATAACATTTATAGAACTATGTAAAAGAGAAGAAGAGATAAAGGCTTTTGTTTACCCTTATGATTGGTTTATAGATGAGATAGAACAAGAGCATGAGGTACGAGGATGTCTCTAAGAATTTTTGTTGAAGGAAATGATGATAAAAACTTTATTGTTAAACTTTTGAACGATTTGAAAATATATAAAGAGATAGATATTTTAGATAATATAAATTTTAATAATTATATTGAAGTTATGGGAAGTAAATCTAAACTCTTAGATAATAATCATACCAAATATAAAAGAGTTTCCGAGAAAATAGGTTTTGAGATAAAAAAGGCTCTTTTTATTTTTGACTGTGATTTTAAAGAAGATGACAAAAATTGTAATGGAATGAAAAACTCTAAAAAGTGTTTTGATAAATTAATAAAAGAGTTAGATTGGAAAATTGAAATAGATGTTTATATTTTTGATAAAAATTTAGACTATTTTCTAGTAGAAACCATAAACAAAAAAGAGTGTTATGAACATTTTGATAAATTAGTAGAGTGTTTAGATGTAGAAAAACTAAAACCAAATAAAAAACCTATAGCCAATTTATACAGAGATTTATACCCTTACCCTCAATTTGATTTTAAAGATGATAGATTTCAACCACTAAAAGATAAATTAATAGACTTATTTAAAGGAATATCATGAGCGAACATTTCATAAAAAATATAGAGATTAAAAATTTTAAATGTTTTGAAGATTTTAAAGCAGAGGGCTTTGGTCGTGTTAATCTTATTGGTGGAAAAAATAATGTGGGGAAGACGGCTTTTATGGAGGCGTTATCTACTAATGTATATTCTCATAATCTTGGCTATTTTGTTGTTGCTCTTACACGATTTAAGAATAGAAGAAATAGTTTAAATAATTTAGAAGCATATATGCGTAATAGTCAAATGACTTTTAGAGAACGTTTTATTACTAATCCTTTGAAAGATACAAAAAGATTAGAAATTAAAACAAATATTAGAGAGATTGCCTTTTTTCCAAAGAATGAAAATGGTATTTTGAAATATTTTTTTAAAATTGATAAAGATGAATATGATTTTAATATAGATGATACACCTATAATTAGAGGTAGTGAAAATATAATTTTTATAGGAACCGATGGGCTTAACAATAGAACACTAATTTCTTATTTTGCATCAATTCAAAAAGTAGATAAAGAAGATTTCTTAAATAAATCCTTACAAATTATTGATGTCAATATTAGTAAATTCAAAATTTTGGAAGAGTCTCCTTATTGTAAAGTAGGTTCGGAGTATTTAGAATTAACAGAATTAGGGGATGGTGTAAAACAATTTATTTCTATAATTCTTGCTTTGTATCAAGCTAAAAATGGTTATCTATTTATTGATGAAGTTGGAAATGGTATTCATCATTCAACTTTAGATAAACTTTGGAACATCATTCTAACCATAGCCAAAGAACAAAATGTCCAAGTATTTGCAACAACCCATTCAAAAGAGTGTATTAAAGCCTTAGTAACAGCAAATACAGAAGATGTAAATACATATCAACCCAAAGAGCAAATATTAGATAATGACGAAATTAAATTTATAGAGTTGGGACGAACAGAAGGTAAAATCGACTCTGTTATTTTTGATTTTGACGAATTAAAAAATGAAGTTGAGCAAAATATGGAGATTCGTGGATGGTAAGAATCTTTTGTGAAGGAAGTGATGATAAAACTTTTTTACGACTTTTACTCAATGATTTAAAAAAGAGTAATGAGATAACTGGATTTGAAAATTTTGATTCAATAATCAAGGTAATGGGTGGGAAATCAAAGCTTTTAAATAAAGAGAACTACACTACAACTAATAAAAGAATTGGAAAAGACATTCAAAAAATTTTATTTGTATTTGATTGTGATTTTTCAGAAGATGATAAAAATTGTGGAGGATTAGAGGCTAGTCAAAAAGCGATTGAAGAGCTTATCCAAATATTGGACTGGAAGATTGATATTGACTATTATATCTTTAATAAAAATCTTGATTATTTTATTATTGATACTTTGGATAAGAAAGATGATTTTTTAGGTTGTGAAGAGTGCTTTAATTTAAAGAAGTTAAATAAAAACAGAAAAATTTTAACGTGTATTTATAAATCTTTGTATCCTAAAAAACCTTTTGATTTCTCACATCAAAACTTCAACGAACTAAAACAAAAACTAAAAAACCTATTTAAGGAAGAAAAACAATGACCATACTACCAGCCATAGACCTAAAAGACGGCAAAGCAGTAAGACTAAGCAAAGGCTTAATGAACTCAGCAAAAATTTATAGCGATGAACCATGGCAAGTCGCCAAACGATTTGAAGAGTTAGGAAGCGAGTGGGTTCACTTGGTTGACCTTAATGGTGCTTTTGCAGGAAAGCCTGAGAATTTAGAACAGATTAAGAAGATTAGAGAGAACTGTAACTTAAAATTAGAACTTGGTGGAGGGATTCGTGATGAAGAGACCATTAAGATGTATTTGGAGTTGGGGATTGATAGATTGATTCTTGGTTCTATCGCTGTAAAAGATGCACAGTTTGTTAAAGATATGGCTTCTAAATATCCTATTGTTGTGGGTATTGATGCCATTGATGGAATGGTGGCTGTTGAGGGTTGGGCTGAGACTTCGGATATGAAGGCTACTGATTTGGCTCGTGCTTTTGCAGATTGTGGGGTAGAGGCGATTATTTGTACCGATGTTGGTCGTGATGGAATGATGACAGGGGTTAATGTGGATTTTACGATGGAGATTGCCAAAGCATCAGGGCTTGAAACGATTGCTTCTGGTGGGTTAAAAGATATGAGTGATATTCATGCTTTGATAGAAGCTGGTTGTGATGGTACAATTGT
>JALTGP010000237.1 GCA_027076905.1 Campylobacteraceae bacterium | reverse complement strand
GGCTATCATCTTTATAGTCGGCTACGCTTAGTGTCAAGATATGCAAGTTTGGTTTTCTTTCTGCCTTTTTTGTATTGGTTATGGTAATGGTTGAGGTATTAGAGATAATATTTCCCTCTTTATTGGTCGCATTAAACCCAATGCTATGTGTTCCACTTGGCACAGAAATAGTCTGCTCTATCAAGGTACAGTTTCCATGAACCTTTTTTCGATGTTGAAATGCTTTGGTTTGACTAAGATATTTAATAGGTGCATCATCCACATAAAATCGCAAGTTATCAAAGCTTCCACCCTCATCACAAACATTAACCCCAAGTTCTATAGATTCATCATTAATGCTAGTAGAGTTGCTTAAAAATTTAACTTTTGGTGGTAGTCCTGCTTTTAAAAGGCTGTTAATGTCTATGTTTTTAGCATAAGAGCTAATATCTTCGCCATTAATCGCTTTTTCTATAAGGTTTGGTCGGTAAAACTGCTTTTTAAATCGGCTAATATCTAGGAACTCTGCTTCTTTGTCTGCTCCTTGGTTGATGTGATAGCCTATGTATTTTTCTGCTCCTTTTGAGGCGTTGTAGAAACCTTGGGGTGTCCATGCTATCCATTCATTTTGTTTTGTTATGAAGAGGGTTAGTTGGGGTTTGATTTCTTGAAAATCTAAATAGAGTTTTCCCATGTTTTTTTGTTTTGCTTGTTGAATAACACTTTCTCTTGAAATATTATACTGTTTCATCAGAGAAGTTACAAATTTTTCATTAATTTTTCGTTTTTCATTTTTCATTTTTAATTTACTCAAATCCCAAACCCTTATGGTCTGGTCATCACTTCCACTAACCAATCTATCCCCATCAAGCCCAATAGACCAAATCACTCCTGTATGCCCCACCAAAGAGGCAACCTCTTTTCCTTGCTTGTTATAGATTTTTAAAAATCCACTTGAGCCACCACTAATAATAAAATCTCTATACCACCCATAACATCTGTGACTAAGTCCATTGGTTGCATCTCTAATAATGGTTGCTTCTGTTTTCCCATCTTTTAAGATTTTTAATCCACCATCACTCTTTCCATAATCTCCTGCTTTAAAATGTTGTAGAGACAAGGCATGCCTTGTCTCTACGGCTATTCGTTTGAAATTATTATCTAAATTTAGGTTTTTTATCTGCATATTTTTTAAATTAATTGATTTTTCAAGTTTTGCATGTTGGTTTATTTGAGTCATAGCAATATTCCCCCAAGCAATTCTATCCCCTTTTACTCCTACACTCCATACACTCTGACCAACCCCCTCTATTTTAGTTACTACTTTTGTAAAATCTTTTCCAAATCTCCAGATATATATCTCGTTATTATTTCCACCACCACTTACAGCTAAGAGCTTTCCATTTTTCTCTATAAAGTTTACTGCTATTGTTACATTTTTATGCTTTTTAAAGCTACTATAGAGGCTATAACTATTGGTGGTATAGATATTTACATTATCTGGATATGCACCTGTTCCTGCTATAAGAAATCTACCATCTCTGCTATAGGCTAATCCTGATGGTTTGGTTTGGCTCTTTATGGTTTTAATAGGCTCTAAATTATGGTTATAGATATCTATCTGATTTGAATTAAGTCCTGCTACAGCAATATGGTTATTTGAGATGGCTAAAGAGTGTAGCTTATGATTTAGCCTATGGGTTTTAATAGCTTTCTTATCGCTTATACTATAGAGTGATACTCTATTATCATATCCAGCAGTAACAGCATAGTAGAGACCACTCTTTTTAAAAATCCCTACACCATAGACATCATTTGAGTGCGTTCTAATAGTATCTATTAATCTAAAACTGTTCTCTACCTCCCATATTTTAGCAGTCTTATCAGCAGAACCACTTATAAGATATTTACCATCTTTGCTAAAGCTTAAATCATAGACTGCATTAGTATG
This sequence comes from Campylobacteraceae bacterium, assembly GCA_027076905.1. GTDB lineage: Bacteria > Campylobacterota > Campylobacteria > Campylobacterales > Sulfurovaceae > UBA1140. The sequence goes on along the minus strand of JALTGP010000237.1, from coordinate 735 downwards.
TGATTTAAGGAGTTTTATAAGTTTGCCTGTTTGGTAATTATAGATTCTAATACAATGTCTATAATCAAGATTTTTATCTAAAAATCCCCCAATAGCCAAATATCTATTGTCGCTACTTAGTGCTATGGCAAGTATCTGTCCTTCATTTCCACTCCCAATCTCTCCTAATATTTTTCTCTTCTCTTTTCCTGTTGTGCTATCCCAAACCCTAACGGTTTTATCAGCACTTGCACTTATAATATCGCCTGAATTTGTTACAACAATATCGTTTATTTTTGCTGTGTGTCCTTTGGTATCGAGTTGTAAAATGGCACTCGTAGAGGCTTGTTTTGAAATGCTGTTGTGCTGTGGGGTTGGGTTGTTTGGGCTACATGCTGTTAGAAGTAGCAGTGTTAGGATTGGTAGTAGTAGGTTTTTCATTTTTTGCTCCTGTTGGGTGTTTTCACTGAAAATACCGTTTAATTTAATTTCATCTCTTTTTTGGGTTTCTGTTTGGTTTTGACGGTGTTTTCGTGGGAAAACACCCTACCGATTTTTAATGGTTCGGGTCTGAACACGCCGATTTTGAAAATGCAGATGGCATAATGGGAACCGATGGCTTTAGCCTTGTCATATTTTTATTTAATAGATGGTCGTTTCAAACTTCTTAATAACCGTTTTAAAGGTAGCCTCTTTTTGGTGTCTAAACGCTTTTGTATTCATTGTTGGTTGGGTGTTAATACTTTTAGACGCTCT
>JALTGP010000236.1:2015-2671 GCA_027076905.1 Campylobacteraceae bacterium | reverse complement strand
CCTGTCAGAAGCAGAACGGCAACTTATGGAAGTATTATCAAGTAAACTATCTTTTTGTTTGGTTTTCTTGTAAATAGTTGTATAATTCTCATGGTGGTAGTTCATATTATGATTATACCTCCTTTTTCACTAAAGGAGGTATTTTCATTTTAAAACTAAAAAAATCCCAATTCCCATGGGGTTTTCGCTAGCTTATATGTATTTTAACACCTCAGAAAATTGGCATAGTTATCCCAATGATTTAATAAATTTATACAAAATGGCATAGCTCCACTCATCATTCGCAAGAAGAAATGCATTCCAGCTTTTTATTATCTTTTTTATGTCAAATTTATACAAGGAAGTATAGTACCTTAAAAAACCTCGCCAGCATTTAGCTAATGTACGATAGAACAACGAATAGCTAAATCTACGTATAAAACTACTATTAGGGTTAGGGATCGTTTTAGAAACGTATTTAGCCATATATGACAACATACTTCCACGGCTTCCATTAGAAACTGCTTTGATGTAAACTATCTTCGCTTGATGAATTTCATTCCACTGCCTGGATATCCAAAAAACGGGAATGAATGGTGCATATAAAAGCAGATGAAGATGGATTAAATCTCCTTTCTCGTTGTATTCTCGTACTGCAAAATACCAGATTTTGCCAA
>JALTGP010000236.1:0-1915 GCA_027076905.1 Campylobacteraceae bacterium | reverse complement strand
CCTGTCAGAAGCAGAACGGCAACTTATGGAAGTATTATCAAGTAAACTATCTTTTTGTTTGGTTTTCTTGTAAATAGTTGTATAATTCTCATGGTGGTAGTTCATATTATGATTATACCTCCTTTTTTACTAAAGGAGGTATTTTCATTATCATAAAATTAAAAAATTCCATTTCCCACGGGGATTTTGCTAGTTTTATGAACAATATTTTCTACAAAACAGCTAACACAAATTGGCATAGTTATCCCATGTTCTCGATCCATTTATACAAAATAGCATAATTCCAATCATCATTTTCGACTAAAAACTTTGCAAAACTACTAATAATACCCTGCAGACGAAAACCATACAAGAATGAATAGTATCTCAAAAATCCTCGCCAGCATTCAGCTAATGCACGATAGAACAACGAATAGCTAAATCTACGTATAAAGTTACTATTAGAGTTGGGAATCGTCTTAGAAACGTATTTAGCCATATATGATAGTACTTCATTTCTACGACTTCCTTTAGGAACTGCCTCAATATAAACTATCTTTGCTTGGTGAATTTCATTCCACTGCCTGGATATCCAAAAAACGGGAATGAATGGTGCATATAAAAGCAGATGAAGATGGATTAAATCTCCTTTCTCGTTGTATTCTCGTACTGCAAAATACCAGATTTTGCCAAATTTTCTTTCAATTCTCTTCTTAAATACTGACCAATCATGAAGAATTTCACCAGAAGATTCAGGTGAAGAAGAAAGCGTAAGAAAAGCAAATCTATAACCATGAATTCGTCTTGCTTGCATTCGAGAAATAAAAGACTTTATCCTTTGCCAAAATCTTCCTTTTCGCCTGTCAGAAGCAGAACGGCAACTTATGGAAGTATTATCAAGTAAACTATCTTTTTGTTTGGTTTTCTTGTAAATAGTTGTATAATTCTCATGGTGGTAGTTCATATTATGATTATACCTCCTTTTTCACTAAAGGAGGTATTTTCATTTTAAAACTAAAAAAATCCCAATTCCCATGGGGTTTTCGCTAGCTTATATGTATTTTAACACCTCAGAAAATTGGCATAGTTATCCCAATGATTTAATAAATTTATACAAAATGGCATAGCTCCACTCATCATTCGCAAGAAGAAATGCATTCCAGCTTTTTATTATCTTTTTTATGTCAAATTTATACAAGGAAGTATAGTACCTTAAAAAACCTCGCCAGCATTTAGCTAATGTACGATAGAACAACGAATAGCTAAATCTACGTATAAAACTACTATTAGGGTTAGGGATCGTTTTAGAAACGTATTTAGCCATATATGACAACATACTTCCACGGCTTCCATTAGAAACTGCTTTGATGTAAACTATCTTCGCTTGATGAATTTCATTCCACTGCCCGGATATCCAAAAAATGGGGATAAAAGATGCATATAAAAGCAGGTGAAGATGGATTAAATCTCCTTTCTCATTGTATTCTCGTACTGCAAAATACCAGATTTTGCCAAATTTTCTTTCAATTCTCTTCTTAAATACTGACCAATCATGAAGAATTTCGCCAGGAGATTCAGGTGAAGAAGAAAGCGTAAGAAAAGCAAATCTATAACCATGGATTCGTCTTGCTTGCATTCGAGAAATAAAAGACTTTATCCTTTGCCAAAATCTTCCTTTCCTCTTGTCAGAAGCAGAACGGCAACTTATGGAAGTATTATCAAGTAAACTCTCTTTTTGTTTGGTTTTTTTGGAGCTAATGGTATAATCCTTATAGGATTTTAGCATGTTATAAGTATACCACCTCTTTCCAGGGGTGGTATTCTTATTATTTCCAGATTATCTTTAGAGATAAGACTAAAAATTGCTCAAAAAGACTGGAAATTATCCTCAAAAGAGTAGAATTATCCCAATGAAGCAGTAAAATTATACAAAATA
>JALTGP010000235.1 GCA_027076905.1 Campylobacteraceae bacterium | reverse complement strand
TATTGACCCTGCCATTGGCAGTACTGTCATACTCACAACCGTCACAGATATGGTTGGTTTTTTCAGTTTTTTGGGTCTAGCGACACTAATTTTAATATAAAGGTTTATCAACTTTAATGAGTTATCTAATTCTATTTTTCCTTCTCTCTGTAGGAATTTCGTTTTTATGTTCTATTCTTGAATCTGTACTGTTATCAGTACAGATGTCTTATGTCTCTGTGCTTGAAAAGGAGTCTCCTAGTGCAGGAAAACTTCTTCGCTATCATAAAGAGAACATCAATGAATCTATTGCTTCTATTCTAATTTTAAACACCATAGCCAACACACTAGGTGCGGCTGTTGTAGGTGCTCAAGCTTCAAAACTTTGGGGTGATGGTGCAATGGTCTATGTCTCTATTTTCTTGACATTTGCTATTCTCTTTTTCTCTGAAATCATTCCTAAAACCATTGGAGCAATCTACTGGAAAGCGTTAGCACCCCTAGCAGCCAGATTTATTCATTTTTTTATCTTTATCACCTATCCTCTTATACAGATAACCCTTCTGGTAACCAACAATATCTCAAAAGGTCAAAAAGATATCAACAACACTACCAAAGATGAGCTACTTGCCAATATGCAACTCAGTGAAGACCAAGGGGTGATTGATGAACAGGAGTCTGATTTTATTGAAAATGTTCTAAAATTTGATGAGATTAAAGTATATGAGATACTTACCCCTAGAACCGTTGTCTTTGCACTAGATGGAGAGATGAGCATCAAAGAGGTGATGGAGACAAAAGAGGATATTTTTACCTTTTCGAGAATACCTGTCTATCATGACTCTATTGAAGAGGTGACAGGAATTGTCCTCACCAAAGAGATTTTTAGACAATCTATGGTTGATGATAGCGTTAGCATATCAACAATTCAAGATGATATCTTCTCCATCCATGAGAATCTACCTGTAGAAAAAGCCCTAGATATGTTTATCAACAAACGTCAACATATGTTTCTAGTCACCGATAGCTACGACCAAACAGAAGGAATTTTGACCCTAGAGGATTGTGTTGAGACACTACTTGGACTGGAGATTATGGATGAGAGTGATACTGATGAAGATATGCGTATCTATGCCAAACAGCAGATGAAGTTCAAAAGAAAAGAAGAGAAGAAAAAAAGACTTAACAAAAAGTTAAAACATGAAAAGGTGATTGAAAAGGAGCGACTAAGCTCCTAATATCCATTTGGATTATTTGATTGCCATCTCCATGTATCTTCACACATCTCTTTAATCGAGTGTGTTGCTTCCCAACCAAGCACCTCTTTAGCATAGCTTGGATTGGCATAACATGAAGCGATATCCCCTGCCCTACGCTTTGCAATCACATAGGGGACTTTTTTGAGAGAAGCTTCCTCAAACGCCTTTACCATATCTAGCACAGAGTATCCATTACCTGTTCCGATATTAATACTCATCACCTCATCAAAACTATTAATATTATCCAAAGCCTTAACATGAGCATCTGCTAAGTCTACCACATGAATATAGTCTCTAACCCCTGTACCATCAGGGGTATCATAATCATCACCAAATACAGACAGACTCTCTCTCTTACCTACAGCAGTTTGAGCAATAAATGGCATTAGATTATTAGGAATTCCATTTGGGTCTTCTCCAATTGTTCCTGACTCGTGAGCCCCTACAGGATTAAAATATCTAAGCAATACTATCTTCCACTCATTATCAGAGAGATAAAGATCACGCAGTATCTCCTCTACAAATAGTTTACTTCGACCATAAGGGTTGGTAGCAGAGAGAGGGAAGTTTTCTAAGATAGGTACAGTGTGAGGGTCACCATAAACAGTAGCAGAAGAACTAAATACAATAGATTTACATCCATTCTCTCTCATCACTTCACAAAGAACTCTTGTACCATTCACATTATTATCATAATATTTCAATGGTTTCTCTACCGATTCACCAACAGCTTTAAGACCTGCAAAATGAATAACCGAATCTATTTTATAACTATCAAAAACCTTTTGTAAATCATCACCATTACGAATATCACCCTCAACAAGATCTATCTTTTGATTAACAAGCTTCTCAACTCTATAAATACTCTCTCTTGATGAGTTAGAGAAGTTATCAAAAATAACCACCTCATAGCATGCTTCTATAAGTAAAACTATCGTATGTGACCCAATGTACCCTGCTCCACCTGTAACCAAAACCATATTAACTCCATATTTATATTATTTTTTTACTAATTAACTAGTATTTTATCAGGTCTTTTTAAAAACTAAATAAAATTTCTCTGTCTCATCTCCATAAATAGCAATCCCTTTTTTAGAAACCAGCTTTAATTTTGTAATTTTTTGAATCTCTGCAACAGTATAATAGTATTGAATAATAGACTCTTGACTTTTTGAAAAATGCTCTCCTTGTTTCTCAAAAAGAGTGAAATCCATATAATATTCACCATTCTCTTCGATGTAATCACTATCAATGGTCAAAAATCTATCTCCTCCATCTTTGATAAAACTACCAGCTGCGACGACTTTGAAAGCATAGAGTGTATTGATATCAAAAATAAAGTGACCTCCCACTTCAAGATGCTCCTCTATACATCGTAGAAAACGTTTTAGATTTTTCTTGTCAAGATAGTTTACCATATCAAAAATAGCTGTAATAACATCAAATTTTTCCTCTAGCTTACAGAGGTCTATGCACTGAGCATTTAAGCCTTTGGCTTTACTCATCTCAACCATTAAAGGGCTTAGGTCTATGCCAAGTGTCTTTATATTGGGGTAGTATTGATGTGCCTGTACCAAAAAACCACCTGAACCACACCCCACATCCAGTAGGGTTTTAAACTTCAAGTTATCCAGTGTCTCATAGTAGTAATCATTTAAAACGGGGGTAACCTCATGGACTCCTAAGAGGTCTTCGACTTTGGCATATAGGTCAAGAGCCTTAGACACGGCTCTGCACCACTGCATTTATCTTCTCATATAGTGATAAGATTTCATCTTTTTTGGCATAGTATGAGTTTTTATTGGCAATAAGATGTACAGAGGAGTCCATGATATCTTCGGCTACTTTTAGACCATTTTCTCTCATGGTTGCACCTGTTTCAACAATATCAACTATTGCATCAGCTAGACCAACAAGAGGGGCTAATTCTATTGAACCATAAAGCTTAATAATCTCAACACCTACTGCTTTTTTGGCAAAATACTGCTCTGTAATATTGACCATTTTAGTGGCTATTTTAATATTTGGTTTTGACCAATCTAGTTCATCTTCATTTTTGATACCAATAGAGACTTTACATTTTCCCATCTGCATATCTAAAAGAGTTACTATATCTAGCTCTTTTTCGGTAATGACATCAAACCCTACCACACCGATATCGGCTGAACCATGCTCTACATAGGTGGGTACATCTTGGTTTCTTACATTTAGAAAACGGAACTCCCCTACTTCCATAATAAGCTCACGCCCTTCAAACTTAAACTCTCCACCAAAAATCTCAGCAAAAATTTCCAATGTCTCCTCTGCAATTCTTCCCTTTGGAAGTGCTACTGTTATCATCTATCTACCTTCTATTTTTTTAATAATACTATTTTAATAATGCTCTTTTTCCAAGGCTTTTCTCATGCCTTGAAAAATGAGTGTCTCATCAAAAATAGCATTATCAAAAAAAGAGGAGAGCAGTTTGCCATCTCCACCTGATATATAAAGCGTTTTAGATAAAGACTTTTTATATAATTGATGTTTTTCTATAAGCATTTTTATGGATGAAATTATACCATAGCTTATCCCATCTTTTGTTGTACAGGGAAGTTTGTCTAGTAGGATATTTTGATTTAATTTAGTGATTAAAGCAGGAGAGATATCAGCATAAGCTTTTAAATAAGCTTTTATTCCAGGAAGTAAAAATCCACCTTGATAGATACCCTTCTCTATAATATCAACCGTAATAGCAGAACCTGCACTTACAAAAATACCATTTTGATGTGAGAGACATAAAGCACGTCTATCAACTCCCATCGTGATGTAACTATTTTCTAAAAATATCTTTTCAGATATATCTGTCCAATTTTTTAAACTATCAAGCCTCTCTTTGAGTTGATGTTTGACGGTAATGTAAAATAGCTGACTATATGCATAAAGTTCTATTGCTTCTGGATGAGAGAGATGAATAACCCTCTCTCCATCATAAATATGAACCCTACTATTTCCAATGTCAGCTAAGAGCATTCGAGGCTATTATGGTAAAATTTCTGATGCTTCAAGTGGTTTAGGAGTTGAATCAACAGAAGCTGTTGGTGTAGGTTTAGGGGTTGGTGTTGGAGCAACTAGTGGTGGGAGTGTAGACGTTGGTGTAGGTATTACCGTACTTGGGTCAACAAGACTACTATTTAAATCTGATGTATTATCATCTGAAGAACCACCTCCTCCTCCTCCACATGAGGTAAGTAAAGCCACCGCTAAACCAGTAATCAAAACTTTTGAAATTTTTAACATTTTCATCCTTTTAAATTAATATAGAACTATTTTAACATATTAACAATCTATTCTAACCTAATTATTCCTTTTAACCCTAACTTTTTTTGGAGAAAATAGCTCTAATGCCTTTACAACCATCGGTTCACCTAAAATAGTTCCCTCATCTTTCTCTTTCGCAGATTCTACTCCACCGTCATCAGGAGCGATACAAGAGCTTTTCCAAGAATTATCTATTGAAGAGGTCTCCTCTTTAGAAATAATGGGTTCTATTAAGGATGTTGATTCGGTTATTGGAGAGGATAACTCCTTTGAGATATTTTTAATCTTAGTATCAAAATCGAACACCTCTTGGACAAACATTCGAATAAGACTCCAGTTATTTCTCAACATCTTTTTCTCTTCTTTATTGGCTATTGACTCCCAAGTAAGTATATTATCAATAAAAGATATATATTTAATAGAACCCTCAAAGCACTCTCCTAATTCATAGTTTCTATCATATATTTTAGCACGTAAGCTTTCAAAATCTTTGACCCTTGGGTCAATACACTTTTCTATTTTCTTAGATTCTATTTTTTCAGGTTCTATCTTTTTAGATTTTACCTCTTTAGTTTTCACAGGTTTAGAGTTGGGTATCTCCTCTTTGAGTATCTCTACTCCACTTAACTCTTTCTCCAAACTTCTAATCATTGTATCTATCTCTTGTATCTGTAACGACTCCATCATCTTAAAAAGAGTCAATGTTAATACAAACTCACCATCTGATCCGATATTTAAAAGTGTTTTAGACTCAGCCAAAACCCTAAAAAAACGCTCAATAATCATAGGGGTTACTCTGCTACTTGAACCTAAAAGAAGAAGCTCTTTTAGATACAAAATCAGCTCATCTATCACCATCTCTGATTCAAAATCACCTGCCATAGCTATAAACTCTAAAATCCCTTTTTCATCTTTTATTAAAATTTTCTCAATCAGTCCTTCAAGTAAAGAGGGTTCAATAATACCTAACATACTTGTTACCGTTGCGATATCAATAAAATTTTTAGAGTAGACAATCGCTTGGTCAAGTAGGGTTAACGCATCTCGTACACTTCCTGCCCCTGAACGTGCTATTATATCTATGGCACTGCTCTCATAGCCAACTTTTTCAAGGTTTAGAATATGTTCTAAATGATGTGTTAGAAGTATTTGAGATATTTTTCGAAATCTAAAGTGTTGTGTTCGACTCAAAATGGTAGCAGGAAGTTTTAGGGGGTCAGTAGTTGCCAAAATAAACTTAACAAAAGAGGGTGGCTCTTCAAGTGTTTTTAGCAATGCATTAAAGGCCTGATTGGTCAACATATGCACCTCATCAATAATAAAAATCTTATACCGAGCAGAAGCAGGTTTGTATTTGGTATGCTCAATAAGCTCTTTGATATCATCTATTCCTCGATTAGAAGCAGCATCCATCTCTATAATATCTATATGCCGTCCTTCAGAAGCCATCAAACAATGTGAACAGACCCCACAAGGATGGGAAGTAGTCCCTTTTTCGCATAAAAGAGCTTTAGCAAAAATACGTGCTGTAGAGGTCTTTCCTGAGCCTCTCAATCCTGAAAAAAGATAGGCATGAGAGAGTCTATCACTGTCGAGTGCCAAACTTAGTGTTTGAGATACCGCCTCTTGACCAATCAACTCATCAAAACCTGATGGACGATATTTTCTTGCTAATGCTAGTGACAAATGAAACTCCTTAAACCATTAATAATATTGTAGTCAAATTTTACTTGTGATATAATTTGTTAAAAATTTATTAGGAGATAGTAGATATGAGATGGGAAGACCGAGAAGAGAGCAGTAATGTAGAGGACAGACGAAACAGTGGGAGCAGTAGCAGAGGTAGCGGTGGCAGAGGTATGCCCTCCATGAGTACCATGTTATTTATTTGGCCAATTATCCAACGGCTCTTAAAAACAAAATTTGGTTGGGCGATTATTGGAATTGGAGCTGTGGCATATTTTTCAGGATTTAATCCACTCTCAAGCCTAACAGGAGGTCAAGCAACATCACATATTAATAAAAAAGCGGATGACCGACAAGCTTCGTTTATAAAAACTGTTTTAAGAGATACCGAAGAGGTGTGGAAGGATATATTTAAAGAGCATGGAGCAAGATACAGTGAACCAAGCATGGTACTCTATCGAGGAACAACTCAAAGTGGTTGTGGTCATGCCTCTGCACAGATGGGTCCATTTTACTGTCCTAGTGACAAAAAAGTATATCTTGACCTCTCATTTTTTGATGAACTAGCAAAAAAGCACAATGCAACAGGTGACTTTGCACAAGCGTATGTTTTGGCACATGAAATTGGTCACCACATCCAAAATATGGAAGGAACGCTCTCAAAAGTGCAACGCATGAAACAACAAGCCCGAGGACAAAAGGGGGAAAATAAACTACAAGTTCGAGTAGAGCTTCAAGCTGACTGTTACGCAGGAGTATGGGCACACCATGCACACAAGAGATTTAATATCTTAGAGCAAGGTGACATAGAGGAGGCATTACAAGCTGCCTCTGCCATTGGAGATGATACACTACAAAAACAAGCACAAGGATATGTAGTCCCTGATGCCTTTACTCATGGTAGCTCTACACAGAGAGTTGAATGGTTCAAAAAGGGCATCAGTAGCGGAGATATAAAAAGCTGCAATACAGGTATTTAATTATATTTTGCTCTTAGCATAATTAATATACTTTAGAAAATCATTCGCACTAAAAAAACCTTTTGCGGTAACCAATGTTCTCATTCCTGATGTCATAAAATATACCGTTGGGATATGCGTTGGATTTAATCCGTAAGAGGAGATTCCTGCATCTTCTTTTTCTACTTTGACCAATACAAAATCATTAAGTGCATTTTGCACCTTACTTGATTCTAATGTTTTTGATTCTAACTCTCTTGACCATTTTGAATTTGAAGAGTTTACAAATATCATTATCTGCTTAGAAGTTTGTCCTGCATAATCTACAGCTGAAGGGATATCATACATCCAGTGTATAGAAGAGCTTGAACTGTCTGTCACTTGACTAACACTACTTTTCATACCAAGCTTTTTTTTAGTATCCTCTACCCATGGAATAAAATTAGATGGGGATAAATATCCCTCTGCTTTATTCAAGATTTTATATTTAGACAAAAAGAAGATTGTTGGGGGGTACTTCATATGTTTTCCTAAAAAACGCTGTACATCCTTATCTGTCTGTTCTACTTTAATAAACATAAAATCTTTCATACTCTCTTTTACTGTTGCATCTTTCAATGTTATATTTGTCATCTTATCACAATAGGTACACGTCTCTGAAGCTACCATAATCATCAATGGTATACCTTGACGCTTTGCTTCTAACATGGAATTTGTCAACTCACCTGCCATTAAAGTCGCTTCTAAAGCGATTAATACTATGATTTTTCTCATTTTCTATCCTATTTTTCAAAATATTTAATAATAAAGTAACAGTTTATTCTTTTTCTAATTGCTTTTGTATTAAAAAATAGTATAATTTACCATATTTTTCAAATAAATTAATTTATTTTACGATAAACTAATTAAATTTGATGTATTATATAAGCCATTTTTAATAAAGGAGTTAAAATGAGCATCTCATTTTTAAGAGATACACTTATAAAAATCTTGATAATTATATCTTTCGGAGAGGTTTCTTTGGCCGAGAACACTCTCCCAACTAGTGACAAGAAGTCAGATATAAATTTACCAACAAGCAACAAACAAGAGGCATCTTCTGAACTACCAATTAGTCTTGAGATTTCTGATTCCAACACGAATCCTAAACTAGCAAAAGGAAAAGGTTGTGTGGATATTAAAGGTTTAAAAGAGGCAAAAGGGGAAGAGTTTATTGATTATCCTATGGCTGAAACACAACCTTGTAATGAAGTAGATTGTAACAATCTAGAAAAAGCCGTTCTTCAAGAAGATAAATACCAAGACCTTCCAATAGCGGACAGTCTAGCTTCATGTGAAGAGTAGAATTTTTTTTACTATTTTATACAGAGTAAGTAAATAGATATTTACTTACTCAAATCTTACTTTGGCTATAATCCCCTAAAAATATTAGGGATAAATCTGCCGTGAACTTTGAAACTTACCCATTTGAAAAACTCAATAATCTACTTAAAAATATAGAACCAAACATAAACTATGAACCACTTAGTTTAACCATTGGAGAGCCTCAATTTCAAACACCCCAATTTATATTGGATGAACTCTGTAACAGTGCTTCCCTGCTTAATAAATATCCAAAAACATCAGGAGAGCTTATTTTACGAAATGCAATGCGAACCTATCTAAAAAACCGTTTTAACCTAGAGATAAATAATAAACAGATAATCCCAACCTTTGGTACAAGAGAGGTTCTTTTTAATTTTCCTCAATTTTTACTACATGATATCAAAAACTCTGTTATGGCATATCCAAATCCTTTTTATCAAATTTATGAAGGGGCTGCAAAAGCTACCAATTCAGAAGTCATCTATCTCAACTTAACAGCAGAGAATACTTTTCTTCCTCAAATAGATGAAAAAGCTCTTCATCGTTGTGATTTTGTCATTATTAATACCCCTAATAACCCAACAGCCTCTACTTTTCTTATTGATGAGCTAAAAAAATGGGTTAAACTTGCACTAAAATATAATTTTGTACTTTTAAATGATGAGTGTTATATAGATTTATACTTAGATACTCCCCTTCCCTCACTACTTAATGCCAGTATTGAAGTGGGAAATAGTGATTTTAAAAATATTTTGGTCATCAACTCCATCTCCAAACGATCTTCAGCCCCAGGGCTTCGTTCGGGATTTATAGCAGGAGACGCAGAGATATTAAAAGAGTATATGACCTATCGAACCTATGTTGGGTGTGCCTCCCCTCTTCCTCTCCAACACGCAGCATCAGTAGCATGGGCAGACCAAGAGCATGTAGATGAATTTCGCAAAAAATATATCAAAAACTTTGAAATAGCCAAAGAGGTACTGGGTCTAACAGCTCCACTCGCTACATTTTATATTTGGCTACCTGTAGAGGATGAGATAACATTTACCATACGGCTTTACCAAGAGTACAACCTAAAAGTAATTCCAGGTTCATTTTTAGGAAGAGAGGGACAAGGTCAAGGTTTTGTGAGGTTGGCATTGGTCTATGAAGAGGAGAAAACAAGAGAAGCATTAAAAAGAATAAAAATGTTAATTAATGCATAGTGTGGACATCTCAGTCCACACAAAAATAGGATAAAAAACTCTTTTACTCAACAATCATTCTAGCATTTGTTCCTTGAACAGGTCTATTGTTAGGATGACCCATAACTTTTGCAAACTTTTCAATTTGAGCTTTTGAGAGTGTTGTAGGCTTTTTAACCACAATCCATCTTACACCCTCAGTACAAGGAGGCGTTGTCAATGAACCATTAAATCGGTAGTAATCTCTCTCTTTTGGCAAAATAGTTGTCACATCAGCAATCTCTAGTTTTGTTTTCTCTCCTGCTTTCATTGGCATCTTTTCCCAAAGTTGACCCAACATCTTGTTCTCATCACCCTCTTCAAACATAAGAGCAACAACAGCCAACTCTCCATCTTTAGAAGCGTGTACAAAGTGTGCCTCTAGTGGAAATGATTTTCCATTAATATTATTTTCACTTGGTGTATGAAAATGAAACTGTTTGAGTTCAAATTTGATACCATCTACCTCAATAGTAGAACCAGAAGCAATATTTACCTGTACACTATGACCATTATTTAGAATCTCTGTAGAGCCTGTTTTATAATCAAATGGAATTTCAGTAAGATTTGCATCAACAAAACCTGTTAAATTTATTGGTGATTGATTTACACCATCTTTACAAGTATGAAACTCTGGTTTTAACTCACCCCAATGTGCAGGTAAACTCTCTCCAGTATAAGACCAATGGGCTTTTCCATGCTCTGCTTCTGATGCAGTTAGTGATGATGTTAGACCTAAAATTAGTACCAAAGATAGACCTTCTACTACGCTGTTAATTTTCATTATTTTCCTTTTTTTAAATAAGATTAAACATCATTGTATATTCTTATAGATTTTATAAAGTTTAATTATCCGTAAAAAGCTTTAATAATAATTTACTTGTAACTATAATTGGATAAAATTCCTAAAAGCTTAAAAAACATAGAAGGTAAGAGATGCAAGAGCAACAAATAGACATAGAGGCACTAAAAAAAGATGAGAATTTTATTAATGATTTGAAAAGACTAGAAATAGAGATGAAAGAGGATAAAAGTATCGACAAAGGATACCAACTATTAGGTGCAAAACTAGCCATTGAAGCCAATGAAGAGGAGATAAATGAGATTTTTACTTTTATCGTAAATCAAGCATTTGATGTACTATCTGAAAAACTGGTACAAGAACAAGGATTTGATCTAAATAATCCTGAGGAGTTAGCCACAGCACGAGCCATCTATGAGCATGGTATCCAAAGATACAGTGAAAATGATATCAAAGGCTCTAAAGAGATTTTTTTAATTTTACACTACACTCTAAACGATAGCGAACTAAAAGAGGCGATGATGATACATGCTTCTGCTGTCATGGCAGGTCACTCATTTGACGATTTTGTCAATAACCTAGCCGATGTGAGTGGTGTAGATGAAAATGACCCAAGTGCATTTTTTATTAAAACATTTGTACAGCCAAATGATATCCTTTTAACCATGTTTGCCAAGTATGTCAAGCTTGGAGAGTCTGAGTTAAAGAAATTTGAGGAGAGTAAGTAGTTACTCTCGTTTATACTATAATTGGAATAAGGATATAACAAAAAATGAAAATACACTTCATAGGAATAGGAGGCATCGGTCTCTCAGCATTAGCAAAATTTTTAACAAACGATGGTCATCAAATTAGTGGCTCAGATATTAAACAGACAGAAATTACCAATGATTTGGCTCTAAACTTTGGAGCTAAAATAACCATACCTCATCATGAAGATGCCGTTATTGGGGTAGATAGGATTATCTACTCAGCTGCGGTTCGTCCCAATAATCCTGAGTATCAAAAGGCTAAAGAGTTGGGGATTGAACTGCTTTCTCGCAAAGAGTCTCTAAAAACCATTTTAGGTAAAAAAGAGGTTTATGCTGTAGGTGGAGCGCATGGTAAAAGTACTACTTCAGCGATGTTAGCTTCTATTATCCCTGACTCTAATGCCTTGATTGGGGCAATTAGTAAAGAGTTTGGGTCAAACGTTCGTCATGCTGAAAATAACCGTGTTGTATTTGAGGCCGATGAGAGTGATGAGAGCTTTTTAAACTCTAATCCTCATTTGGCAATTGTGACCAATGTAGAGCCTGAGCATATGGAGTATTATGAGTATGATGAGGAGCGATTCTATAACGCCTATCGTAACTTTTTAAACCTTGCTAAAGTTCGTGTGATTAATGCAGAGGATGAGTTTTTGGCTTCACTTGATATAGAGTCGATTAAACTCTATCCAAGTGAGGATATTTCCAATATAGAGTTTGTTTTGGTACATGGTGAACCTCATACACGATTTAGCTTTAAAGAGTTTGGTAATTTTGAGGTGTTTGGATTTGGGAATCATATCGCTTTAGATGCAGGATTGGCTATTTTGGGTGCATTGGAGATGGGTGAGGAGATAGAGAGTATCAGAACAAATCTTCTAAACTACAAAGGTATCAAAAAACGTTTTGATATTGTACAAAATCATGAAGATTGTGTGGTGATAGATGATTATGGGCATCACCCAACTGAGATAAAAGTGACCATGGAATCGCTTCAAGCTTATAAAAAATTGCGAAAGTTTAATAAGCTTAATGTTATTTGGCAACCCCATAAATATAGCCGAACACTGGATAATCTACAAGCATTTATAGAGTGTTTTGAGGGGGTTGATGAACTAGTTATTTTACCTATCTGGTCAGCAGGAGAGATAGAGGTAGATATCGACTTAAAAGGGGCATTTAGCCGTTATAAACTGCATATGGCTGATAGTATTACCCGTAAAGATGGGGTGGTTCAAGTGATTCAAAACAATAATATTATTGTAGAGTATCGTGAAGATTTAATTACAGCTTTTGGTGCAGGAGATATTACCTATCAGATTAGAGGAGAGAGTTGAAATATTTTATCCAAGAGCAATAACTAAACCTTACACACTCACCTAGAGAGTGTTGTGAGAATTTAAAAAATTTATTATTTTTGAGCTAACAGTAAAAAGACCGTAAAGTTGTTGTAAGGTTTATTAATCTCATTTGCCAGTCTAAAAGAGATATTTTTAAACCCTACCTCTTTAGCAATATCCTCTAGTGCCTCTCGCTCAAATCCAAAATGAAAAACACCTCTATTGTCACTATGGAAACTTCCATCTTCACTATCAAGGTCAGCAATGGCAATAAAACCATCCACCTCTAACATATCGTAAAATCTTTCAAACAGTTTTTTGGTCTCTTGGAGATGATGAATGGTCATAGAGGAGATAATCCCATCAAAATTATGTTCAATATCTGTGGTGCTTAAATCTACCTCAAGCACCTCTGTTTTACAAGCAAACTCTGATGATTTTTCTCTAAATTTTTCTAGCATAGAGGGGGAGTTATCCACCGCAACAATTGTATCCACATGAGGAGCTATAAAATAGCTTAACAGCCCTGTTCCTGCTCCAAAATCCATAAGTTTCATCTCTTTTTTTAGGTCAATATTTTCAATAATAAGCTCTGCAATACTTTTTGCATTTTGAACCCTATTTGATTTCATGTCCCATGATTTTGATTTTTTTTCAAAAAGGTCTACAGCCATTGATTTTTCCTTGTTTTTTTGACATTATAGCTTGTTTAGTTTAGGAGTTAAAATTTTAAATAATAAGAGGGGAAGATAAAAAGAAAAAATAGAATAATATGCTATATCACAAAGGATATAGCATATTTAAGTTGCTTATTTGACGCTTTCAATAACTTTAGATGCAACACCATTAGTTTTTTCATCAGCAATCTCAACTACTTTATCCACCGCTTTATCCACTACCATAGAGGTTGCATCAGAAGCAACAGAGGTAGTTACAGCTTTGGTAGCCATAGGAGCTACCACCGCAGCTACAGGTGCTACAGCACTTGAAATAGACTTAACACTAACAGTAGGTGCACCCAGTGCCTCAACTACCTTTGTTTCTACTTTCTTCTCTACCTTACTTTCAACTTTTTTATCCACCTTTTTTTCAACCGCTTTTTTTACTGCTGGTTTTGCATCTGTACCTGTACAACCTGTTACTACTAATAATGCAAGAACCGAAGTCGCTAAAACAATTTTTTTCATAATCACACTCCTAAAATAAATTCACCCAAAGGTTAATCTATTATAAGATGTATTAACTTTTTTCACAATTAAAGCTTTATTAAATATAATAGAGAATATAGATAAACATTAAGATACTAAGATATTTTTAGTATTTAATAATATTAACTATTAATATTAAATCTTTTTGATTAACTTTATCTCTTTTTCTGTTTTAAAATGTATCCAAAAGTAGCAATAGCAATAAAAAAGAGCGTTACAAGAACAATTTGATGTGTATAGGTTTTGATTAGTGCCTCATTTTCCCCTAAGAGATATCCCAACAGAGCCAGTATGGTAATCCATATACCTGCACCTAGTGTGGTGTGTAGTGTAAACTTATCAAGAGGCATTTTTGACAACCCAGCAGGAAGAGAAACAAGTTGACGAACCCCTGGGATAAGACGTGCTACAAAAGTAGAAAAAGAGCCATGAGCCACAAAAAATTTCTCCATTTTTTGTAACTTCTCTTCGGTAAAAAAGAAATACTTTCCAAATTTCAACAGACCAACTCTCCCATATCTACGGGCTAAAAAGTAGTTAAATAATGCACCAAGCAAAGAGCCTGATGTTCCCACAAAAATAGCAACAACCAAACTCATCTCACCCTTTGATGCCAAAATACCCGCGGGTATCATCGCCACTTCACTAGGAAAAGGAAAAAAAGTACTCTCCAAAAACATCATAATAAATATTCCTAAATAGCCAAATTGACCAACTAATTCTATTATATAATTTACTATCTCATGCATTCACGCTCTCTTTTAAATTGATTTAATTTCTCTTGGGTGGAAGTTATAGTCCAAGTAGCACCATCCTGTAAAAATTCTCGTTTTATCTCGCAGATTTCTAATTTATTTAAAATATATTCTACTTTTTGAATATCGCTATAGGTGGTGCTGAACTGCAATGGTAACATCTTTTCATATAAAATAACATTAGAGTTAGCAATAACTACTTTAACTACATTTGCATAGGCTCTTGCCATACCTCCAATACCAAGCTTTGTTCCTCCAAAATAGCGTACTGTCAGAACAGCTACATTAATAAGTTTCTCTCCTCGCAATACATTTAAAGAGGGAACTCCTGCGGCTCCTTTTGGCTCTTCATCATCAGAAGAATTCTCTACTATCTGTTCAAACTCATTAAGATAACGCAGGGCATAGACCACATGACGTGCCTTTGGATGTTCTGCTTTGAGCTTCTCCTGAAGCCCTTTATACTCAGAAATAGGAACTAAATGGGCGATAAATTTTGATTTTTTAACCTCATACTCTCCGATAAAATGATTCTCTATGGTATTCATAACCCTACTCATAAAAGCCCCTCTACCTTTTTAACTATCAAATCTACAAATCCATCATCACTATTAAAACAGTTAGCCACAATATAATCCTCATACTTAATCTTCTTGGCTATCTCTCGATGCTCAATATCAAGTTCAAACACCGTTTCAGAGTTATCAATAGTAAAAGCAAGAGGATAGATAAGAACTTTTCTATGTCGCGGATTACGTAGAAGATCTACCAAGTTTGGCTCTAGCCATGCCGAAGAGCCTACTTTGGACTGATAGGCGAGTTTGATATTGTGAAACGCTACCCCTCGCTCACGCAAATATATCTTAAGTGCGGAGACACTCGCCTCTACCTGCTTCTCATAAGGGTCACCATTTTTGATGATACTCATAGGCAGACCATGTGCGGAGAGAACCAAATCATACTCTTTGGTCTCTTTGTTTCCTATCGCCTCCATAATTTTACCCGCAATCAATTTGATATACTCATACTCATCATAATAGGGGTCGATAACTGTTATCTTGGGAGTATATTCCAATGCTTCACAACGTTGCTCTATATCCTCAATAGACGAGAGTGTGGTGGTGGTGGAGTATTGAGGATACATAGGAAACAAAATAAGCTCCTCTATCCCCTCTTTTTTAAACCCTTCTAGTGCTTTCGTTGCAAAAGGAGGAACATAACGCATTGCGGGAGCAATGGGGATATCAAGCCTCTCTTTTAGTTTAGAGATAAGTTGATTGGTCAAGCTAGGCAGGGGAGATTTTCCTCCTAAATGCGTTATAAATGTCTCTTTGACATCCTCTAATCGCTTATAGATAATAATACTTGCTACCAATTTACGTGTATATCGGTCCATTGTCAAAATATTTTTATCTGCAAACATATTTTGCAAAAACATCTCCACCTCATCAACACTGTTTGCTCCCCCCATATTGAGTAGGATTAGTGCTTTTTTTATTGTTTCTGCTTTTATTTTTTCTCCTTTTTACAAGAGATGCCTGAACCCTCTAAGCAGAAATCCTCTTTACACTTCGCCTTAGAGAAATCAGAACAGCACTTATCAATCGCTTTTTCAACACGTTTTTCATCTTTATGAGGAAAGTTATCCTTCACAAGTTCATGTACATAATTACTAAAACTACTACCTGAATCTGGGTCATTTTCAAATTTTTTCTCTAGAGAGATAAGATAGGGTTTTACCTTTGTATTCACCCCGTTGTGAAGGGACTTACTCTCTTCATATTTTTTCTTACCTGAAAAAAAATTAAAAATAGATTCTAGAAACTTAGATATAAATATGAGTGCAAAAAAACCCAATACGGCATATAAAACCATCTCTTTTTCCATTATTTCTCCTTTAAAATTAAACTTTAAGATGAATTATGCACCTTTTTCCAATAAACTTAACTGAATATATGATAAAATCCGTGAAATTTATATTAGAAAAAAACAAAGGGACAATAATGGCAAAAAAAGAGATTAAAAAAGCAGTACTCGCGTACTCTGGTGGTCTAGATACCAGTATTATTTTAAAATGGCTTCAAGATGAGTATAACTGTGAAGTGGTAACATTCACCGCAGACTTAGGTCAAGGTGAAGAGGTTGAACCTGCTCGTCAAAAAGCACTGGATATGGGAATTAAACCTGAAAATATTTTTATTTTAGACCTACGTGAAGAGTTTGTCAAAGATTTTGTATTTCCAATGTTTAGAGCCAATACCATCTATGAGGGTGAGTATCTACTAGGAACATCAATTGCACGACCACTTATCTCTAAAAAGCAGATAGAGATTGCCAATGAGACAGGTGCAGATGCTGTGAGTCATGGAGCAACAGGAAAAGGAAATGACCAAGTACGTTTTGAGCTTGGATACCTTTCACTCAACTCCGATATTGCAGTTATCGCACCGTGGAGAGAGTGGGACTTGAATTCTCGTGAGAAACTACTATCTTATGCAGAGATGCATGGTATTAAAATCGAAAAGAAAAAAGGTCAAGCATCTCCTTACTCTATGGATGCAAACTTACTACATATCTCTTATGAAGGTTTGGTACTAGAAGACCCATCAAAAGAGCCTGAAGAGGATATGTGGCTATGGACAGTTAGCCCTGAAAATGCTCCTGATAAAGCAGAGTACATCTCTATCGAGTATAAAAATGGTGACCCTATTGCTATTAATGGTGAGGCGATGAGTCCCGCTACGATTCTTACCAAACTAAATAAGTATGGTAATAAGCATGGAATTGGTCGTATTGATATTGTAGAAAATAGATATGTGGGAATGAAAGCCCGTGGTTGTTATGAGACCCCAGGGGGAACTATTATGCTAAAGGCTCACCGTGCCATCGAGTCTATTACCCTCGACCGTGAAGTAGCCCATTTAAAAGATGAGTTGATGCCACGCTATGCAAAACTTATCTACAATGGATATTGGTGGTCACCAGAGCGTGAGATGCTTCAAGCCTCTATTGATGCGACTCAAGAGCATGTGGAGGGAAAAGTAAACCTAAAACTCTACAAAGGAAACGTGATGGTAGTAGGACGAGAATCAGTTAAATCTCTCTTCTCGGAAGCCCACTCAACATTTGAAGAGGATGATGTTTATGACCAAAGTGATGCAGAAGGATTTATTAAGTTGAATGCTCTTCGTTTTATTATTGCTGGTAAGAATAGAAACTAACAATTTAAAACTATTTTTCCCACTCTATGAAGTGGGAAACCTCTATAATCTCTAATTATATCAAAAGAACTCATTTTTTTAAGTCTTTCGTTTAATTTTTTTTGTTAAGATAAAATACAGTATTTTATCAAGAAAGAGTAAATTATGATATATCGACCAATTGTTATTGATGAAGAGATAAAATTCTCAAAGAAAAAATTTATTGTAAGCAAGACTGATATCAAGGGACACATCACTTTTGTTAACAAAAACTTTACCGAAGTCTCAGGCTACAGTGAGGCTGAACTTATGGGAGAACCTCACAATATTTTAAGACATCCTGATATGCCACGTGCTATTTTCTACCTTGTTTGGCAAAATCTATTGGCAGGAAGACCAATCTCAGGCGTTATTAAGAACTTAGCAAAAGATGGACGATACTACTGGGTTATTGCCGATTTAGAAGCCAAACTAAACCCAGATGGAAGCATAAACTCTCTAACCGCCTTTAGACGTGCTGCCCCTCAAAATATTATTGATTCCACTGAGGAGCTATATGATTCACTCCTAGCCATTGAAAAAAAACATAGTATGGAGAAATCACTTGTCTATCTATTGGGCTTTTTAGAAGAGGAAAACCTATCTTATGATGAGTTTATCTCCGAATTAATCAGACCAAAAGGAATTATTGCTGTACTACTTGAAGGATTTAAAAAAATGATTAGCTAGGGAGATTATCATTTTCTTCTGTTATAATATATTATGAGTTTATTTTTTAACTCAATATAAAGGAGATGTAATGAGAATAATTCAATTTTCGATACTAAGTTTTGTATCTATAATTATATTACTAGGGTGTGGAGTAACAAAGGAGAATGAAGGGGTTATCAAAATTAAAAACAGTGCCTCATCCAATACAGATATTAAAGATATCTATATTAGACGTTCAAAGACAACCAACTGGGGAAAGGACAAACTCTACTCAGAAGAGCTTGAGCCTGGGGAATCAAAACAGTATACACTCGATAAGTGCAACAGAGATTATGATTTTAAAGTAATCTACTTGAACAATAACTATGCCATTAATAAAGATGAATATATTGCCTGTTATACCAAAAGGGTTTTGGTATTTAGAGACTAACATCTAAAAAGTAAGTACTTGACCAATATTTTTGAAATTAATTTTGAGAAAGTACTTAGAGTCTTCTAACTCTTTTTTTCTTCTGATTCTCTCTTTTCTTTTATATCAAAACGCTCTCCATTTTCATCAAATTTACGCTGAAAATTTCCTCTAATAATAACAAAAGTCATATAGGCAAAGAGAAATGATGCCATAATATATAAAATATCTCCAATCGCCATCTAACACTCCTCTAGTCTATTTACAATAGTTATTTTTTCAAATCCATCATAGTTTTGACGTAGTGCTTCATAGGTTACGATTCCTACAGCAACACCTAAATTAAGGCTTCTTCCTTTTCCTCCCATGGGGATAGTAAGACACTGCTCTTTATTCTCTAATAGTATATCTTCTCGTATCCCTTTTGTTTCTGAACCAAATAAAATATAGTCACCTTTTTTAAACTCTGCATCAAAATAGAGCGTATCTGTTTTGGTTGTAGCAAGATGTGTATTCTTCCCAATTGGATGCTCTTTTAAAAATGCATCAAAACTATCCCAAACAACCAAATCTAAATCTTTCCAATAGTCTAACCCTGCTCTGGTTACTGCTTTGTCATCTATATCAAACCCCAACGGCTCTATAATATGAAGTGTTGCTCCTAAATTTACACAGAGTCTTCCAATAGTTCCTGTATTGGGTGGTATCTGTGGTTCTACCAGTACGATGTTAAACACTTTTTATCCTATTTTGTTATTTTCGCTTATCTTTGGTATAATCTTTTTTATTTTATAAAGGATAAAAATGAGATTACTTCAAAAGATAATGATGGGTGCTATTTTAGCACTTTTATTCATAGGATGTTCTAAAGCTCCGATAACAGGACGAAATCAATTGATTATGATGGACCAAAAACAGGAGATGCAGTTGGGATATCAGAGTGCAAAACAGGTCTTATCTAAAGAGAAAATCAGCAATGATACACAAAAAACTGCCATGGTCAAGCGTGTGGGACAACGTATTGCCAAAGTTGCAAACAAGAGATACTCCATCGCAAAAAAATTTAAATGGAACTTCTATCTTATCGACAACAACAAACAAGCTAATGCTTTTTGTCTCCCTGGGGGAAAAGTATTTGTCTATACAGGACTCTTTAAATACATCGCCAATGATGATGAGTTAGCAGCAGTAATGGGTCATGAGATTGGTCACGCCTTGGCACGACATGGAGCAGAGAGAATGAGCCGTGGACAACTCGCCCAAGCAAGTGGAGCAGTGCTTCAAGCGGTAATGATTGGAAAAGGAAGCCCAACCAATACAGCTATGGTAATGCAAGCATTTGGTATCGGCACACAGCTAGGAGTCATGCTACCACACTCACGAGACCAAGAGTATGAAGCTGACCATATCGGTGTAGTTCTTGCTTCAAAAGCAGGATACCGTGCCAAAGCAGCGTTAACATTTTGGGAGAAGTTTGCAAAAAGTGGAAAAACACCCCCAGAGTACCTCTCAACCCACCCTGCCCCTAAAAACCGTATGAGTAGACTTAGAGGAATTATTCAGAAAAAAAACTTATAAGTAAATATTTTTGAAATTAATTTTCTGTAGCTACTTAGTTTGCTTTTAAATGGTGATAATTTTTTAATTTGTCACCATTAAAAAAACAATCTTTCAAATTTGGGATATAATTCCACCCAATTTAAACAAAAGGAAAACCATGTTTCTATCTAAATGGAAATTTTCAATACCCTTCATTATCCTATCCCAATCCCTTCTTGCCTCTCATGCATCTTTTTTCTCCCTCTACATCCCTGTAGCAAATCCCCAAGCTGATTTGATGGAAAAAGATGGAATAGAACTTAGAAAGATACTCCTCTCTAGTTACAATATGGACGCTGACATCTCAGGAGTCACATGGGTGCATAATGTCAACTCATCCGATGATATTCTTAGAGCTAAAAATGTAAACTTAGCCAATATCAAAGGTCTAACCGTTGAGGCTAAGAACTACGGAGACAAGAGCTGTGTGGTAACCATTGATAGCACTAAAATTACATCTAATTATAAAGATAGTGAGTTAAATAAAATTTTAAGCTATGTCAAACAAGCCACCAAACGCACTATCAAAGAGAACCATCATCAGTGTAAAATTAAAGAGATAAAAATCCCAAAAGAGGCAACTTCTTTAAAATATCCAAAGCCATTAAATCTTGAAAAGCGTGCCTTTAATATATTTTCATCATACAATTCAGGAATTCAAGAAGCCCCATTTCTTCATGATACTTTTTATATTTTAGGTTATAACAAAGGCAAAATTGCTTACGCAATAGAGTACGAGACCGACCCCAGAGACATGGTACACATAGAGACATTTATTCAAGACTTAATAACCGATGAAATAGTATGGAGAGATGAGTTCAAAAAAGAGGACAACATAACAGATGTTAACTTTAAAAGCTTTTGGAATGAGCATCACCAAACAGTAACAAATAGTATGCGCCAATATAATATTGCATCAGACAATCTCTTCTCTCTTCAAACAGATGAGCCACACTATCATAATGACACCCTAAAACTAACCTCAAAAACAGAAAAAGAGTACTACAAAGATTGGGGAATACAGTTTGTCAAAAGTTCAACACTCTATCTTAGCTCAAAACAAAAAGGGCAAAAAACAATAGACACAAAGAGCTACAAAGATTCCCACCTCTTAGAGAGAGAAATCCTAGGCTTTCTAAATATAGAAAAAGGAAACAAACGAATCGCCGTCATAGTCGCCAATCTATACCGTGGATGGGAAGGTCCTCCTCATGTTTTAGGATATGAGATGATTGGGGCTAGTTTAAGTATTGGGTTTAAAAAATAGCTCGTGTGCGTAAATCCACTTTTATAAAAAAGAAGATAGTATTTAATAGGTAATTTTAGTTCTATCTTTTTACTTTTTCTATCTAGCTCTTTAAGTATATCTACCCCTACTTTTTTGTTTGAGTATTTGCACTCACCCACCAAGTTGACAACTCCACCCCCTAAAGAAGGTGGATTCTTCCGAACTCCCAACTAATGTTAGGATATTGAGGAAGCTTTTATAGTCCGACATGACCTGCCTAGACTAAGTTTTTTGTGAAGACTGCGACT
>JALTGP010000234.1 GCA_027076905.1 Campylobacteraceae bacterium | reverse complement strand
CAATCTTAACAGTTGGATTATCAATTGCTATTTGTGTACCATTACATGAAAGCCCCTCTATATCTCCATTTGAATTGGTTATAGCAGATGGAGTTAGCTCACCTGTTTGAAGATTGACTTTATATAATTTTTTTCCATCAAGGTCATCTCTACCTTCATCTTCAATATATAAATTACCATCACTAGCAAACGCTAACCCCTCTGCATCGGCTAAATTTTGCAGGGTTGTTATATGTGTGGTAGCTCCTGTTGCGAGATTTAACTGATATACTTTAGGCTTATTGCCATGATAGTTATAGTCATCAATAGCATAGGCTACACCATTAACAGGATTAATGGCTAAACTAGATAAATCTGTATGAGTATTTTTAGGATAACCTGCTAATAAAGCCCAATTATTATTAGGGTCAAAAGCATAAAGTTTAGAGTTTTCTTCTTGACTAATAACATAGAGTATCTCTTTATCTAAAGTCGGATTAAAATAGAACTCTGCACCCTCAACAGTACCTTGCGTTCCACTAATTATATTGTTTTTAACAGGTGTCACTACTCCTGTTTCAACATCTATACTATACAAATCACTTGGACCCACATCATCACTAACACCTGTAAAAGCATAAAACTTATTATTACTTGCTCTATAGGCTGACCCCTCTCCATTAAATGTTTGATTAATACCAATATAAGAGGCTACAGGCAGAGGATTTGCATTTGGACTCATGGTTACTTTATAGAGCCTATTACTATCATCTGTTAATGCGTAACACATTGCAGTAGAGTTATTAGACTCAGAGCAACCTATTCCCTCAATTTTAATTGTTGCTCCCGTATCTGTTGTTCCCCCATCACTATGAAGTTTAATTGTAACTTTATTTCCTTGTACAATAAAAGGTGTATTGTCTAAATTTCCATCATCCTTATAGACCTCATTTCCATTTTCATCATATACATAAATCCAGTCCCAATTATGTGTTCCCCCACCGTCTTCTATCTCACCACTAACAGTAATACGTAAACTATCTGTTCCGTTCATTTGAATTGTTTTTGTAATGTCCAAATTGTTACTGTATTCAACAGGGGTTGACCCCTCTATCCAAGAATTTGTTGATGTTGAGTAATAACGTGTATCACAAGGGTTAGATTGTGCAGATTGAATTGTAATCTTATAATCCTCAACCTCTCCATCAATAGCTGAACTGGTTGGTGTTAAGTTATTTTGATAGCTGTATCTAAATCGTGCATAGGTAACACCATTGGTTAGATTATTTGGAGCTACTACATCAAGTGTAATTAATCCACTACTTCCATCTATATTTTGAGCTATCTGCTCGTTTGTATCATTAAAATCTCCATCACCATTCCAATCTATCCATGCACTTAAATATCCAACTCCATGAGTTGTAATTTGTAGGGTAGAAGCCTCTTCTGAATTTATAGTTTTATTTTGCAAAGAGCTATTATCTATTTGAACCCCATCATCATTTTCATCTAAATTGGCATCAGTTGAAGGCTTTCCATTATTTTCAGAACTTACCCCTGTACCTAAATATACGGTAGGCTCTCCATAAGTAGGGAGTGAGTGTCTAGCACCATTACTTTCTAATTTTGTTGGATAGTTATCAGGTAAATCTCCAAAATCAAATTTAAACTCTGCATCGGTACACATTGCTCCATCATTTAAGCTAACAATATCAGCCGTAGCAAATAGTACAGCTTTAGGAGAGTTGGCTACATCTATTCTATAGATATTCCCACTTTTATTGTCATAAACATAATAAAAGCCATTGGCATCAAAGAAACTTGCTCCAAAACCTCTATTGCCTGTTAATAACGTATTTTCTCTTGATAGTTTATGACCATTTGATGGGTCTATTTTATAAAGATATTTAGTCCCAGTCCCATTATTAACAGCATAAAGCATATTATCTTTTGGATTAAATCCCCAGTCTGCTGTACCTAAATTGAAATTTAAATTAAAATCATTTATTTTTGTTAAATAGTTGGGTGAATTTGGGTCTAAATCTATAACAACTACTCTTCTACCATTGTTCTTAACTTTTAAATAGAGATGACCATTATTATCTATATCTCCAACATAAGAGGAAAATCCATTTAATCCAGCTACCACAAAGTCTTCAGCTACCCAATCCCCTTGATTATTCATACCAATTCTACTAACTGTACCATTTTTCTTAGTATAGTTATATCCCCAAAAATAACCATCTTTTTTATTAAATCCTAGTGCATTTATATTGTCATCTGATACATTATTTTTTATCAAAGACATTTGACCATTCACAAGATTTAGAGCATTAATATCTGTTGGTTTATTTTGAAACATCCATGCTGTTTGTAGACAACCAATAGGGTTAATGCTATCATCATTGATAATCGTTCCCGTCGCAGATACAGACTCTGGAGTAAAAGTGGCATTGGTAATATTATCTAATTTTAAAATAAATGTTTCATTATTTTCAATATCAATATCTCCATTTATTAGCACTGAAACAGTTGTCGAGTTTGCATCTTGTGGAATGCTTATTGTCTGACCTTGTGGGACTGTTCCCTCTTGATAATCTTCTCCAAATATTGCATTACCATCTATAAAATAGTAACTAAAAGTAATCTCTTGTGGAGTAGGTTTATCAAGTACAATATCAAATAGTAAATTTTTTGTTCCATTGTTTCCTTCGACTATAGAGGGATTATTACCAAT
>JALTGP010000233.1 GCA_027076905.1 Campylobacteraceae bacterium | reverse complement strand
AGTTCCTACCTTGCCTAATCGGCTGTGGCGAATAAAATATGAAGTAGAAACTATTAAAGATATTATGAAGAGATACTAAAAATAGGAAGAAAAAAAATATCTCTCATGTGGAAATTATAGTGACAATTTGTGTCTTGATTGTGGAGGGGTAAAAGCCTATTTTATGGTGTTTAAATTGTAGGGTGCGATTGCCATCGCACCAAATTAAAATAGGAGAAAAAATGAAAATCAGAAAAGGAAAAAAATGACAAACTCTATACTAAACCATGAGAAGATATCACAACGGTATTTCTATCCAAGATACGAAAGTTTTGAGAACCCATATTTTGTTCAGAGTGGTGACAATAATTTAGCTTGTTACTATCATAAAGTTGAGAATCCTAGAAAAACAATTATCTATTTTCATGGGAATGGAGAGGTAGTCGCTGACTATACTAATTTTCTTGAAAAAAAGATAGAAGAGTATTTAGGCTGTAGTGTTCTCTTTGCTGAATATCGAGGATATGGTCTCTCAACAGGTGGTTCACCTACTCTTGTAGATATGCTTGATGATGTTAAGGCAATTATCGAGTCGATAGATATTCCACCAAAGGAGATTGTACTTTTTGGTCGTTCGGTGGGTTCTATCTATGCACTACATGGTGCTTCAATTTTTCCTAATATAGCAGGGTTGGTGATAGAGAGTGGTATATCAAGTGTTGCTCTTAGAGTTTTAAAGATGATAAAAAAACCTAAAAAAATTGGTACAACAAGAGAGCTATTGTTAAAAGAAGGAGCAATCTATTTTAACCATGAGCAGAAGATTAAAACTTTTCAGGGGCAAACACTTATTATGCATACAAGATTTGACTCATTGGTAAGCTCTTCCAATGCTAACAACCTCTTTACTTGGGCAAATGAACCTAAAAAGTTAAAACTTTTTTTTGAGGGTGACCACAATGATATAATGTATGTCAATGAGAAAGAGTATTTTGAGTTGCTAGATGCATTTATTGGTAGTTTGATGTAGAGATGGCTTATTTGATTAGCATGGTTATTATTGTGTTGGTTTTAATCTTCTCTATGAGAGAACTTTTTGATGATGAACAGTTGAAAAAGAGGATTTTTGATGAGATGGATGTGTAGGGTACGATTACCATCGCACCAAATTAAAATAGGAGAAAAAATGAAATTCAGAAAAGCAAAAACAGGTGAATTTACAGCCATAGCTAAACTAGACAGAGAAGCATGGAAAGAGAGTTTCAAAGGGGAGTTTATACCTGATGGAGAGCATGTTTGGAGAATATGGGTTGAGTATGCTTTGACTATTGTGGCTGTTGATGATGAGGAAAAAATAATTGGTGTTTCACTCGCTTTTCCTTGTAACAATGGAACTTACGATGTTCACAAACTCATGGTAGAGAAAGCCCACAGAGGAAAAGGGATAGGAACAGAGCTTATGAGAGTACTTTTAGTAGAGATAGACAAACTAAAAGTAGACTCATTTCTAACCGTATATCCTAAAAATCCACCTGCCATTGCTCTTTATGAGAAGCTTGGATTTACAGAGAGGAAGTTTGAGAAGGATTTTTATGGAGTGGAAGAGGATAGGTTTATTTTGACGCGTAGGGTGTTGTCCCTGACAACACCGTCTAAACCAAATAGATAGAAAGGATTAAATTATGAGTAAAAATCTATTTTATATATTAATGGTTTTTGCAATGCTAGGATGGGGTGCATCTTGGGTCAATATTAAGATTTTGAGCCATTATATCAATGAGTATGATGTTATATTCTTTAGATATTTTGTTACCGTCATAACCATGATACCCATCATCATATATTTAAAAAAATCCTTTAAAATTGATTTGAAAAGCTTTTTACTGGCTAGTTTGGGTGCAGTTATATTTATTGGGTATATGAAGTATTATTATCTAGGGACAAAACTAGGTAGTGCCTCTTTGGGGTCTGCATTGGTAACGACACTTATTCCTATTGTGACATTTTTAATGATGGTTGCACTCGGGAATAAAAAAGTAACCAAAAAAGATATTTTAGCACTCTCGTTAGGAGCTATTGGGGTTTTGACGATTTTAAATATTTGGAATACAACCATAAGTGAATTCTTTTCGTTGTCCAATATCTATTTTTTATTATCCGTTGTATTGTGGTCAATGATGACGATTGTTAGTTCCAAGTCTACAAAAATTTCGCCTATTGTTTTTAGTTTCTATCTCTATGTTATTATGGTTACAATAGATGCTGTTTTCTTTGTAGATTTTAGAACGATAGCTTATGACTCTTTTGATAGAGTTTTTTGGTTGAACCTTTTTATTATTAGTGTTATTGCTTCTACTTTTTCAAATACTATTTATTTTTTAGGTATAGAAAAACTAGGAGTTAGTGAAGTAAGTTCATTTATTTTTTTAGTACCTTTTTCAGCTATTGGGCTAAGTATTCTGTTTTTAGAGGAAGAGATAACCTATACAATGCTTTTTGGTACGGTATTAACTATTATTGCTGTTAAAATTCTGAATAACATCAAGCTGTTTCCTTGGGAAAAGAGAGAGTAGATAATAAAAATAGGGAGAAAAAAATGAAAGATATTTGGAAATTAATTAAGGGGTTTTGAAAAAGTGGAGATTTGAAAATGGAAAATATATCACTTATAAATAATAAAGGAAAAAAATGCAACTAATCATACAAACCCTATTACCTTTAATGCTACTCATAGCCTT
>JALTGP010000232.1 GCA_027076905.1 Campylobacteraceae bacterium | reverse complement strand
ACAAGAAGAGATAGTAAAAATTGAGCTATAATTTCCAAAATAAATTCCAAGGTTTCCTACCATGCCTTTTTCAAAACTAAACCTCTCCAACAAACTACAAATGCTTCTAAAAAAGAACAATTACCACCAACCCACTGCCATTCAAGAGAGAGTGATTCCTCTTGTTTTGGAACAAAAAGACATTATGGCACAAGCCCAAACAGGGTCGGGGAAAACTGCCTCGTTTGTATTGCCAATTTTGGAAATGCTCAATCAAAATCCTACTGAGGGAAAACGAAAAATAAAGGTTTTGATACTTACCCCTACGCGTGAGCTTACGTTGCAAGTTGCCCAAAGCTTTCGACTCTTTGGAGAAGCCCTTGCTTCAAAACCAAAGGTTGTCTCTGTTATTGGTGGCGAGGGGATTGGTGAGCAAATCTATGCCATTCAAAAAGGGTGTGATGTGATGGTGGCGACCTCTGGACGTTTTTTGGATGTGTTAAGTAAAAAACAGATGACGCTTAAACATTTGGAGTTTTTAGTTTTGGATGAAGCTGATAAAATGCTCAATCTAGGCTTTTCTGAGGAGTTGGATGCTATTTTAGAAGCAATTCCTAGAAAAAGACAGAACCTCCTTTTTTCTGCTACCTATCCTGAAAAGATGTTGGAGATAGCCAATAAAATAACGCAAGAGGTGATTAGAGTAAGTGTCAAAGAGGATGAACCAATCGTCATTAGAATAGAGCAACGGGTCATCGAGGTTAATCCTGAAAATAGAGGTTCTCTACTTCGTTATCTGCTCAAAAAAGAGAAATGGAAACGTGTACTAGTCTTTATGGCAAACAGAAGAGCCACAGATAATATTGCCCAGAAATTTAGAAAACGTGGCTATATAGCAGAGTCCTTTCACGGTGACCTTAGCCAAGATGACCGTAACTACACTATAGAGGAGTTTAAAAAGAGAAAGATTCAGATACTATTTAGCACCGATATTATCTCTCGTGGTCTACACATAGAGGGGATTGATTGTGTTATTAACTTTGACCTGCCACGCTCCCCTGCTGACTATATCCACCGAATTGGACGAACAGCACGAGCAGGAGAATCAGGAGTTGCCATAAGCTTTATAGGTCATGAGGAGAAAGGACATTTTAAACTCATAGAGAAACGGAGTCAAATAAAACTGAAACATGAACAGATAAAGGGTTATGAGCTAACAGGCGAAGCACCAAAAAGAGTCAAAGGCTCAGCTCCTATAAAAGGGAAAAAAAAGAGTAAAAAAGACAAGCTGAGAGAAGCCAAAGCCAAAGAGGAAGCGAGAAATAGTGGCAGATAACTATTTTAAAAATTAGTTTTCTTCAGAACTTCTCTGCGATACCGTTAGAAATTGTAAAAGAATAAATTTACCCATTTTACTTGTTTGAACAAAAATTTTCTCGCAATCCTCTACCATAATCTTTGATTTGGGAGAGTGAGGTTCACGATTCCTTACTCTAAGAGTCAAATGCTATAATCTCCAAAAATCTTCCAAAGGTCACAAACCCATGTCTAACCCAACCATCAGCCAACAGTTTCGCTCTTTTTGCTACCAAAACAATGCCACCAACCTAGAGGTTGCATTGGTATATTTCGCAGTTTTTGGAGGGATGGGTTGGCGAGTTGACTTGACTAAACCCTTGGATGAACTTATAGAAGAGAAGGTTTTAAAGAACTATCGTTATATTCATGGTGACACAACCAAGATGACACAGAGCAAAGAGATTTACCATAAAGTCCTCTCTGCACTTGCCACAGGTGACAGACGTGAACACTCTGCTTTTAAAAAAGCCCAGGCCGATAAAATTCGTGGAGAGGAGTCGGTAGATTTCATGATACAAGAGGGGATTCTTTCAAAAGATATCTCTGTCGAAAAACCACTCAAAGACCATGATAAAGTCTCCATAAAACTAAACTTCAATCAACCCTTTATGCGTTTTTGGTTTGCCGTTATCTCTCCCTATTACAAAGGAATCAAAGCAGGAGAGTATGCTGAAGTAAAAGAGCGTTGGACTCAGATGAGAGGTGAATTTATCAACCTTATCTACCAACAACTTTTTATGGAACTTGTCAAAAAAAGCTACAACGAATCAAATGAAGACAAAATCATAAAAATTGGTTCTTATTGGGATACAAAAGTAGAGATAGACCTACTTGCCAAAACCAAATCTGGAAAAATGATAGCAGGTGCGTGTAAATTTTCTAAGTCAAAAGCAAATAAAAGTGAGCTTAGTAAACTAAAAGAGAAGTGTCACCAAGCCGAGCTTGATATAGAGAGCTATGTGATATTTTCCAAAAATAAATTTTCTACCGAGCTCAAAAAAGAGAAAGGAGAACATCTACAACTCTTCTCTTTAAAAAATTTGGGGCATCTGTTGCTTGAACTTACTGAGAAAGATATGTTGGTTAATAGGAATAAAAAATATTAAAAAGGACAGAGACGAATGAAAAAGATAATATATGGTGAAAGCAACTTTAGAAAAATAAAAATCAATAATGACTATCTATATATAGACAAAACAAACCATATAGAAAGTTTAGAAAATATTAACGAAAGTTTTATGATTTTTTTACGCCCAAGACGCTTTGGAAAATCCCTTTTTCTCTCTACCTTACAATACTACTATGATGAAAATTCAGCTCATGAGTTTGATGCTATTTTTCATGATACCTATATCGGAAAAAATCCAACGCCTCTAAAAAGTAGCTATAG
>JALTGP010000231.1 GCA_027076905.1 Campylobacteraceae bacterium | reverse complement strand
TAAGAAACTCGGTTGTTGGTATGAAAATAAAAGCTAAAGGTTCTAAAGTTAATGCTAGTAATAACAAAGTTACTGCTAAAGTGACAGGTCACTCTAAAGTGACAAACTCTACAGTTGGTTTAAATATTGACGCAAAAAAATAACTTTTACTTTTCAATACCCTTGGTTATCTAAGGGTATTATTTTTTCCCTTTTTTCCCCTTCTTTTTCTTCACTTCAAAATTAAGTATAATCACTTTAAAACTATAATTCTCTGAGCTTTATTAATAAATATTTTTTTGATATTTTTAGTAAAATAAAACAAAATGCCACTTTAAAGCCACCCAAGGATGATATACTACACTATATAAAAACAAATAAAGGATTCAAAATGAAAAAAACAACACTCATCCTAGCAGGATTATTAATCGCAAGTACAGCTTCTCTAAATGCAGGTTTTTTTGGTAGTTCAAGCAAAGTTAATGCTAATAATAATAAAGTTGATGCAACCGTTGATAAGTCAACAGTAAGAAACTCGGTTGTTGGTATGAAAATAAAAGCTAAAGGTTCTAAAGTTAATGCTAGTAATAACAAAGTTACTGCTAAAGTGACAGGTCACTCTAAAGTGACAAACTCTACAGTTGGTTTAAATATAGTTGCAGAAAAATGATTATTTTATGAAAACTATATTCATGCTTTTACTTTATACGTTATCGCTATTTTCTGAGGTTGATAGCTATAACAATAATTCTTATGTTCATATTAATAATAGTATGATTACTAATAGTAATATTGGATATAATAATTTAGAAACATCTGGCTCTGAGGATATGAAAAATATTAAGATAAAAGAATCATTTAGCAAGGTGGATATTAATGTCCCTGCAAACTTGAATATTAATATGTCTCAGAATCAAAAAATTACTGTATCCTCAGATATTAATGTAATAAATAAAATTAAATTTAAGGTAAAAAATGATACCCTATTCATTAGACTTAAAGAAGATGTATCCTCTTATTCTAGTCTTGACATATTAATTAATACATCTATATTAAAATTACTTAATGTAGATGGTTCGATTGATGCTATAGTTAGTGGTTTTAACTTAAATAATTTTACTCTATTGGTTAATGGTGCTTGTGATGTATCATTACTTTCAATGTCTATAAATACTTTTAATCTTAAGGCTGATGGTAGTTATGATATCAATATGAAAGAAACAATAACAAGTAATGCAACAATTAATGCTAGAGGTTCGGGTGATATTATCATAAATGTTGATAAAAAATTGAACGTTAATCTTCAAGATACTGTAGAGGTTAGTTATTCAGGAGATCCAAAAATTAAAAAACATATTAAGGATACAGCGGAATTATTAAAAAATTAAAGGAGTTTGTTATGAAAGGAAAATTTTTATTTTATTTTTTATTTGTATCTATTAATTTTAGTATGCTTTTTTCAAAAGAGGGAGATTTAAATAATACTCCTCTTCAAAATTTTCTATATCAAGGTGACCTAAAAAATGCCTATTCTCTTATTAATAATAATACAAACATCAATATAAAAAATGAAAAAGGAAATACGGCTCTACATATTGCTGCAGGAAATGGTTATATAGATATCGTTGAAAAATTATTAATTCACGGTGCAAACAAAAATATAAAAAATAATAATGGCTTAACAGCTTATGATTTAGTTCCTAGACTAAAATATGGTGCCGATAAAGAGCTTAGACAGTTACTTTTAACTCAAGTGATAAATTCTAAAAATTTTCCTCAAAGAGATATTTATAAAGTTTCAACTACAAGAGATATAAAATATAAAAAAAAGAATATTACAGAAAAAGAAGTAGTAAGTGCGATTAAAAAAGGTATATTTGGGACAAAAGAACTATTAACTAAAATTTCTGTTAATAAACGCTTTAAGCTAAATAAAACACTTCTTCATTATGCTGTAGCTTTACGTGAGTATCCTGTTGTAATTTTTTTAGTACAACAAAAAGCATTACTTTCTGAAAGAGGTGGTATCTATTACAGTACAGCACTTCAAGATGCCTTATACTTTGGTTATCTAGAGATTGCTCATTTTCTAATCCAGAAAGGAACTATTCTTAATATAAAAAATAGCCATGGAGATACGGCATTACATATTGCTACCTCTAAAGGGTATTTTAATATAGCCAAAGAGTTATTGGCTCATGGAGCTTCGAAGTATACTCCAAATGGAAATGGACTAAAAGCTTATGATTTAATTCCAAAATTAACATTTGAAGATAATAGAGAGATTAAAAAATTATTAAAATATAAAGAGGAAGAGAATAGAAAACCAAACCAAAAACAAAGATATAGAAGTATGAGTAAAGGTTTTCATTCAATCAATGATTCAAGAAACTCTAATATTAAAAATAGTTGGAATAAAAATAGAAGTAGAATTGACAAAAAATCTAAAATACTAGACAGTGATATTGGTATGAACTTTGAATCACACTAATAAAATAAAAATAAAGGATTTCTTATGAAACAAACAACACTATTTCCCCTAGCTCTTACTATCATTAGTGGAATTTTATTAAATACCACAGTATATGCACAAAACCAATCTTCACGAAGGTACTATTCAGCCAATGACTCTTTTACAAAAGTGATGGCAAAAAATAGATCTCGACGAGGATCAAAAGGTTCTAGTTATATCAAAATAAATGGAAATAAAGAACTTAAAGAAGCTGCGAAAGCAGGTAATCTTGGTAGTAATATTAATACTCGAGAGAGAAAAAGTAAATTTATATATAAAGAGATAAAAAATGTCCATATGAATCAAAAAGATTTAAAAGATATAGGGGATAAAAATACTCTCAATTTAGGTCTAAAAATCAAAGAAAAAAAAGGAAGTGTATCTAGCAGTGTTATTATAAAAAATAGTAAATTTAGAACAGACAGAAGAATTAATGCAGGAGTTGAATCTTCATCCCAAGATAGCAGTGGAATTACAAGTACAAGTATTATTCAAAATACACAGCTTATTGGGAAAGACTAATAAAGTAAAAGTAGCACCCTCTTAATATTTTAATAGGATAAAATTTTGATGGTGTCTCTTAAAATAGTTGATACTATTAAAAGGATTATAGCATGAAAATAGTAATTATGATTTTATTTTTATCACAAATATTAAATAGTACATCTATTCAAGAAGATAATAAAAACTTCTCTTTGGCTAGTTTTTCAAAAGATTTACGATATTGTATGTTAATAAAGAATAAAGATAAAAAAATTGGATGTTTTGGTATTGTTAAAAGAAATACAGGTTATTGTCAAATGATTAAAGATAAAGATTTGAAAAATAGATGTCTTTCTATTGCACTAGGAGATTCAACTTATTGTAATAAAATAAAAGATAAAAATTTAAAAAATAGCTGTAAAGATAAAGCATGTTCTTTACAGCTTCAAGAAGTTGGAAAAAATAATCTAAGTTGTAATTTCAAAAAAATAAATTATGAATTTTAAAAAATTAAAAATAACTTTTACAAAAAATCTTCTTGTTATTACCGTTGTCTTTCCCCTACTAATTATTCTTTTTTATGGTATCTCTATCTCAATCGGATTAAAGTATAAGCATGAGAAGTATACAAAGAAAGAGTTGAAAAGATATGAATTAGAGCTTCAAAATAAGCATAAAAGTTTTTTAAAAGAAAAAGCAAATTATATTGATTCTTTTATGAACTTTATATATTCTAAAAGTATAGAACTGTCTAGTACAGAGGATATATTAAGCTTTATTGATTCATTGAAAAAATATGATAGTGGATTTATTTTTATTTTTAATAAAAAAGGTGATTTAATTAGACATCCTTGTGCAGAAACATTAGCCACCTTAGTAGATTCGACAGGATATAAAGAGAAAGAAAAAGATACAATACTCTATAAACTTATAACTGCTTCAAGAAAAAAAAAATTTGTTAAGTATCAAGGAACAGATTGTATAGAAGATAGTTTTGTAAATAAAATTGCTTACGTTCATCACATTAAATCTACCGATTTATATATCGTTATTAGTAAAAATGAAAAAGATATTGACTACTCTATAAAACAGAAAAAAAAAGTTTGGCAAGATAAGTTTGATGATGACTCAAAAGAGAACATACGATTACTATTAATCGTAAGTCTCATCTCTATTTTTGTCTCGATTATATTTTCTAAAATCATCAATAAGTTAATAAAAGATTACGAAAAGGAGATTAAAGAGAGTAACAAGGCGATGTTTTCACAAGCACGTTTGGCTCAGGTGGGGGAGCTTATTAGTATGATATCTCATCAATGGCGACAGCCTATTAGTAAAATTGCTTCGATTACCTCCAATTTAAGATTTAAAATTATGATAGGAAAAGAGATTGATATGGAGGAGTTGGAGAGAAATTTTGCTGAGATAGAGGATTATACGGAGTTTCTTTCTGAAACCATTGATGATTTTAGAGAGTTCTACAAACCTAAGAAAAATAAGGAAGATGCATATGTCTTACCACTTATTCAAAAATCTATAGGTTTCTTGGAGAGTGAAATTAATAAAAAAAATATTATAATAGAAAAAGTATTTGATAAAGATGTTAAAATCTCTATCTA
The DNA here is from genome assembly GCA_027076905.1 of Campylobacteraceae bacterium. Lineage (GTDB taxonomy): Bacteria > Campylobacterota > Campylobacteria > Campylobacterales > Sulfurovaceae > UBA1140. Next base: position 17,755 of record JALTGP010000231.1, on the reverse strand, counting down.
TCCAAATGAGCTAATACAGGTGATTATTAATATTGTACAAAATGCGATTGATTTATCAAAAAATGGAGCATCTGTAGAGATTAAAACCAAAGTAAAGTTAGATGAGTATCTTATCATTATTACAGATAGAGCAGGGGGGATTAAAGAGGAGTATATGGATAAAATATTTGAGGCTCATTTCTCAACAAAGGTGGCAAAAGATTCAACCAATCTAGGGTTGGGTCTATATGTCTCCAAAGTTATTATAGAGAGTCATTTTAATGGAAAATTAGAGGTAACAAGCCAAGGAGATAGCTCCAAATTTACAATAAGGTTAATAAGATGAATGAAAAATATCAATTACTAAAAAATAAGACGCTTCTCTATGTTGAAGATGATATAAAATTACAGAAAAATATTGTTGAGATATTAAGTAATTTTTTTGATAAAATTCTAGTTGCCTCTGATGGAGATGATGCATATGATAGGTATATAGAAAATCAAAATAGGATAGATATTGTCATTACTGATATCAATATGCCCAATACAGATGGAATTACTCTTTGCAAACATATTAGAGAGTTTGATAAAAATCTTCCTATTGTTATTATCTCTGCCTATACTGATACCGATTATCTTTTGGACTCGATAGATTTAAATATTGTTACTTATGTAACAAAACCATTTACTACTAAAAAAGTTTTATCTCTTATGGATAAGTTTTTGGATTATTTTCAATTAACAAGTCATATTATTATTAAGAGTAATCTTGAATTTGATTATGACAATGGTACTATTTTGATGGAAGATACTAGAATTCATCTTACTCAAAAAGAGACAAAATTTTTTAAACTTCTATCTGAAAATAGTGTTGTAACATATGATATGATGTATGAGTATATGTGGGATTATGAAAAGGCACCAAGTCAAGGTGCGATTAAATCATTTATTAAAAACTTTAAAAAGAAGCTTCCTGCCAATTTATGTCAAAATAAAAAGGGAGTTGGCTACTATTTGGATACTTAAACTATATTTTCCAACGAATGGTTAGTTTCTTTCGACCAAACTTAAGGGCTTTTCTCCTATCTAAGCCCATATAGATATCTATTTTGTTTTTCCATTTTTTGTGCATTACATCTAGTACTACAAACTCTCCCTCTAGTCCATCTATATGTACTTTTTTACCATTGGTGAGACCACAATTAAAAAGGTCTCTAGATACAGCTATAGAGGGTATATTGGGGTTTAATTGGTTGTTCCATGCAGCTAAAAAAGGGGTTTTATCTGTTTCATCGCTAGTTGAACAGTAAGCAGTAGCAGTTACTTTCATGACTTCTGTATAGACATATTTTTTCTTGTATATATCCTCTTTGCTCTCTTTTGCAGTACTAAAACTCAATGTCATTAGTAGTGCAGATAGCGTAATAATGATTTTTTTCATCTCTACTCCTTATGTTGTATTATTTATTATACTGAAATATTGTGAAATTTTAAAGATATCTTCTTTTGAACCAATGATAGTAAAATGCTGTCGCTATAAAACCGAACCCTAAAGCCATAGTGATATGGCTAAGATTTATATTCATCTCTGCAAGATAGCCAACAAATAGAGTAACAGCCACATTGCTAATCATATATATCATGTCATTGTAGGCGATAACACGTCCCAGATATTTTATCTCTATCTCTTGTTGTATCATATAGTAGGTGTATGACCATAGTGAAGTCGAGAGTAGACCCACGGCAAAAATACCAACAAGTGAGTAGCCAAAATTGTTCTGAATTGATGCCCACAATATAATCAAAACTCCTTGAATAACAAAAATATAGTGTAGACTCTTTTCATGTACATAGCGACTAAATATTAGTGTTCCTAGAAATAGTCCTACTGCACGAGATGTATTTATCCACCCAATGGCTAAGGGGATTGCCAAGATATATTTGTAGTGATAATCAGCTAAAAGGGTTACAAGTGTATCAAAAGTTGTTAATCCAATGGTTGCGTGTATAAATATGAGATGTAGAAGTTTTTTATGATTTTTAAGATAGACAAACCCACCTATTATCATCTCTTTTGCCGTCTCTACTTGTTTGGTAGGCTCTAGTTTGATAGATAGACCTGTGAGTATAAATGAGGCGACAATATAGAGTATAACATCAATTAAAAAAGTGGTGTCATATCCAAAGAAATGGGTAACAACTCCACCTACAGCCATTCCTAAAGCAAAACATACAGCCCATACTATGGAGTGAATTTCATTGGTTTTTCTAAGCATCTCACCCTCTAGTATCTTAGGAAATAGTGCCATCTCTGCTGAAAAAAGGGTAGAAGAGGCTAGTGAGCGAAAAAAGACAAAGAGCATAAGCCAACCGATATCATCAAGTGCGTTCACCGTCATAAAAAGCAGGGTCATAGCAATCTCAACCATCAAAACAACACGCATAAGTTTTTTGAAATCAATTTGGTCGATAATCCAACCCGAGATGGGAGCTAAGAGTATGGCAGGAAGCATGAGCATAATAAAAATAGAGGCAATCTGCATCTCCGAAGCCCCAAAGGAGACCAACATGGAGGCGATAGCCACTTGTGAAAACCATGTTCCAAAATAGGAGATAAATTGGATAATGGTTAACCGTGCAACAACAGGGTGTTTTAGGGTTTCAAGATAGGTCAATTATATTTTTTCCCAAACTGTTCCATCTGCTGTATCCATTGTTGCAATTCCCATTGCAGTTAGCTTATCACGAATGGCATCAGAGGCAGTATAATCTTTTGCTTTCTTTGCTTCATCTCTCTGTTTTATGAGTAATTCTATCTTATTTTTAGTATCTTCATCTATCCCAATTTGAAAATAACTAAACGGCTCTTTGCCACCAATACCTAAAATCTCATCTAAAAACTCTATATTGGCAAGGGTCTCTTTTTTTAGCCCTTTATCTTTAGGATTCTCATCAAATTTATCATTGGTAGCACTTATCATATCCTCAATAGTGGCTAAGGCTACAGAGATATTTAAATCATCACCCATTGCTTCCATAATAGCTTTTTGAAACGCTATGTTTGGCTTAGAGGCTTTGGTAGGGGTGATTCTCTTTTTGAGTCTGTAGAGTTTATCCAGACGTTTTTTAGAGTTTAGTAAATCCTCTTCATTAAAGTTGAAATCATTTCTATAATGTATGGATATTAGATAGTTTCGTAAAATCTCTCCATCATAAATATTTAGAGCATCTTTGACAAAAAAGCTATTGCCTAAAGATTTAGACATCTTTTCGCCATTGATATTGACAAAACCATTATGCATCCAATACTTAGCAAGTTCATGACCTGTGGCACATCGGCTCTGAGATGCTTCATTCTCATGATGTGGGAAAAGCAGGTCAGCACCTCCTCCATGTATATCTATACTATATTGATTATTCCCTGTAAAGTGTTTCTCTATCATTGCCGAACACTCAATATGCCACCCAGGGCGACCTTTTGAGAAGTTGGTATCAAAACAGATATCCTCATCGCCATGACACGCTTTCCAAAGAGCAAAATCTTTTGGGTTTCTTTTTTGAGAAGTATGCTCCACACGACTCTGATTATCCTCATCATCACCTACCATTTTTGAGATAGAGCCATACTTCTCATCTTTTGAGACATCAAAATAGACATCACCATCATCTGTTACATAGGCGATATCTCTATCTATAAGAGCCTGTATCATAGACTCCATCGCCTCTAAAGACTCTGTAGCTTTTGGCTCTATATCACTCTCTTGAACGCCCAAAGCTCTCATGTCCTCTAAATATCTTGCTATATAATAGGTTGTTATCTCCTCTAAACTCTGCTTCGACTCTTGAACTTTTTTGATAATCTTATCATCTATATCAGTAAAGTTTTTTACCATAGTCACATCATATCTAAGAGCCTTAAGTATACGAGCTAAAAGGTCAAAACTAAGGCTAGAACGAGCATGACCCAAATGGGCATCATCATAAACAGTAGGGCCACAGACATAGATGGAGGCTTTGCTTGGAGTGATGGGTTCAAATGGTAGTTTCTGTTTTTTTACGCTATCATAAATATGCATGGAGGGTTGACCTTTTGTTTTTAAATTACGACATTATAGCAAAAGTTCAGATAGTATTCTAAATTAATAATAAGTTAAGTTTAAATATTATATATTTGTATTAATAAAAAATTAATACAAGGAGTATTTTATGCAAACAATTATAAAAAAAAAATTAACACTCTCTATCGTTACTATAATCTTTTTACTTAATGGTTGTTCTTCTCATCATCAAAATGAGATTATATCTACCATTCCGATAGCAGGACAAGATATAGTTATAATCGAAGATGACAATAGTTATGTGGAAAAGGAACCTTTTGTGGAAGAGGAATCTTTTGTGGTAGAAGACCCATCATGGACAACCAAGCTTGTCTTAGACCCTGAAGCTTTTACCGCTGAAGAGTATGTGCAAAAAGAGCCAATTGTCACATATAAGTATGATTTTGATACCAAATTCTACAAAGAGGCGAGGTGGAGAAGTGCTAATGAGTAGATTTTAATACTTTTTTAACATAAATACTATACAATTAGAAATAAAAATTAATAAAGGTTAATAACAATGTTAGCAGAATACAGAGATGAAATTTCAGAATTAAAACAGAGTAGCACACATTTCAGGAGAGTTTTTGAGAAGCATAATAAGCTTGACCATGATGTAAAAGATGCAGAGCATGGGCGTGTTGGAATGAATGATTTTGAGATTGAGAAGATGAAAAAAGAGAAGCTCATACTCAAAGATGAGATGCTTAAGATGATTTTAGAGTATCGAAAAGCTCAGGCTTAATCTCTTATCAACTATCTTTTGGTGCGTTGGAAAACGCACCTTCTAAAATCTACAAAATCTCTTTTACTCGTCCTACTTCTCCTGAACTTAATCGTACTTTTATCCCATGTGGATGTGTTGCAGAGTTGGTTAAAATCTTCTGTACTGTTCCCTCTGTAAGTGTTCCACATCGTTGATGCTCTTTTAACACTATCTTCACTTGTAATCCTGATTTTATATTGCTTCGTTTTTGTCCATTCATCTTATCGTATCCAGTTCATTAGTAAATTATTTATAAATAAAAATAGTATAGCAGAAATTCCTAATGTTATTAGGAGATAAATAAGCTTTTTATCTTTTAAAATATATATTAATTTGTCAAACCCAACCTCTTTAATGGTTAGTATAAAGAGTGTCCAACCTCCAATGCTTCCTGCTAAGGCTAGACCCATTGCTCCCATGGTTTGCATGAGGATTAAAGAGAATATCATGTTTACCACTAAGGCGATGGTGGCTATTTTTGCTGCTTTGGTGTGTCTGTGTGAGGCATAGAGAAACATGGAGAAGAGTTTAGCAAAACCATAGGGTAACAGACCAACCATGTACATGGCAAGTACATTGGCTGTGTCGTGGGTCATGGTAGGAGTGAACTTTCCGTACTCAAAGAGTAGCCAAACTATTGGTTCAGCAAAGATAATGCCACCTATGGCTGAAATACCAAGTAAAAAGGCTAAAAGCCAAAATGCTTTAGCCAAATTGCTGTAGGCTTCTTTCTCATCTCCACGGCTTAGAGCCTTTGAGATAGAGGGGAAGAGGGCAGAAGCTGTAGCGATAGCAATGAGTCCAAGAGGTAGTTGAAAGAGCAGGTTGGCGTAAAAGAGATAGGAGATAGAACCTGTAATCAAGAAAGAAGCTAAAAAGGTATCAAGATATGAAGCAAACTGTGGTGCTGAGTTTCCCCAAACTGAGGGGACAAATAGCTTGGTGAATTTTTTATTTTCTTCACTTACATCTTTTTTGTTTCTATATTTCCATCCACCCATAAGCAGACGTAACATGTTAAACCTTTTTAGGGCATAAATATGCGTAAGCACTTGTAAAAGTCCACCAATAAGCACCGAGAAACTTAGGGCATAAATAACAGTTTTAGGGTCAGAATGCATAAAGAGTAAAAGTGCTGAAATCATAGAGATATTGAGTAGGGCAGTGGACATGGCTGTGGTAATAAAATGTTCTCTGTATTGTAAAAGTGTTCCCATAAATGTCACCATGAATATAAGGTCTAAATACCAAAAGTTTATGGCTGTAAATGGGGCTGTTTGTGCTATTTTAGTATCTGTCCAGTTCGGTGTTAAGAGTTTGGTGACAATTTCGGGAAAAATGGTTACGACCAATGACATGGCAACGATAAAGAGCATAAAACGAATAAAGACGGCTGTAGCAAAGACACCTTTTTGTTTGGCATCTACAAACGATGGCATAAATGCTTGGGTAAATGCACCCTCAGCAAAAATACGCCGAAACATATTGGCGAGTTTAAAGGCGACAAAGAACATATCTGAGTAACCTGATGCACCAAGTGTCATGGCAAGAAGAGTATTTCGACCTAATCCTGTAATTCGTGAGAGTAAAATACCAAAGCTGTTTGAAAAGATAGATTTTAGTTTCATAAGTCTCTTTTTTAGTGAAATTCTATCTAAATTATCTTTTCAAAACCTTCTCATACTGACAAAGTGTTCCTTCACAGTTTTTTTGGTCTAGCAGATGAAAGCCTCCACCTTCACAGAGAACCCAATCTTCACAACCTTTGCATTGAGACTCAAATAGCTTCTCTTTGCCTCCACGATATTGGTAAAACTTACTGTTCCAAAGCTCCATAAATGAGCTATCTTTTATGTTTCCCTCTGTGTACTTTCGAGAGACACTTGGGCATCCCATCACTTTCCCATCATAGAGTATAGTCCCTATTTGTACTCCTGAGCCACAGTAGTGCAAATCCTCTCGTATTTGACACTCAAACTCAGCACCATAATAGCCCTCTTCGCTAAGAGTCACATCTATTCTATTGTCACCTGATGCTCTGTACTTGGCGATAAAGGTCAAAAGCTGACGTAACTGCTCATCTTTTAGGATTAGATGACCATTTTCAGAGGCTCTACCGTGAGAGAAGATAGGGGTAAATCGTACTCTTGGTACACCCATCTCTATTAACTCCTCTACAAACTCACCTAGATGGTTGACATTTAAGCCATTGACACAGCAGATAATATCAAAAGCCAAGAAAAATCTATCTGCCATGAGTCGTCTAATATTTTTAGTTACTATTTTATGTGAGCCTTTTAAATTTCGTAGCTCATCATGGTGAGCTTCTAGCCCATCTAGGCTTACTGATATGGTTTTTAGGTTAGCCTCTTTTAGTTGTGCTATCTTTGCATGGGTTAGAAGCATTCCATTGGTAGTAATTCCCCAGTTGTACCCAAGCTCTGCTGAGAAAGCTCCAACCTCAATAATATCTTCACGCACCAAAGGCTCACCACCTATAATCGCAAAAGTTATTTGAGTTGTATCATAATATTTGGCAATATCTACCAGCTCTTTTTTGACAAGAGAGATATCAATCTCTTTTGCTTTTGAGGAGTTGTCTTTCATGCAGTCACTACCACAATGCAGACAGTCCAAGTTGCATCGTAAGGTGGACTCCCAAAATAGATATTTGAGTGGGTGTGTCTCTTTTAGCTGTTCTCTCTGTTCTATAAGTGATATCAGAGAGTCAACTGTTAAACTTGACTGACTCATCTTATTTTATCGGTCTAAATTTTTTTATCGGTTTAGAGCTAATAGGTGGAGGTCCATAGACAGCCATAGGCTCATCTGATATGATATCTTTAAATTTTTTCTTTTTTAGGGGAGGGCTATCATTAAAATTATCCTCTACATATCCTGTTTGACTACATCCTGTTAATACCAAGGAGATGGAGCTTAATGCAACAAATTTTTCTAAAAATTCTCTTCTGTTCATGGTTTTTTCCTTTTTATATAGAATAGAAAATTTAGAATATCACATTAAAGTTGTAAAAATGTTATGTTATAAAAGTTTTATTTTTTATTTAAGGCTATTTCAAGAGAATAATTGGGATAGGAATATATGCTATAATCCAAAAGATAAAAATATTTTATAAAGAGAGCATAAATGATAGTAGGAATAGAAGGCACGATAGAAAAAAAAGACCCAACATTTATCCATTTAAATGTAAATGGGCTTATTTATGAGGTTAATATCTCAGTAAATACTTCAAATATGATAGTAGACAAGAGGGTAAAACTCTTGGTGACACAGATAATTCGTGAAGATGCCAATCTGCTTTTTGGTTTTATGGAAGCAAATGAAAAAAAGATGTTTGATACGCTTATTAAAATTAATGGAGTAGGACCAAAGGTGGCGATGGCAACCTGTTCTACCTTTTCTCCTGAAACCTTTTCACGGGTGGTGGCAGATAAAGATGTTGGATTACTAAAACGTGTACCAGGGATTGGACCCAAGGCTGCAAGTCGGATTTTAGTGGAGTTGGCTGACTTTATTGTGGATGGAAATGCTGATGAGGTTGTGGATAGTGGTATGTCTGATGCTATTTTGGCTTTGGAGAGTTTGGGCTTTAAAAAAGAGCAGATTAAGAAGGCGTTGGTAGGAGCTACTGGGGATATTTCAGCATTGGTGAAACATGGGCTTAAGAAATTACAAAGATTATAAGTCAAATAGGGTAAAATACGCTTAATAAATTATTAAGGATATATAATATGAATATAACGATTTTATTTGGTGGCTCTAGCTATGAGCATGAGATTAGTATTGTGTCGGCGATTACGCTTAAAAAAGTTTTGAAAAAATCAAACCCCTCTTTTATTTTTTGTGATGCAAATCGAGAGTTTTATCTGATAGATAGTAAAAATATGAAGTCCAATCATTTCTCTGATGGGGCATATAAAAAAGATAAAAAACTTGTGCTTAAAAAAGGGGCTTTTTGTACCGAGGGAATGTTTGGATTAAAAGAGCAAGATTTGGGTACGGTGCTAAATCTGATTCATGGACGAGATGGAGAAGATGGTAAGATAGCTTCACTGTTAGAGTTTAATGATATCGCCTATATTTCACCTCGTGTTGATGCTTCTGTACTTAGTTATAATAAGCTCTATACTAAGCTTTATGCTCAGAGTTTAGGGGTAAAAGTTGTCCCATATTCTCTATTAAACAGTTCTGATACCCGTGATATTGAGTTGGATTATCCTGTGATTGTTAAGCCTGTTAGACTAGGTTCTAGTATTGGAGTTTCTATTGTTAAATCTGCTGATGAACTAGATTATGCTCTTGATGTTGCATTTGAATTTGATAGCCAAGTCGTTATTGAACCATTTATAGAGGGTGTATTGGAGTATAATCAAGCAGGGTGTAAGACAACTGATTTTGAACTTTCTATTATAGAAGAGCCAAACAAAGAGGAGTTTTTGGATTTTGAGAAGAAATATCTGGACTTCTCTCGTGATGGAAAAGTCTCTGATGCTGATGTGACTCCTGAGCTTAAAACTGCCATGCAGGAGACATTTAAAAAGGTCTATTCTGATATTTTTGCTGGGTCTATTATTCGATGTGATTTTTTTGTAGTTGATGGTGAAGTGTTGCTCAATGAGATAAACCCAATTCCTGGCTCTATGGCAAATTATCTATTTGAAGATTTTGAGGGAATGGTAAAGAGACTATCCTCTGCTCTACCTAAGGAGTCGTCTATCAAGATAGACTACTCCTATATTCACTCTATTCAGTCGGCTAAAGGTGGAAAAGCTTAGTACCAAGTAAACTCCTCTAGCTCTTTTGTTAGAGGTAGTTTATTTAATTGAAGATTCAAACATCTTAACAGCGTTGTTCATCTCTTTAAGTAGAGGCATATTTAGCTCTTCAGCTTTTTTCAATGACGCATCACTGGTATCTACTTTTTCGATAATAACTTTATAATCAGCCCACAGTTTAGCCACAACACCTAACTGTTTTTTGATATCATCTTTTTTACATTTATCTGTTAAATCTTTGAGTGTTGATTCAAATAGCTCACCAGTCTTTTTAGCATTGGCTTTGTTGCCCTCTGCATCAATCCCATTGGCTACCAAAAGCAACTCTTTGGTCATTTTTTGGGTTAACATTCTCTGTTTACCTGCAAGATTAATGGTTTTTGCCATCTCAGGGTTAAGTTTTGAACCACTCGCTTTTGCGAACATTCCCACCGCTTGATTCATATTTTTAAGAAGAGGAAGATTCTCTTTTGCAATTGCTTCAAGTGTCGCTTTGTCACTTTTCCCATCAACAACTTTATCAATATTGCTTTTAAAAGATTTCCAAAGTTCTATTACCTTTTCTAGTTGAGCCACAATCTCTTTGTTATCTGTTTTTGGAAGATTTAAATCTTTATCTCCTGCAATCAACCCTTTGAGTGTCTTATCAAATAGTCCAGCAGTTTTGGCAAGAGCCTCTTTATTTTTATCCGTATCAATGCCTTTTGCCATAAAGAGAGCCTCTTTACTCATCTTTTGGGTCAACATTCTCTGTTTTCCTGCCAAATTAATCACTGTACCACTCTGCTGTTTAGTCATCTCAATCTTGGTCTCTGTTTTTGCTTCATCTGCATAAACTGAACTCATGCTTAAACACGCACCCAATGCTACAACTGATAATATTTTCTTCATACTTTTTCCTTATTTTTTATGTTTTGACATAAACTTGATATATCAGTCGATAATATAGCAGAAAAAATATTTAAATAACTTGACCTTAACATTATAATCAATTTTTTTAATGTAGTTTTGCTACCTTTTAATAATTAAAACCAAACAATTAAAAAATTTCAAACTAATCATCCACTGCTCATGGTTGACTCCTTATTTTCTTATTTCAAACCCATCATAGAGGAGGTCATCTTCTTCTAAAATTTGCATCTCTATACGCACTACTTTTGAGGCAGGTGAGCCGTCATTTAAGATTTTTTTGAACGCTTCTACATCTTCATCAAAGAGAACTACCACCACCTCTACTGTGCCATCACTTAGATTTTTGATGTACCCCTCTAACTGCTTTTTCATGGCAGATTGAGAGACAAATTTTCGGTAGTAGACACCTTGTACTTTTCCAAATATTATAAATTTATACACTTCCATGTTGCTCCTTTAATCTTCCTAGATACTCAATGACACGCTGTTGGTATATCTTATCATCTTCATTTGAAATACAATCTTGAAATCTGCTTAATATTTTTGTATCTATTTTTTTTGAAAAACGTTTGATCGCTTTGGTCTCTTTTTCTACTAGTAAGACAAGATGGTCAAATCCCAAGCCGTTATCTGTGATGATTTTATTATGATACTCTTTGACTGCTTCGACGAGTATCTCTGAACGCTCTTCATCGTTATCATAGATATCACAGGCTATCTCTTGAAGTAGCTTCTCTTCACATTGACTCATCTTACCTGTACTGGCTATAACTAGGGTAAAAACCTTTGCACGGTACTCCAAGGAGTTGTTGTGATAGAGTAGTAACTCTCTAAAGACTTTTTTTATCTTGCGTCTAATACGTTTAATCATCTTCAGAGTTGTCCAAAAGGTCTTTGACACTATTGAGAGGGTCTTTGCCTTCTAGCATCTGATAGACCTCATTGGCAATGGGAAGATAGATGCCTTTTTTTTCAGCGATATGATAGAGGGCTTTTGTGGTGGGAATGCCCTCTGCCACCTCTCCTAGTTCCTCTAAGATATTATCTAAGCTCTTGCCTTGTGAGAGTCCCAAGCCGACACGGTAGTTTCGTGAGAGTTGAGAGGAGGCTGTTAAAAATAGGTCTCCTGCTCCACCTAGTGATAAAAAGGTTTTGCTTTTTGCCCCAAAATACTCACCAAAACGGGTCATCTCAACAAGTCCACGAGAGATTAACGCTGCACGAGCGTTATTGCCAAGTGCCAATCCATCACACACCCCACCTGCAATTGCGATAACATTTTTATATGCTCCTGCCACCTCAGCACCCACCACATCACTGTCCACGTACCCTTTTATAAATGGGGGTAGGGCATTGGCATATATCTCTGCCAGTTCAGTGTTGGTGGATGAGATTTTAAGTGCGGTGGGTAGAGACTGCTGTACCTCTGTGGCAAAGGAGGGACCTGAAATATATGCCAATCTGTTGTCTGATACAAACTGACCATACACCTCATTTAAAAAGCTTCCTGTTGAGGTCTCTATCCCTTTAGATGCGACCAAGATATTTTGTCCTCTATCCTCAAAGCTTTCCTCCATCCAAGAGCGAACAGTTTGGGCAGGAATTGCCATGACCAAGTATTCATAGGAGAGTGCCTCTTTTAGTGTTACAAAGTTTTCAATATCTTTGGGGGAACGAGAATTGATAACTACATTATTGTTTTGACTGTAGGCGTGATAGAGTGCTTGACCCCACTTCCCTGCTCCTATGATTGCTATTTTCATGCTTCTACTATGCTCCTAAAAGTTTATGAAATTATAACACAATTATAATCCCACAAACTGTTCAAATCTCTCCAAATCCTCATTGTATCCAATACAGACAAGTGTATCACCTACATCAAAACGGTTCTCTAATCCACTAGTGACAAAGATGAATTGATGGCTTAGGCGTTCATCTATCATTCCTATTAATATAACGTGATGCTTTGAAAAATCAAAATCATTCACCATCACTTGGTCAAGAGATGATCCTTTGGGAATCTCTATCTCTTTAAAAGAGAACTCCTCTTCGGGGGAGAAGAGTCGCTCTATAAGTTTAGTAGCCACTGGCTTATGTAACATATTATGAATACGGTTAGCACTCACTTGGTAGAGGTCGATGATACGACTTGCCCCTGCCATTTTGAGTTTTTGGGTGGTGTGTGGAGAGTCTGAGAGAGCCAAGATAATTGCTTGAGGGAATATAGAGTGCAAAGAGAGGGTCAAAAAGACATTCATATAGTGGTCAGTCATGACACAGACCAAGTAGTCATCATCATTGATTTTTAGGTTTTCTAATAGCTCATCATCGGTCAAATCCATAAAAATAACCTCTCTAAAACCATCATCTTTTGCTTGGTTATAGGATGCCTCTTCATCAACTACCAAGATAAGATTTAATGGCTCTTTTTCAAGCTCTCTGGCGATAAAACGTCGTTTTTTGTTATAGCCAAAGAGAAATGAATTACGTGTGAACATAGTCAATCTCCTTATATGTCTCTTTAAAATGGTTGATACTCACCTGTCGTCCCATAAGCAGTAAAATATCTCCCTCTTTTATAACATAGTCCATAGATGGGTTAAAGACAAATACTCTATTTTTGCACGATTCATACCCAATGTAGAGCAGTTTTTGCTCTTTTAATCTCAACTCTTTTAGAGACTTTCCCACTATTTTTTGATGATATACTGCGTTTACCTCATCAAGTTGTGCTAGATGTTGCCCTGTTAAAATCGCATAGACTGCTTTGTACATAACAGGTTGCGTAATCGCAGCAAAGAGCATTCGATTGGCAATAAGGCTGGGCATTACGACTGAGTCAGCACCTGCTAGGCGTGATTTTTTAGAGATACGTTCATTACTTGCTCTACTAATGACACGGATATTTCTTGATATCGCTTTTGCATTGAGGGTAATGTAGATATTTGCCACATCACTGTTGGTCATTGCCAAAAGGGTAACTTGGGCATAGTCGGTATTAAACTTTGCAATTACATCATATCTACTTGCATCCTCTTGAATTGCTCTGTATCCCTCTTTTATTGCCTCTTCTACCCGCTCTTTATCTTTTTCTATAATAATATAACGTTTGGCATACTCAGGCTCATAGTGGCGTAGAAACATTCGTGTCATCTGTCCATATCCACAGATAATCATAAAATCCTCCTCTTTGTTAATCTCTTCTATCAATCTATTCTCTTTGAGTTCGGTAAGTTTCTCTGAAAAAGAGGAGACTATAACAGAAGTAACAAAAGATATCATCGCAATACCTGTGATGATAATAAGCATGGATACCACTCGCCCCTCTGGGGTGACAGGAGAGATATCTCCATAACCTACGGTGGAGATGGTAATCAACGCCCAATAGAGCGCATCAAAGAGTGAGTTAATATTATCGTTTGATTTCTCTTCAAAAACATATATGGCAATTCCCGCAGTCATGGTAATAAAAATCAAGAGAAACAGGAGGGTATATAGTTCAAATTTTTTACTTCCCAAAACACTTAAGAATTGGTTGATACTTTTGGTGTAGCGAAGCAGTTTAAAGACACGAAAGAGTACAAAAATACGTAAAACTCTTAGTGGTCGATAGGCAGGTAAAATTGCCAAAAGGTCAATAATTGCTGTAGGAGAAGCCATATAGGAGAGTTTGCCAAGCAGTATCTTTTTGCTAGGAGACCAAAGGCAAAACTTTTTATTTAAAAATTTTGTATCCCCATACTCTTTGACCACCTCACTGTGCCAACTGTTATGCACCCAAATCCGTGCCAAATACTCCAATGTAAAAATGGTTGTTACCACATAAATATCAAAAAAATCAACCCATGGAGAGACAGGATGTTTGACCTCATAAACCAAAATTGACACAGAGGAGATAATAAGCAGTATCATAAAGATATCAAAATATTTTTTGTAGATATAGTCAGAGTTTAGCAGAAAATCCGAGGCTCTTTTTTTTACTTGATTATAGAGTTTTGAACTGTGTAAAAAAAATGCTAGTTGTGTTAGTAGTCTTTTTAGCATGTTTTAGGCTCCTTTATTTGATTAAAAACTTTATTATCTTTATCTCTATGTTACGCCAATCGCTCTTTAAGCAACTCATTAACCTTTTGAGGATTGGCTGAACCCTTAGAGGCTTTCATCGTCTGCCCCACAAAGAAACCAAAAAGCTTCTCTTTTCCCCCTTTAAACTGCTCCACTTTGTCAGGGTTGGCTTTTAATATAGCGTCGATAATTTCCAAGATAGCACCATCATCACTCACTTGTGCCAGTCCCATCTCGTCTATGAGTATATCAATATCTTTATCCTCTTCCATAAGTACATCAAGAATATCTTTTGCACCTTTTCCAGAGATAGTACCATCGTCTATTTTAGAGACCAACTCACCTAGTTTACTGGCAGATATAGGCGAAGTGATGAGGTTGAATTCTGTCTTTTTTAGACGACCAAGCAACTCTGTATTTAACCAATTTACAGAACTCTTTGCCAATGCACCGCTCTCCAACATCTTCTCAAAGAAGTAAGCTGACTCTTTGGTCGAGCAGATAACCAATGCATCTATTTTTTTAACCCCAAGCTCTTCTATATAACGTTTTACTTTTGCATCAGGAAGCTCAGGCATCTGTTTTGCCTCCTCAATCATCTCTTGGGTCACGACCAATGGACGTAAGTCAGGGTCAGGGAAGTAACGATAGTCTGCTGCCTCCTCTTTTCCTCTCATGGATTTAGTAACACCCTCATCTACATTCCATAGACGTGTCTCTTGGAACACCTCTTGTTCATAGATACCATCCTCATACGCCTCTGTCTGACGCTGTACTTCATATGCAATGGCTGACTCTACAAACTTAAATGAGTTTATATTTTTAATCTCAACTCTGGTTCCAAATTCCTCTTGTCCCTTTGGACGAATTGAGACATTGACATCACATCGAAACGACCCCTCTTGCATGTTGGCATCACTGATATCTAGGTAACGTACCGTAGAGTGAAGCTTTTTGAGGTAGGCTACTGCCTCATAGGAGTTTCTCATATCAGGGTCAGAGACAATTTCTAGCAGTGGAGTTCCTGAACGGTTTAGGTCTACTTTTGAGTGATTTCCTTCATGAATATTTTTTCCTGCATCTGCCTCTAGGTGTGCTTGTGTCATAGCAATTCTCTTTTGAGTTCCATCTTTTAAATCAATAAATATCTCACCTTTTTGCACAATTGCTTTAGTAAGCTGAGTAATCTGATAAGCAGAGGGGCTATCTGGATAAAAGTATGATTTCCTATCAAAATTTGAGCTATGGTTAACATTGGCGTTAATAGCATATCCAAGTCTCATCGCTTTGATTGCTGCCTCTTTATTCACTACAGGTAACGCCCCAGGAAGTGCCAAACAGGTAGGACAAGTATTAGAATTTTGATGCTCTGCAAAGCTTGTAGGACAAGAGCAGAATAGTTTAGTTTTTGTATTAAGTTGAACGTGGACTTCTAAGCCGATGACGGTTTCAAACATGAGGTAAACCTTTTTAGTAATTATCTTCTAAATATATTAAAATTTTTGTGTATTATATCTTCTCTTTGGTTTTGAGTGGATTAATTAAAAAACAATATCTAATCTACTACAATGGCATCATGAAAAACTTATACAACGCCCTACAACTCAAACAGCTCTATCAACTGAAAAACTTAGGATATTGTTATACTTCTGCCAATCCGTTCTCTTATGAGGAGCAGAAGCCTTTGCAGTTAGCAGATACGCTTGATGAACTCAAAAAACAGGCAAAAAAGTGTCATCTTTGCTCCCTTAGTACGGGGAGAAATAGGGTGGTTTTTGGTGAGGGGAATCCCAATGCCGACATTATGTTTATAGGGGATATTCCTATGGAGATAGAGGAGAGTGAGGGGCGACCTTTTTTGGGAAGAGGAGGGGAGATGTTGACACTTATGATAGAAAAAGTTTTGGGGTTGCTTAGGGAAGAGGTTTATATTACAAATTTTATCAAATGTCACACCTTAAATAATCAGGAGCCAAAAGAGGTTGAGATTCAGAGCTGTAAGGGATATATTTTCAAAGAGATAGAGCTTGTTAATCCTAAAATAATTGTTACCCTTGGGGAGCTATCATATTGGCATATTTACGGAGATAAAATAGCACTTAAAGATATTAGAGGTTCTCTTTTAAGATATAAAACGCACAGTTTAATTCCTACCTATCATCCCAATTTTCTTCTTAAGAACCCATCATTTAAGAATGATGTCTTTGAAGACCTGAAAAAAATAAAAGCTAATTTATTATAAAAAACTTAATTATTTAAACTAAAATTAATTTATAAAAGTATATAAATAGGGTGTAATTAAAACTAATATACAACTTATATAATATTTAAACATTATAATAGTTATAATTTCACAAAATACTATAATAGAGGTAAAAAATGTCAAAAAAACTTATATTACTAATCGGTGCACCAGGTTCAGGAAAAACAACAGATGCAGAAGTGATTGCTGAAAATCATTCAAATATTACCAGTTACTCCTTGGGTAAACTCCTAAAAGAGGAGATAGATAAAAATACAACCACAGGAAAAATTACCAATGATTATCTCTCAAAAGGTGATTTGGTTCCAACAGCAATTGCAATTGATATTATTTGTGAGACGGTTCAAAAATCACCAACTGATATTATATTGATTGATGGTTTTCCAAGAAAAGAGAAGCAGATGAAGATTTTTGGAGACCTTGTAAACGAAGTAAGCAGGGTTGACCTTATCTCTGTGATTGAGGTTCGTGTGAGTGAAACCGTGGCAAGAGAGCGTGTTTTGGGTGAAGATGCTTCAGAAGAGAGCAGAGAGATTTTTAATCATCAAATGGCAATCTATAAAGAGACGATTGACCATATTGAGGAGTTCTATAACCATGATGGTCTACTTAAGGTGATTGATGGAGAGAGAGATAAGGAAGTAGTTGTTGCTGAGATTGATACTTTTCTTAAAAGTAAAGTGGCACTTGAACCTGCATAATAAAATATAGGAAGTATTTCGCTTCCTATTTCCCCCTAATTAAAAAAATTATTTAACTATTAAAGGACTTTTTCGTGTCTAAAACGAATATTAACGAAAATATTGTTGAGAGCCTTATTGGCAAAACAACTGAAAAAAAGAGAAGTAAAATCCCTGCCAGATTGGATTTTATACA
>JALTGP010000230.1:624-2766 GCA_027076905.1 Campylobacteraceae bacterium | reverse complement strand
CCACTACACCATTGGGATCTAAACACAGTACCTACCTGCCATAAGTCCATAGCTTAACCACTACACCACAGAGATGTGAACACAGTACCTACCAGCCTTAAGTCCAATAGCTTAACCACTACACCACAGAGATGTGAACCCAGTACCTACCAGCCGTAAGTCCAAAAGCTTAACCACTACACCACAGAGATGTGAACCCAGTACCTACCAGCCGTAAGTCCAATAGTTTAACCACTACACCACTGAGATGTAAACACAGAATCTACCTGCCTTAAGTCCAATAGTTTAACCACTACACCACTGAGATGTAAACACAGTACCTACCTGCCTTAAGTCCAATAGTTTAACCACTACACCACAGAGATGTAAACACAGTACCTACCTGCCTTAAGTCCAATAGCTTAACCACTACACCACAGAGATGTAAACACAGTACCTACCTGCCTTAAGTCCAATAGCTTAACCACTACACCACTGAGATGTAAACCCAGTACCTACCTGCCTTAAGTCCAATAGCTTAACCACTACACCATTGGGATCTAAACACAGTACCTACCTCCCATAAGTCCATAGCTTAACCACTACACCACAGAGATGTGAACACAGTACCTACCAGCCTTAAGTCCAATAGCTTAACCACTACACCACTGAGATGTGAACCCAGTACCTACCAGCCGTAAGTCCAATAGCTTAACCACTACACCACTGAGATGTGAACCCAGTACCTACCAGCCTTAAGTCCAATAGCTTAACCACTACACCACTGAGATGTGAACCCAGTACCTACCAGCCGTAAGTCCAATAGCTTAACCACTACCCCACAGAGATGTGAACCCAGTACCTACCAGCCTTAAGTCCAATAGCTTAACCACTACACCACCGAGGTGGTTGACGAATTGCAGCGTACCTTGATGTACCATCTACTGTGCTTAAATCCAATAGCATAACCACTACACCACAGAGATATGAACCCAGTACCTACCAGCCTTAAGTCCAATGGCTTAACCATTACACCACAGAGATGTGAGCCTAGTATCTACCAGCCTTAATTCCAATGGCTTAACCACTACATCACAGAGATATGAACCAAGTACTTACAAACCTCAAGTTCAATGGCTTAACCACTACACCACTGAGATGTGAACCCAGTACCTACCAGCCTTAACTCCGATGACTTAACCACTACACTACTGAAATGTGAACCCAGTACCTACTAGCCTTAAGTCTGATGGCTTAACCACTACACCACTGAGATGTAAACCCAGTACCTACCTGCCTTAAGTCCAATAGCGTAACCACTACACCACTGAGATGTGAACCCAGTACCTACCTGCCTTAAATCCAATAGCTTAACCACTACACCACTGAGATGTGAACCCAGTACCTACCTGCCTTAAGTCCAGTAGCTTAACCACTTCACTACTGAGATGTAAACACAGTATCTACCTGTCTTAAGTCCAATAGCTTAACCACTACACCACTGATATATAAACACAGTACCTACCTGCCTTAAGTCCAATAGCTTAACCACTACACCACTGAGATATAAACACAGTACCTACCTGCCTTAAGTCCAATAGCTTAACCACTACACCACCGATATATAAACACAGTACCTACCTGCCTTAAGTCCAATAGCTTAACCACTACACCACTGAGATGTAAACACAGTACCTACCAGCTTTAAGTCTAATAGCTTAACCACTACACCACCGAGATGTAAACACAGTACCTACCTGCCTTAAGTCCAATGGCTTAACCATTACACCACAGAGATGTGAACATAGTACCTGCCTGCCTTAAGTCAAATGTCTTAACCACTACACCACTGAGATGTGAAACCAGTACCTACTAGTCTTATCTTCGATGTCTTAACCACTACACCACTGAGATGTGAACCCAGTACCTACCAGCCGTAAGTCCAGTGACTTAACCACTACCCCACTGAGATGTAAACCCAGTACCTATCAGCCTTAAGTCCGATGGCTTAACTACTACACCACTGAGATGTGAACCCAGTACCTACTAGTCTTATCTTCGATGTCTTAACCACTACACCACTGAGATGTGAACCCAGTACCTACCAGCCGTAAGTCCAGTGACTTAACCACTACCCCACTGAGATGTAAACCCAGTACCTAT
>JALTGP010000230.1:0-524 GCA_027076905.1 Campylobacteraceae bacterium | reverse complement strand
CAGCCTTAAGTCCGATGGCTTAACTACTACACCACTGAGATGTGAACCCAGTACCTACCAGCCTTAAGTCCAATGGCTTAACCACTGCACCACTGAGATGTAAACCCAGTACCTATCAGCCTTAAGTTCAATGGCTTAACCACTGCACCACTGAGATGTGAACCCAGTACCTACCAGCCTTAAGTCCAATGGCTTAACCATTACACCATTGAGATGTGAACCCAGTACCTACCTGCCTTAAGTCCAATAGTTTAACCACTACACCACAGAGATGTAAACACAGTACCTACCTGCCTTAAGTCCAATAGTTTAACCACTACACCACAGAGATGTAAACACAGTACCTACCTGCCTTAAGTCCAATAGCTTAACCACTACACCACAGAGATGTAAACACAGTACCTACCTGCCTTAAGTCCAATAGCTTAACCACTACACCACTGAGATGTAAACCCAGTACCTACCTGCCTTAAGTCCAATAGCTTAACCACTACACCATTGGGATCTAAACACAGTACCTACCT
>JALTGP010000229.1 GCA_027076905.1 Campylobacteraceae bacterium | reverse complement strand
TATCCTGCTGTTGGGGAGTCGGATCATCCGTAGTACTCAGAGAACGGGAAAGCCGTTTACAAGGGGAAGGAGATGACGGAAGAGCGTAGCTCTCAAAGGAAACATGTCCCGGACTGACGGGCTGGAGAAAAGACATGCAAACCTCACTGAGAGGCATAGCGTACAAAGCAAGAAAGCAAAAAGAGTACCGATTTCACAATCTTTATGGAATGCTCAATGAACCATTTCTAAAAGAGTGCTTTTTTAAGCTCAATCGAAAGGCTGCAAGTGGGATTGATGAGGTGACTTGGAAAGACTACAAGGAAAACCTGAATGACAACATCAAAGCCTTAGTTGATCGCTTAAAGAGTAAGGGATATCGGGCAAAACTGGTCAAGCGCCAGTACATCCCCAAGGGTAAGGGCAAAATGCGTCCCTTGGGTTTGCCAACATTAGAAGATAAGTTGGTGCAACTTGCCGTGAGCAAAATACTTAGTGCAATTTGGGAAGAGGACTTTTCATCTTCGAGCTGTGGCTACCGTCCATTTGTGGGAGCCAAAACAGGAGTTAGGAATCTTCTAACTCAGTTGAGAAATCAAAGGTACAATTATGTTGTAGAGGCAGACATTAAAGGTTTCTTCAACAATATTGACCATGCTTGGTTAATCAAAATGTTGAAGCAGCGAATAGATGATTCATCCCTGATCCGATTAATCAAGAAATGGCTCAAGGCAGGAGTACTTGAGGAAAATGGTAGTGTGATCCATCCTATTACCGGAACTCCTCAAGGGGGTGTGATATCCCCAGTACTAGCCAATATTTATCTCCATTTTGTGTTGGATTTGTGGTTTGAGCAGCATGTAGAGAAACATTGCATTGGCAAGATCTATTTCGTGAGATATGCAGATGATTTTGTATGCCTATTTAAATACGAAAAAGATGCCAAAAACTTTTATAAGGTATTACCTGAGCGCATGGCCATATTTAATCTTGAGCTGGCTCCCAATAAAACCCGAATAGTATCGTTTAAAGGAAAGCCGTTCACCGAACGATTTACCTTTTTAGGATTTGAGTTTTATAGAGGATTAACCAAAAGCAAGAAAGTCTTGGTCTATGCTCGTACGGCACCTGAAAAGCTGAATGTTTCTCTGGGAAACTTTAAGGAGTGGCTGAGAAAGAATAGGTCGCTCGGAACAAGTGACATCTTCCTGAAAGTAAAACAGAAGCTCCGAGGGTATTATAATTATTTTGGTTTAACCGGAAATTATGAGAGCCTTGAAAGCTACTTCTACTACTTTAAGGGAATCTTGAAAAAGTACCTGAATAGACGAAGCCAACGGCTAAGTTGTAATTGGGGAAAATTCAAGAGATGGCTCCGAATTTATGGAGTTCCCCGACCACGAATAACCTGGAGCTTAAAGCAGAATCCAAAGATATGGGATGTGGTATAGGTTTATAACCTTGCTCAGAACATAACAATGGAGTAGTTTTCTTGTCATTGCGAAGCGAGCTCAACCGAGGAGCCCGGTGCGCGCCCTGAAAGAAGTGCCCTTGGGGTAGTAATTCCGCACGCCGGGATCTGTGCGGGGGGTACCGGGTGACTGGCATTCCTACCGCGACTCCGATTTATTGTGGCTATTCAAACACTTATCCACGCATAAATTTGGTTGCTAAACTGGTTGGTGGGCAAGTGATTTCGGGCGTTCGGCGATGAAATATGAGTAAGGTTATCAGGAAACACCTTAACCACTCATTTACTTTTCAACGTTAATCTTGCCACTGGATTCATTCACAACCGTGGGATATTGGTGAAAGATATTCGGATCTATAAACAACAGCTTTTTTTCCAAAGACAGGGGTAATATCAACTTACCAGGGGAAAAGTAACTAAGAGTCAATGGTTAGCTGCAACATTGAACAAGTACTCTACGATAAAATTACTCTAAGGTTAAAAAGAATTGGAAATAATAATTCAATTGTTAATTTTGTTTGGCTTGCTAATATTTGCCATAAAATTTCATAATGCAAAAAATACAGCAGTATCACCAGAAATATATATTCGAGAGTTTACCATCACTAAGCAACACCCCTCAGTAGAATATGAGAGTGTAGAATTTGTATCAGTTGAAAAAAATGGTATCTCAACCGTAAGAACCACACTCTCAGGAGAGGTATTAGAGGCAAGAGAGAAAGAGTTTTTTCAGGGTAGAGACTATGGCCTTCATGGATTGCAATTAATATCATCATCATATCTAAATCAAACAATGTTGCTAAAACACTTTGTTCCAGAGGATGTTGATGATGAGTAACATATGGGCTCAGAAATAAATAAAATGTACTTTTGTGTCTTAATTGTAACATGATTGCTCAACAAAATATACTATGACTTCCTCATTTTAAACACGGTAACTTCCTATTTGTACAGTACAAAACGAATTTTCGAAGAGATTGACTTTAGGTGCAGGTAGATGTTACAATCCAGAATATCACTCAACAATATTCTGGATTGTAACATATGAGAAAGTTTACATTTGTAACAGACACGTTGCTAATTGCCTTAAAATGCAAGAAAATAATGTCGATGACTGAATTGAAAGCCACCTTAGCCCAACTTTGTGACTCAAAAACAAAACATCTATTTATTACAATAAGTTACATCGATTGACCGTAACTTCTCAAAAAGTGTTGGTAAATGGTATTTTAGCATTCGCACAGCATCTTGCGGAAATCTTTCACCAAGGGGAGGCCATACATAGCTTTTATTGAAGTGAGTTGTTTGTGTGTCTTGTTGTA
>JALTGP010000228.1:8189-22650 GCA_027076905.1 Campylobacteraceae bacterium | reverse complement strand
ATAGTAGAGAGGCTGTTGAGGGAACTCCCATCCTTTCATGGGGATGGAAGGAAGTGTTCCATTGGTTGCGACATATTTGATAAACTCAATATGTCCATGCCAGTCATGTTGAAAGAGCATAATTCCATATTTCTCAAAATAGGCTATGCGAATAGCAACACCTAAAAGTAGAATCAAGCCTATCCCTAGAGAAAAGTTTAGCGTTGCTTCTTCTATGACCGCTTCTCTTTTTGTGACTGTTTCTTTTTTAATATATTTTTTAAAAAAATTTAAAACCGAAATAACAAGCAAAAAGAGTAGTGAGAAGAGAGGAATACCCAGTAGAATAAACAGCACTATAAAATCAATAAAATCAATTTTTTGTTTGAGTATAGAGGATAGATTTTTAGCTTGGCATAGGTTTTCTCCTGATTTCAAAGGAAGGATTATCTCCCCTTGCCCTTGATAAAAATAGTCATGTTTTTTACTATTTCCCAATGGAATTGGATGCCCATTGCAGGTTAGTTTTGTGGTTTTATAATAAGTTTTAAGATGAAGCTTTACATTTTGATTAATTTTAGAACTGAGTATAAAATCTGTTCTGTTTAAATTTATAGAATGTTCTGATATATCTATTTTAATGAGAAAGAGATAACCCAAACCCAAAACAGATAGAATCATAAATAGTTGTATAAGTGTATTCTTTTTGATTGTTTGCATTTTATAACCGATTTTTTGGGTGAAATTATACTCTTTTTTAACTATTTTTCCGATATAATCCCACGTTTGTAAAATCTACAAACAAATTCTCATGTAGTTAATCCTTGAATGGTTGCACTTTTGTGTTAAGGGCTACAGTGGAATAAACCAAAAGACTATGGTCTCTAAAAATATTATTTTTGTCTTGAAATATATAATTTATTATCTATTTTTGGACTTTTGCAAGGAGCAAAATATGGTAACAATGAAAGATTTATTAGAATGTGGTGTACACTTTGGACACCAAACTAGAAGATGGAATCCGAAAATGAAAAGATTTATTTTTGGTGAGAGAAAAAATATTTATATTATCGACCTTCAAAAAACACTTAGATACTTCAAATATACCTACAATGTAGTAAAAGAGGCTGCATCAGAAGGTAAAACAGTAATTTTTGTTGGAACAAAAAAACAGGCTCGTTCAGCTGTTAAAGAACACGCTGAAAGATGTGGAATGCCTTACGTTTCTACAAGATGGTTAGGTGGAATGTTAACCAACTACCCAACCATGAAAAAATCTATCAGAAAACTCGAAATTATTGAGCAGATGGAAGAGAATGGTCAACTTGAACTTCTTACTAAAAAAGAAGCACTAATGTTACTTAGAAAAAAAGCAAAACTTTCAGCATACCTTGAGGGTTTCAGACACATGAAAAAACTTCCAGATATGATGTTTGTTATTGATGCTGTTAAAGAGCATATCGCTGTTAAAGAGGCAAGAAGAATGGGAATGAAAGTTATCGCTCCTTTGGATACCAACTGTGACCCTGATGTTGTTGATTATCCAATTCCAGGAAACGATGATGCTATCCGTTCAATCAACCTTTTCTGTAAAGAGATGGCTGAAGCGATCATTGAAGGTCAAGCTGAACTTGCTGAAAAAGAGGGTGCGGCTGCTGAAAATGCTCCTGCTGCTGATGCAGAGCTTGGTGAAGCGATGATGGCTCAAAAAGAAGACCCAATAGTTCTTGCAGAGACAGCTGTTCCTGCAACTGCTGAAGTAAAAACAGAAGCTCCAACAGAAGCTGAAGTAAAAGAGGTTGTTGCTGAAGCAGTTAAAGAGGCTGAAACTAACAAAGATGAGCTTACAAAACTTACAGGTATTGGTCAAGTTGGTCAAGATAACCTTTACGAAGCAGGGATTACAACATTTGCACAAATCGCTGCGATGAGTGAAGAGGAAGCGACTGCTGCTAAAGTAAAAGCTGAAGCAGTTGCAGAAGCTAAAGAATTGGCAGGAGCGTAATCTATGGCAAACTTTGGACCAAAAGATATTAAAAAATTAAGAGAGACTACATCTGCTGGTATGATGGATTGTAAAAATGCACTCAAAGAGACCGATGGTGACTTTGATGCGGCTATTGCATGGTTAAGAGAGAAAGGTCTGGGAGCTGCGGCTAAAAAAGCAGGAAAAGTAGCTGCTGAGGGTGTTGTTTCTATTCAAGTTTCAGACAACAAAGCAGTTATTGTTGAGATTAATTCTCAAACAGACTTTGTTGCTCAAAACGATACATTTAAAGCTGTTGTTGCAGAGATTACTAACCATACATTTGAAAATTCTTTGGCTGATGCAGAGGCTATTAACGCTTCTACTATCAACGGTCAACCATTTGCAGAATACCTCTCTTTACAGATTGCTACTATTGGTGAAAACCTAGTTGTTAGACGTGCAGGAATGATTGCATCTGATGATGAAACAGTGGCTATCAATGGTTATGTTCATGCAAATAGTAGAGTAGCGGTACTTCTTGGTGCTAAATGTGACGATGCCCAGACAGCTAAAAAAGTAGCTGTTGAGCTTAAAAATGTTGCAATGCACGCAGCAGCAATGAGTCCTAGCACACTCTCTTATAAAGATTTTGATGCAGGATTTGTGGCAGATGAGACAGCAGGAAGAATTGAGAAAGTTAAAAAAGATAATGAAGAGTTAGTAAGACTTGGAAAATCTCTTAAAAATGTACCTCAATATGTATCTATGATGCAAATTACAGATGAAGTTTTGGCTACAGCTAAATCAGCTATTGAAGCTGAGTTGGCAGAAGAGGGTAAACCAGAGAAAATTTGGGACAGGATTGTACCAGGTAAACTAGAAAGATTTATCTCTGATAATACCCTTCTTGACCAAGAACTTGCTTTACTTGACCAAAAATACGTTATGGATGACTCTGTAACTGTGGCAGAGCATATCGAAAAAATTTCTGGTGGTAAAGCTACCATTACTGATTTTATTAGACTTGAAGTGGGTGAAGGAATTGAAGTAGAAGAGGAAGATTTTGCAGCAGAAGTTGCAAAACAGATGGGTTAATCTCTCCATCTCTCCTCTTGTTCCCACATTTAACGTGGGAACAAACATAATTTTTATATAATCCATTAATTTACTTATACCTACATAAAGGATTTAAATGTCCAAAACTCTATTAAAAGCAACCAATATCGCTCACACCTTTGACTATCCTCTTTTTTCTGATATAAACTTTGACCTAAAAGAGAACGAGAGCATCTCTATTGTAGGGCGTAGTGGCTCTGGAAAATCTACCCTTTTACATATATTCTCCTCTTTTATTAAACCCAATGAAGGCAAAGTAGAGTTTTTAGAGAAAGACCTTTACCACTTAAAAGAGAGTGAAGTTGAAGATATTAGATGCAATGAATTGGGTATTATTTTTCAAGCTCACTATCTATTCAAAGGAATGAAAGCAATAGAAAATCTGGAGATTGCAACTCTTCTATCTTCTCAAATCATAGATAATGAACTTTTGGAACGTTTAGAAATAAAAGAGACAATGGAACAGAAGATTGGCGAACTCTCAGGAGGTCAACAGCAACGTGTTTCCATTGCTAGAGTGCTTAGTAAAAAACCAAAAATAATCTTTGCTGATGAGCCTACAGGAAATTTGGATAAAGAGACAGCAAACCTAGTAATGAACGTACTTTTAGAGTACATCAAAGAGAACAATGCTGGATTGGTTTTGGTTACTCATGATGAGAGTATGGCAAAACTTTGTAACAAAAGCTACAGACTTGAAAATAGAAAACTAGAGAAGATAAAGTTATCTTCTGCTATATGAGGCATTCCTAATTAACCCTTGGTTTTGAAAGTGTCTACTATTAAGTTGAGCCAATCTCTGCTTGGCTCCTCTATGTCCTGCCTTGGCTGCGATATTATACCAGTGACGTGCCAACTCTTCTTGTTTAATAACTCCAAATCCTTTATCAAAATTCACTGCCATACAATATTTAGCCTCAACATTACCTTTTTTGGCTGCTCTATGAAACAGATTAAAGGCTAATCTTGGATTTTTTTGTACCCCCTCACCTTTGGCATACATCATTGCTAAATCAAACTCTGCTTGGGGGTTTCCTCTTTTGGCAGCTTGTTGTGCTTTGGCAAATCTATTATGTTGATTCATATTTATTCTAGGCTGAGAACGGTTTAGCTTATGAGGTTTAAAATTATTTGGCATTTGTCGTTGTTGTGGTTGTTGTTGAACTCTTGGTCGTACTTGAGGTTGTACTCTTTGATAAAATTGTGGTGGTTGATAGACTCTTCTCTCTACTCTTTGAACCCTTTGATATCTCATAGGGGTATGGTTTACTTGTCTCAAAGAGCTGTTTTGATTGAAAAAATTTTTCTCGTGATAAGCTCCCCTATTATAACTATTGTTTTGAAATGAATTGGATGCAAAAAGCATACTATTATTGGTTAATAATAAAATGATTAAGAGTAATAGAGATTTCATTTATTTCCTTTATATTATATAAAATTATGTTATATAAATATTATTTTATAACAGTGATTATTAATTTTAACTTAAATATAAATATTAATAAATATAAATTACTATTTTATTATTTTAAATCCAAATATTATCAATCAATCGCGTCTTTCCCACTTTTCCAGCTACTAAAATAATGGTATTCCCCAGTTCAATATGCTTTATGGGTACAAATTGTCGATTAACCAAAGCGATATATTCAACCTCTATGTAGGTGAGTTCTTTTTCCATTTTTTCTTTTATTTTAGAGCTTTCAAACTCCTTCTTTATGACCATTTTAGTGGCTTTTTTTAAGGAGCGAGATAGACTTAGAGCGTGGACTCTCTGCTCTTTACTAAGATAGATATTTCGGCTACTAAGTGCCAAACCATCTCCATCACGCACAATATTACAGGGGACTATCTCCACATTGATAAAATAATCTTTTACCATCTGTGTAATAAGTGCCAATTGCTGTGCATCTTTTTTCCCAAAGTATGCTCGAAATTTTTTAGGTTGATGATAAGCAATCAGATTTAAAAGCTTCATCACAATCTGTAGCATTCCATCAAAATGACCAGCACGGGAAGTTCCTTCCAATATAAACCCTCGAATCGCAGGAGCAGAAATACGAAGCTCATCTTTACCATACATCATCTCAACAGTAGGCATAAATAGGATATCTACCCCTGCGAGTTCACATATCTTTCTATCAGCTTTCTCTTTTTTTGGATAAGAATCAAGGTCTTCCCCCTCTAAAAACTGTGTGGGATTGACAAAAATAGAGACCACCACTAGCTCACTCTCTTTTCGTGCCTGACGAATCAAAGAGAGATGCCCCTCATGCAATGCCCCCATGGTAGGAATAAATCCTATACTCCCTTTTGCCTTCTTTGTCTCGTAGTATAGTTCTTCAATGGAATTAATAATAATCATATAAACCTCTAAACCTCTAATTTTTTCGAAATTATACTAATTATTAATAATAACTGCTTGAGAGTTCAAAGGCTATTATGTTTGATAAACTCCCTGTATTTATAATTTTCTAGCATTTAATACTATTATCTAGTTTTATTAAAAATCATAACATGATAGCTTTTAGGAGAAATTAAAAAAGCTTTATCAACCGAGAGACAGCATCTTCATCGGTAAAAATTTTTACAGAACGGATACCATGCGATAAAAAGTGTTTATGTAACTTCTCATCATGTGCTTTAAGATTGGTAAGATATTTTTTTATACTTTTTTGACCAAAATAGGTATCAAGATTTAGATTTGATTTTGAATTACTTAGCGTAATCTCTCCTAAGTTTTCTGGATTCTCTTCGATTTTATCTCGGATAATAACAGCTATAACCTCATGCTTTTGTGCCAAAAGAGACAAATCTATCTCCTCTAAAAAATCTCCGACAATAAAGAGTAAAGAGGGTTTATTCACATGTGAAAAGATATCCTCTACTGCTCTATTTGTATTTAATACAGTCCCTAAAACATGGGCTTTATAAAGTTTTTTAGAGAACTCTTCTATGTGATAAATCTGCTTAGTTGGAGGGGTTGCATAGATGCTATTTTTTTGATAGATTAGCCCTGTGAAAAGTTCGTTATTGTGTTGTGAGGCATAGGCTAAGATGGTCGCTACTTCGGTGAGTTTTTGCTGTTTGGCATTGCCCTCTCCAAAATATAAACCACCATCCATCAAAGCTGAAACTACAATCGAGAGTTCACGGTTGGCATGAAGCTCTTTGATATATGGTTTCCCCAGTTTAGCGGTGATTGTCCAGTTTATTTTACGGATATCATCCCCAATCTGATACTCACGAAGTTCAGCAAACTCATACCCCTCTCCATAGAGTTTGGATAGATTGTTTCCATTTAGTAGGGTATAGACCTGCCGTTTTGCTTTGAGCTGTAGGGCTTTTAACTCATATTGATTGATGCTCATTATGGGAGGGGAATACGCTCAATAATGCTAGAGATAATATCATCTACCTTTACCCTTTTGGCTCGTGCTTCATAGGATAGGACGATACGGTGACGCAATATTGTATGGAGTACAGAGCCGATATCCGCAGGGGTGACAAAGTCGTTACCTCGTAAAAATGCTTTGGCTTTTGAGGCTTTATAGAGGTCAATGGAGGCTCTAGGACTTGCTCCAAACATAATATCTTTATCTGTTCTTCTTGTCGCAGTGATGAGCTGTACCATGTATCTCTCTAGGGCTTCGTCGATGTGGGTTGTCTCTACTTTGGCTTGGAGTTCAAAAAGCTCCTCCAGACTCAACACACTCTGTACCTCTTTAAAACTTCTACTCGAAGCCTTACGCATAATCTCTAGCTCCTCCTCTTCGCTGTTGTGTCTGACTACTATTTTCATCATAAATCTATCAAGTTGGGCTTCAGGAAGAGCATAAACCCCCTCTTGCTCAATGGGGTTTTGGGTCGCCATAACCAAAAATGGAGGAGAGAGTTTAAAGCTCTCATCGGCAATGGTTATCTGTCGCTCCTGCATCACCTCTAGCAGGGCTGATTGTACTTTGGCAGGAGCTCTGTTTATCTCATCTGCCAAAAGAAGATTGGTAAACAACGCCCCTTTTTTGATGCTAAAGGAGTGGTTTTGTGGATTATAAATTTGCGCACCTATGATATCAGAAGGAAGTAAATCAGGGGTAAATTGTATACGTTTAGAGTCAAGGTTTATGGCTTTTGAGAGAGCATTGATGGTAGAGGTTTTAGCGAGTCCAGGAACACCCTCTACCAAAATATGACCATCACAAAGAAGCCCAATAATCAACCCCTCTATCATCTCATCTTGACCGATAATTGCTTTGTGAAGTTCTGTTTTTAGGGCTTTTATTTTTTGATACATGGAAAAAAAGAGCCTCCTATTTTTTTAAATATTATAACAGAAAATAGATTAGACTTCTTACAAAACTAGGAATCGATGGCTTTAGCCTCGCTATATTTTGGAATTAATTCCTTATTTCATTGGCATTACCGAGGATGTAGTGGGAACGAGAAAGAATAGACTTCTTGCAAAACTCTTTGAAAATTCCTAAGGAATACAAATTAAATCATTCCACCCCGTAACAGATGCTTATCCACTACTTCATGGTGAGAAGCTTGTAGGGGCAACTTCTCTTTATACTCAATAATGGTAGGTATCATATAGGTAGCAAGATGTTTTTTTAGCTCAAATAGCATCTCATTGAGGGGAATTTTATTTTTTGCTGAATAGACCAAGACAATCTCCTCCTCGATGTTAGGATTTGGAATACCAAAGACGGCACAGAGTGTAATTTGACTGAAGTTATGGTAGACAACCTCCTCTATCTCTTTGGGGCTGACTCGGTATCCTGCTGTTTTTATCATATCATCGGCTCTGTCTACAAAATAGATATATCTCTCCTCATCTCTATAGACAAAATCACCTGTGGCAATCACCATCTCATTGGGATTCTCTATGGTCATTACTTTTTCTAAAATAGAGATATTTTTAAATCTCTCTTTGGTAGATTTTGGAGCGTTCCAGTAGCCTTGGTAGATACAGCAACCTCGGTGAATAAGCTCACCCACTTCACCTGCTTTACACGCTTCACCCTTCTCGTTAATAATATAGACCTCAACCTCGGGAATTGCTTTTCCTATTGAGGTGGGTCTGATGTGAATTTGTGAAGGGTCAAGATAGGTGGAACGTAGTGCTTCTGTAAGCCCATGCATGGAGTAAAACTTGGCAGGTTTGAAGTAGTTGTCTACTTTTTTGACCATTTGAGAAGTGATATTACCTCCTGAAGAGGTTATAACCCGTACATGGTCAAGTTGACTAGAGATTGGTAATCTATGAGACTCCTCATCAAACATCTTTGAGATATGCACAGGCATAAGAGCTAAAACTGAGACCCTATCTCTAATAAGATGTGAAAAGAAATCACTTGGCAGAATAAACTTATGCAGTGCCAATGTTGCCCCAACATTAAGGGTACAGAAAATCTGATTGAGTCCATAATCAAGGTTAAAAGAGAGAAGTCCTGAAATGGTGTCATCCGCAGTTAAATTTAGATAGTCAGAGACAACTCTGGCTCCATCCACAAGATTTTGATGGCTCATAATAATACCCTTTTGAGAGCCATCACTCCCAAAACTGTAGGTGATAATAGCTGAATTACTTGAGTCAATATTTTTCTCAAACTTGCTATTGAAACATTTATATATCTCTTTGAGTGAAACAAACTCATCTCGTAGAGGCTCAAAAGTGATAATCTGTCCCTTATACTCTATCTCTTCGATATTTCGTATCTTCGTTTTGTCACTAATGATACAGGTTATCCCTGCATCTTTGATAATATACTCTACCTGTTCAGGCTTTAAAAATCTTGTAATTGGAACAATAATATAAGGTGTAGAGAGTAGGGCTAAAATAGCAATAACCTGCTCGGAGCTTTTGTTGGAGTATATTCCAACCCTTGCTCCTGCTTCTAAATCCAGTTGATTGAAGTAGTTTGCCAACTTGTTTACCTGTGTGAACAACTCCTCATAGGTGTAGCTTTTTTCTCTCTCTATTAGGGCTAATCTTTGAGGTGTTTTTTGATACGCTGTTTGAAGTAACTCCCTAATACTACTTTGCATTCTCTATCTCCTTTATCCCCAATGTCCAAATCTTATACTCTCTATCGGTAATAATATTTGGTATTTCGGTGTAATTCAATATTTTTTTATAAAAAAATCGAATAATTTTCTCTATATCTTCATCGCTTAGTACTTTGGAGATACCCCCTGTAAGCACAATGGCATTTAAAATCTCTAGTTTTAGTGTCACATAATCATGATGACTTTTGGATACTTGATAGAGTACCAAAAATATAGCAAGTTGCATTAGTACAACAGTGGCTTGGTCGCTCTGCTCATCTAAAATATGCTCATTTACATCAAGGTAGTCCAAAAGTTCATAGACAAACTCATTGCTTTTAGCTCCAAAGACCAAACTCTCACGAGACTTAAAGACTCCTAGTTTTTTAAAAACTAATCTATCATAGCCCGAACTAGTCATAATATTTTTGTTCTCTACTAGGTCGGTACTATAGTGGATATCGGTGGTTGCTCCCCCCACATCTATGACCAAAAATGGGTCTGCTACCTCAAAAAGTGTTTGAAGCTTAGAAAGGGCTTTGTTTACAATATATGGGGTAGAGTAGATTTGATTAGCAGTTATCTCATAGAGTGCCTTGATATCCTCTTTGCCTGTGATATCAGCTTGATAGAGGTTGGTAAGGTAGGATTTTAACTCATCCTCTTCTACCTGTAGCTTGTCACCTATAATGTTTTTTAAAACAGTTAAATTCTCTATATTTTTATTGAGAAATGAATGGTTTTCACTATTTCCAACATAAACAATATTTTGATACTTTACACTCTTTAGATACTTAATAAGTTTTGCATCAAATTTAGGTGCAACCCCATCAATTGCACCCACAACAATTACCACATCAATGCTCTGGCTTGGAGGAGTCATATTCTCTATAGTTGAATAAAGAATGGTATCTATAATATTTATTCCTGAGTTAAATGCGATGTTGGTCGCATATTTTAGACTAAAGAGGGTAGTTACTCCAATAATAAGGGTACTAAGTCCTCCATTTGCAGAGCTACAGATAGAGACCTCCTCTTTGCTATAGTTAGCTAAAAGTTTGGCACATTTATTTTGTAAATCACTGTAGATACTGACCTTGAAATCTCTGAAATATTGCTTGGTTTCACTATTACTATTTGTTTTGAAGTAGGTACTTCCGATGTCGATTTGTAGTTTATTCATTACTTTTTTCTACTTCTAGTATCCCTGTGGTTCGTTTATCTTTTAAATCCTCATAGTTTTTATGCTCTTGGATTTTTTGGAGTTTCTGTCTCTCGGTTAGACGCAACTTCTCTTTTAATGCTTTCATCGCTTTTTTCTGCTCTCCCCCTTTTTTACAGACAAAGGAGACAGATTCATGACCTGTATCTTTATTATATTTAATGGTTATTGCTTTCCCATCATAGGTAACATTTTGCATCTGAGAGTAGTAGTACTCATCACACTCACCTGCATTGGCTTTCTTTGGGTTAAGAAGGTCAAAGCTACTTGCTTTTTGACAGATACTAAAATACTCTCTTGACAAGATAAGAAACTCCAGTTTTCTTGTGGCAATAATAGGTTTTTTTCCTGCCACTTTTTCAAAAGGAGGAAAGTTAATCTTGGTAGGAGCAATCACAAATTGAATAATATTAGGTTTTGTATCAAACTCATTATCTTTGTCTGAGAATTTTTGAATATTATCCCCTTCAAAACTAATTTCAGTTTGAAGAGATTTTCTAATTGCATCTTCAAATTTAATTAATTCCTCCTTGGCTTTGATAGGGAATGAGACATAGCTATTATATGCAAATATTCCAAAAAATATTGAAATAAATATAAATATAATACTACTAAGTAATCCATAAAATGTTCCTACCGCAAATCCTAAGCTGATAAAAAATGTTAAAAAGACTACTATCCATGCAAATGTCCATGACTCTTGCCAAAAATAATCCACTCTATTTCGCATTTTTTTAGCTTTGGCAGCTTGAGCGGCTTTTTTCTCTTTATCTTTTGATGCCTTTTTACCTTGTCGTTTTTTATTTAAAAAATAATACCCAACATAAGCACCTATTCCTAGAATTATAAGTGCCACTATAAACAGTCCAATACCCGTTATTGTTTTAACCATAACATTAATCCCCGTTTTTTTAATAAAGTATAGCAAAATATGTGTTAATTAATCACTTAAAAATGATATAAATTTACACATTTAAATTTTTTTAAAGTTTATTTTTCTGGCTACGTATAGCCACGTTAAACTATATTTTGCTACAATGCCAAAAATTCTAACTACTACAGGGCATTATATAGATGAAAAATTTGATTATTGTTGAGTCCCCAGCAAAAGCAAGAACCATTAGCAATTTTCTTGGCAGGAACTATAAAGTTGTTGCCTCAAAAGGTCATATTAGAGACTTACCTAAAAGCTCATTTGGTATTACGGTTGACGAGAATGGTGTTTTTATTCCTAAATACTCTATTCCTAGAGATGTTAATCCAATTGTAAGAGAGCTTAAAAAACTGGCAAAAGAGGCAGAAACAGTTTATATTGCAACCGATGAAGACCGTGAAGGGGAGGCGATTGGGTATCATATCGCTATGGCAATCAAAAAAGAGCCAGAATCACTTCCACGTATTGTCTTTCATGAAATTACTAAAACAGCTATCCAATACGCACTAGATAATCCTAGAAAACTTGATATGGATTCAATTAATGCACAACAGGCCAGACGACTTCTTGACCGAATTGTGGGATATAAGCTCTCACCACTACTAGCAAGTAAAATTCAAAAAGGGTTAAGTGCAGGGCGTGTTCAAAGCTCAACACTCAAAATTGTGATTGACAAAGAGAGAGAGATAAAAGCTTTTAAATCAGAAGAGTACTGGACAATAGATTCACTGTTTGAAAAGAGTATAGAATCATCTATCTACGAGTTCAACGGTCAAAAAATGGAGAAGATGAGCATCAAAAATGAGAAGATGGCAATGGAAATCGTAGCATCGGTAGCCAAAGATAGTTTTGTGGTACAGTCATTGGAGAAAAAAGAAAGAAAAAGTAAAACACCTCCACCTTTTATGACTTCAACTCTTCAGCAGTCTGCCTCAACACAACTTGGATTTTCTCCTAAAAAAACCATGATTGTGGCACAAAAACTCTATGAAGGCGTCAAGACAAACAACGGAAATATGGGGGTTATTACCTATATGAGAACGGACAGTCTAAACCTTGCCAAAGAGGCTGTTAGCAATGCAAGAGAGTATATAAATAGTAATTTTGGAGAGAGTTATCTGCCCGAAAAACCAAAAAACTACTCCACCAAAGCCAAAGGAGCACAAGAGGCTCACGAAGCAATTCGCCCCACACTAGTAGAGTTCACCCCTGAGATTGCCAAAGAGTATTTGGCTTCAGATGAGTTACGACTCTACACACTTATCTATAATCGTTTTTTGGCATCTCAGATGACAGAAGCCCGTATGGAGTCACAAACACTTCTCTTTGAAGGAGATAAAAGTATCTTTAAAGCCAGTGGTAGAAAACTTCTTTTTGATGGTTTCTATAAAGTAACAGGATACAATGAAAAAGATAAGCTCCTCCCTGAACTTGAAAAAGGTCAAGAGGTCTCTATTAATAATGTTATACCAGAGCAACACTTTACCGAGCCACCACCACGATATAACGAAGCGAGTCTGATTAAAAAACTAGAGTCATTGGGGATTGGGAGACCAAGTACCTATGCACCAACCATTAGTATCTTGCAGACACGAAAATATATTGAGATAGAGAAGAAAAGAATTCATCCAACAGAGATAGCATTTACGGTTATAGAGATGCTTGAAGAGCATTTTTCAGAGATTGTTGATTCTTCATTTACATCTAATATGGAAACTCAACTCGATGAGATAGATGAGGGAAAACTTGATTGGCAAGAGCTACTTAGTAAGTTCTATGAACCATTTATGAAAAAAATTGCTCATGGAAAAGAGCATATTGTAAGTAAAAAAATTGCAATTCCAACAGGTGAGATGTGTCCAAAATGTGGTCATGAGCTTCTTAGAAGAAAAGGACGATATGGAGAGTTTATTGCCTGTGGAAACTTCCCTAAATGTAAATACACTACCGATTTAGAGGGAAATGCACCTCCTGAACCTGAACTTACCGACATTAAATGTGATAAGTGTGGTTCATTTATGGTAATAAAAGATAGTAGACTTGGTAAGTTTTATGCCTGTTCTTCCTATCCAAAATGTAAAAATGCAAAACCACTTGTTCCTCCAAAAGAGCTCGATATTCCTTGTCCAAGATGTGGCTCGGTGATTCATGAAAAAGAGGGAAAAAGGGGAACTTTCTACGGCTGTTCAAACTATCCAAAATGTCGTTTTATCTCCAATGGTGAACCTCAAAAAGAGCCATGCCCTGAGTGTGATGGAATGGTGGTACATAAGGTTCTAAAAACAGGTGAATTTTATGAATGTATCGAGAAAAAATGTAAATTTAAAGAGCCTGTACCAGAGGATAAATTAAAATCTCCAAAAGAGAAAGATAAGTCAACCAAAAATGAATCCAAAAAAGATTAAGATAGGCGTTTTCTCCGATAGCCATCGCAAAACCCAACTCCACCAAGAGGCGATAGAACATCTGCTCTCTTGTGGTGCTAACTACCTGCTTCATGCAGGAGATTTAGAGATTAAAGAGCATCTACAGATGTTAGCAGATACCTCTTTACCCTATGTTGTTGTCTATGGTAACAATGATATCAACCTTATTCCTCTTTATGGAAAATATTATAATATCTATAAAGAACCCCACTACTTTAAAATCCAAGAGCTAAAACTAAAAATGATGCATATGCCCTATTTTATGAACCCCGATGTGGATATAATAATCTCAGGACATACCCACCAATTTGAAGCCACACTTGAAAACGGAACACTCTTTTTAAATCCTGGTGAGGTGTGTGCCAGAGAGAAACCTTTAACAGTTGAAAAATAACGCAAAAATAACGCAAAAATCACAATAAAATAGGCAATAGAAATAAAAAAATATCCAAAAAATTAAGATATACACAATAAAAAATATTATATAATATAAATGTCCATTAAAAAAAGAGATAACATAATCAGCGAAATCCAAGCTTTTATGGGATTTACTATAAAATAGGGCAAAAAATACGAAAAGGTAGCTTAGACCTTAATCATGACCTTAATCTTTGTGATTTTGGCGATTTTAACTAAGAGAGTGTGTCATGATTGAGTATCACACTGAAGTCAAAAGATTTAATGTGACACACTATTTTAAAGAGTTAGACAAAATAGAGTGGATGGTTAGGGATATAGAGCTATAAGATACTGTTTAGGCTACC
>JALTGP010000228.1:0-8089 GCA_027076905.1 Campylobacteraceae bacterium | reverse complement strand
AGAGTGTGTCATGATTGAGTATCACACTGAAGTCAAAAGATTTAATGTGACACACTATTTTAAAGAGTTAGACAAAATAGAGTGGATGGTTAGGGATATAGAGCTATAAGATACTGTTTAGGCTACCTCAAGGAAATAAACAAGTGTCTTAAACTCCTCCAAATCAAACAGTTTTTGTTTTTTTGACGCATCATAGAGTGTACCAATCTTACCATTTTTTCCTCTAATTTTGAGGGTAAACTTGCCATCTATTGGGACTATCTCCTCTATGGTCATGGTTTGATTTTCGTACTTGCCATTAGGAATTGTAAAATCATTTCATTAAAATATGTCATTTATTATGGTCAGGTACTTAGGAATACAAATTAAATAACTACCAAATTTGAAAGACTCCACCCCATGAATGAGGTGGTTTTACGCTACAATTTGATAATACGCCTTAAAATCTTAAAAACTTCTCTTTTTTTAACAGCATAGATAGAGCCAAGATTGCTGTTACATCTTCGACACTCTTGGTTGGTTTTAGTTAATTGATTTTTTGCCCTGCAAACAGGGCATTTATAACTAAACTCCATTCGCAATAGAATCCTCTAAAAAGAATATAGTGTCTATTATCTCCTCTTC
This sequence comes from Campylobacteraceae bacterium, assembly GCA_027076905.1. Taxonomy (GTDB): domain Bacteria; phylum Campylobacterota; class Campylobacteria; order Campylobacterales; family Sulfurovaceae; genus UBA1140. The sequence continues at coordinate 7,465 of JALTGP010000228.1, read as the reverse complement.
TAAACTCTCTTTCTCTTCGCTCTTAGCTGATACATATTTGGCTCTAAGCTCTTTTAAATCATCTTTATCTTCATCTAAAATATCACTATCTAAAACTTTGTCAATCTTTGCAATAATGGTCTGGTCGTGGTCACTTAATATGTCCATCTCTTTGACTTTTGAATGTTGAGTAGATTTTGATATTTTGGTTTTGAACTTTCCATTGATTATCTCATCTGTATGAATCTCTTTCCCTATCACAGAGAGCATTCCATTTTGATTAAGGCTAAAAGTTACATCTATAGCACCATCCTCTACAGGCTCTTTAACTTTTAAAAGCATATCTCCAATTTTATAATTTTGCTCCAAGTTATCTTCATCTTCACCCTGATATATATCAATTTTAAACGCCTCTTGAAACTCAACTACCGCGTGATATCGTGAAGTTTTACTGGTTGGTACAGGTGTATTTTTTAGTATTATTTTAGATAAAACTTCATCCATACTATAATCTATACTAAGTGCTGATGTTCCTAAAGAGTAGGGAGTAATATCAACCAAGATAGAGTCTGTATCTACTCCCTCAATCATAGCCCCTTGCAAGATAGCCCCAATAGATACAGACTTGTCAGGGTCTTCTATGAGAATTGGGAGTTTGCCTATTCGTTCCAATATCTTATTGGAGATAAGAGGAATTCTACTTGACCCACCTGTTAAGATAATCGCTTCAAGCTCATCAATATCACAGTTTGCCTCCTCTACGGTATCAAGCAGTAAATCAATGGTTTTATCAATATCTTTTTGGATTAACTCTTCAAACTCCTCTTTGGTAACCTTAACCTCTAAATGAAGTGGTTCTCCCTCTCTCTTGGCAAAAAACTTCTCATCTATATCAACACTATCTTCTGACGAAAGGGAGATTTTTGTCTTCTCTGCCACTTGGTTTAGTTTAATTTTTAATTTCTTTGTTAATGGAATATCAAATTCACTCTTTTCCCAAATCAAAGTGGCAAGTTTATTATCAAAATCATCCCCTCCAAGATTATTGTCTCCTGTGGTAGATAGTACCTCAATTAACCCCTCTGAGTTTTCAATAATAGATATATCAAATGTTCCACCACCCAAATCATAGACACCATACATCATCTCATCATCTCTATCTGCCCCATACGCAATGGCAGCGGCTGTTGGTTCATTGATGACTCTTAGTACCTCTAGCCCTGCTAATTTTACAGCTTGAGAGGTTGCTTCTCTTTGGTTTTCATTAAAATAGGCAGGAACAGTCACCACACATCTTTTGTACTCTGTTCCCATCTCTTGTTTGGCAGTTGTTATAATCTTTTTAATAATAAAAGAGGAGACCTCTTCTGGTGTAAACTCTTTACCATTAAGTGTTAGTTTTTCATCTGTTCCGATTACTCTTTTTACTGATATAGCAGTATTATCCTCTGCAATCATTGCCATATTTTTGGCTTTTATTCCTACGATTACACCCTCATCACTCACATTTACAACCGAGGGAAGAAGAAAATCTCCATCAAAAGAGATATGCTTTAACCCATTCTCTGTATATACGGTCGCTACGCTGTTTGTTGTTCCTAAATCTATTCCTATGATGTCCATCTGTTTACCTTTACTTTTGCATAATTTATTATTTTGTCTTGATAGATAAAACCCTCTTCTAAAACTTCGACAATCATTCCATCTTCTATTTTTGAGTTTTCTATCACCTCTACAGCCTCATGGAGATTAGAGTCAAATCTATCTCCAATCTTAGCACCTCTAGTTAGTCCTATTTGGTTTAAAATTTTCTCATATTTAGTTCCAATAGAGCCAAAACCGTTTTGTAAAGAGCTAACACTTCTGTTGAGCTTTTTTTTGCCGAAAAATGAGGCTTCTGGTAGAGAGTCTATCGCATCTTTTGAGTTTTTTAAAAAAGCATCAAACTCTATAAATGGCTCTAACTCCTCCCTCTCTTTACTTACTTTTACCCCATCAATTTTCTTCTCCATAGAGTGTACCAATTTGGTAAGCTTTTTAAACTCTCCTTTAATAATAATAAGCTCCGTGCTAATATCCTCCTCTTGACTGTTACCTTTGAGAAGGGATGAGAACTCTTGAAAATCATGACTGTCCATTAAATCTATCTGTTGACAGATATACTCTTTAAACTGCTCTTTTGTCATATCGTGAAGGGTACTTCAAATATATTTTTCAGATATTTATAATTATCTATTTTTTCATTTTTATCTACCGTTAAATCAACACTCAAAGCATATAAATCATGGGAATTCTTAAAAAAATACTCCTCATTGGTTAACATATCATAAGCATCAGAAATCATGGCAAACTCTTTTGGGTTCTGCTCTGGGGGATTGGCTCGTATCGCCTTTCGATAGGCTTTTTTTATATCCTTAAACTCAAAATCCCTCTCTAGTCCTAGTATCTCATAGGGTGTTCTTTTTATCATAATAATACTCCTCCCTCTTTCTCTTTCCATTTTTTTATCTTTTTATATTTAGCATTTAACGATTTAAATCTTTTTTTCTCTTGTATCGTTACAAATAGGTCGCTGTAGTATCTATAATTACTATCTTTCTCTAATCCATACTGATTAATCAACGTTAAATATCCATCTATCCATTTAAGATACCACACATACTCTCTGCTTCGTGAAGCAACATTGTCCAAAGCATACTTTAATAGTAATTTTGCTGTTTCGATATCAGTTTTAGCATACTTACTTATGGCTGACACCAAAGCATCTCGCTGGGGAGAGTCATACAAATCTATCTCTAAATGGAGGAGCATCTGCTGTATTGCATAAAGATGATTCTCTTTTTGTCTTAGTACCTCTGTTAAGAGTTCTAATAGAGTAGAAAATTTAAACTTATAATATTTAAACCCACTTAACTTATGAAGGACTACAAATGGATTCTCTTCTCCACTCTCTAACGCCCTTAAACATTTCTGTTTAACTAAGGATAAATTATACTCCTTTATATCAAAATCATATATATCATCTTCCTCTTCAAGAAAAAACTTTCTTGTTAAATCAAAATAGTCATCATCGTTATCCTTATATATATCATCTTTTTTAACAGACTCTTTTTTTGATATAGAGACAAAGAGTGCTTTTATATCTATTGCTAAATCAAACCTATCTACTTTAAAGTATTCAATATATTTCTCAATTAAAAGAGATAGTTTTAAATAGAGAGACTCCTGTTCATGATAGGAGAAACTCTGAATTACAAGAGCAAAGGCTTTAAAGAGTTTAAACAGACTCTTTTTATATTTACGATGAGGATTTTTTAAGTTTTGCACAAGAAGCATGAGCATAGATAGACGATGAAGAAATATCTTCTCCTCTTGTGGAGATAAATCATAAAGCTCTTCATCTGTGGATTCTATATTACTTATCATAAATTTTAGAAGAATATCTGTCAAAGTAGAGTATCTCTTTAGAGCTTTATTGAAAGTGATTTGATAATAGGGATTAAACTCGCTTATAAGAGGAAGCTCTTTTAAGAAAAAGACAAAATTCTCTCTACCATACTCTTGTGCCAACTCTACACTTTTTTTCATCTCATTTTGTTGAATTAAAAAGAGAATAATATAGTCTATCTGATAAGGGGCTATTTTTTTGCGATGGAGTTTGAGATAAGTGGAGAAAAAAGAGATTAAAATAGAATCACTCTTTCTCTCTTCTATCTGATTTTTTATCTCCATAAATAGTAAAGCTGATTCTATAAATTTTACTAAAGAGTTACTATATTTAAGAAAAATCTTTAGTGCCTCTCTATATTTATGTTTATCAACTAAAAGCACAATATTATTATAAATCAATCGCTCTTCTTGCTCTTTATCTTTTGTATTTTTCAAGATAACCTCCATAGGTATAGAGGCTTTAAGTTCAAGTAGATTTTGAATATCAATATTTTCTTCTATTTTAGAGAAGTTCTCCTTTAGCTCTTTTTTTATCACTCTAAAATTTTTAGAATTTGATATCCCACTAGCTTCTCCTGTCAAAAGAAACCGATATAGAGGCTTTATATCAAAAGAGACATCTATCTCTTGATGCTCCATCATAGCAATAACTGCTGTTATATTCTCTTTTTCCACTTTTGCTTTGGGATTACATTGTCTAAAGTACTCCAAAGCCTTAGATTTCTCATCTGCTAATAGTGCTTTAAAGCCTAAAATATATCGCTGTTTCGATAAGGGAATGGCTTTTAAGAGCTTACTATCCAACTCATAATGACCCCCATAAAGTTTTGCCATCAGATATAAAAATATCGCATCTTTTTGAATCTTTTTCTCTTTTTTAAGTGCAATTAATACTTCACCAAGCAAAATAGCCTCTTCAAAATGCTCTATATAGCAGAGATATTTTAGTTTAATTAACCTATATTCTGCCTCATCTTTTCTCTGTAAGAGAGAATCAATATATCTAATGGCTTTTGTGACATCTCCCTGTTTAAAGTTTAATTTGGCCAAGTTTATATAAGAGATTGACACAATAGTATCTAGCTCATCTTCACTCAACCCCTCTATCTCAAACTGTTTTATTTTAGATATAACCTTTTGATAATTTTCATTTTCAAAAAGCAATATAAGCTGTTTTTTTTGGAATTTTTTCTTTTTTCGTTTTGCCATCTGATTCCAATCTTTTTTAAGGTAATTATAGTTATATCAGTTTAAAACAAGCTGTTCTTTTTTATTCTATAAATAGAAAGTTTTAATCTTTTTTTCTGTTTAATTTAAATATTAGCTATAAGCGTTCTCTAGTTTCCATGCTCTACGTTGTAATTCATACTTAATTTTTGATTAGGGCATCAATAATCCCTTAACTCCCTATCTGTCAAACTCAAAAAATAACTCTCCAAATCATGACCATAATTGATAGATTCTATCTTTTGATCCTCTTTTTTTAGCTCTTCTAGTACTTTTGATAAGCTCTCTAGTTCCACCTCAATTATTTTATTGGCTGTTTTAACCGTAGCCTTAAACTCAATAAGAAGTGAACTCAAACTTCCCTCCTTGATAATCTCTCCACGGTCAATAATCGCTATCTTATCACAAAGAAACTCCACCTCTTGCATATAGTGAGAGGTGTATACAATAATCCTATTTTCCTGTTTCATAGCTTTAATTGACTCTAAAATAAAGTTTCGAGATTGTGGGTCAATACCAACCGTTGGCTCATCAAAATAGATAATTTTTGGGTTATTTAATAGACCAATAGCTATATTGAGTCGGCGTTTTAATCCACCTGAATAGGTTCTTGCCTCTTGGTTATAGACCTCATTTAACTTAGCAATATCTACCACATACTCTATTCTTGATTTTAGGATATTTCCATGTAGTCCTAGCATTCCCCCAAAAAACTCTAGGTTCTCTTTGGTGCTAAGGAGGGGATAAAATGCTAAATTTTGGGGAATAAGAGAGGAGATAGACTGTACATATGCCAACTCCTCTTTAAGATTTTTATGCTTTACGCTTATCTCTCCACTCTCTTGTGGAGTCAACCCTACAAGGGTAGAGATAAGTGTGCTTTTTCCTGCTCCATTTGGACCCAAAAGACCAAAAATAGAACCACTATCTATCTCTAAATTAATATTTTTAAGTACTTTTTTATCACCATAAGTTTTATTTAGATTGGAAATTTTTATCATTAATTATACTCTATTTTATCTTCTTTAGATTATCATAGACAGCTCTCTCTTGGATTGTAACCTCTTCTAACATTGAAGCCAACCCCTCAAAATCAAACTCTTTTCTATTTTTACACATAAGTGCTGTAGCCTGTGCAAACTTTCGCCACTCATCACCAACTTCGGTCATCATCTCACTTGACTCTTTTAATAGGCTCTCATTGGTATGATAACTCGCCTCTTGGAGATAAGAGGCATACATATATCTAAACCCTGCCCCACCTGTTCCTATCTCCTCTTGCATTCGTACTATATGCCCCAAATATAAACGGGGATAACGTAAATCATCCTTGTACTTTTTGGGAATTTGGCGTATCTTTTTTGCCAAATAGTTTATCCCTCGAAGACCCACAAAAAATATCGGAGCATTCATCTCTTTGACCGTAGATGTTATAGATGATTTGATAACTTTTTTATAGTTGACCTCTTTTGGTTCAGAATCAAGATAGTAGAGTAGCCCTTTGGGTGCTAATGCCCCTTTGGCAAATCTGGCTTTGAGCAAATCTTTTTTCTTTATTTTTACAGTGTACTCAAATACAGGGTCACTTACCAAATATTCATCCCCATCTCTGCCATAGACAATAAGATTATGTGCATTAAAATGAAATCGCATATCATCAGGAAAATAGGGAAGATAATAAACAGAGGTTTGCACCCCCACATATCGCCCTTCATCCAGTAGTTTATCTAGTTTCTCTTCTGCTTTTTTTTTGTCTCGAAATGTCTCTGAAACCAGCTTTATTCCCACACGATTAGTCGCTTTTTTGATAATTGATTTTGGCATGGTACGATAGGCAATAAGTGGCATCCCTGAGATTTTAACAATGGGTAGATAGGCAAAAGTTAGCCCACTTCCCAAGCCAAAAGCCATTGGTTCACTAATATCTAACCCTTGATGCTTGAAAAGTAGTGAAGTAACACCACTTTCACAGTGGGCGGAGTGTTTATGTTTGAAGTTTTGCATAGGAACCTTTTGTCTATTTATGGATAAAATTAATACGATATTCTAACCAATTAAGGTTAAGGCTTGTCTCGTGTATGATATAATGTTCAAATAAGTTAAATATTATTTTAACTTATAAATTTAGTTTAAAAGGATATAAAAATGAAAAAAATACTATCAACAATTGCTGTAACAGCAATACTTTCAACAGGAGCATTCTCTGCTGATTTTATTAATGGTGGGGCTTATGGTGGAGCAGGAGTAGGATTTGAAGATTTTTCCACCTACTCCTCTTATGACCCAGGGGTTACTTTAGTTCTAAATGGTGGAAAACCTATCATAAAAATAGGACCAGGAACCATTGGGGCTGAGGGAGAGTTGACCTATACGGTTGTGCCTATGTCTCACTCTTATGCTTCGGACTTAACGGTTATCACTTTGGGTGCTTATGCCACCTATACCTACGATATCAATCAGCAACTCTATATCAGAGGTAAACTAGGACTGGTAAATCGTGACTACTCATGGGATAACAACCGATATCGCAGTGACTATAACAAAGTAGGTGAAGCGATAGGTATTGGTGCGGGATACAATCTTACTAAGAATATGAGAGCCTTTTCCGATATTATCTCTCTTGATGGTAATGGATTAAAACAGTTAAATTTTGGTGTTCAAGTTAGTTTTTAGTAGACTAATAAACTCTCCGAGATAGAAGTCATCAATCAAAGAGAGAAGCCTGAGTATTATTACTAACATATTTCAAGAGTTTTGCACTATGATTAGTAGTGATTTGGATAGATTTGAATCAAAAAGAGAAGATATA
>JALTGP010000227.1 GCA_027076905.1 Campylobacteraceae bacterium | reverse complement strand
AACTAACTGTTGATAAAGATGGATTGCACCTTATTACTCCGAATAAAGAAGATTGGAGTTGGGATGAGATAGAAGAAATAGTCAGTTTGGGTGATGATATTATGATTTATAAATATCCAAATTTTCATTATATTCCTGCCAATGGCTTTAGCTCAATGGAAGAGAAAAGCCATTTTAAATCATTGGTAAAAAAATATGGAAGGTTACGATAGTGATTGAGTATATCTATATAGGAATTATTATTCTATTTATTATTAGTCTCTTGGTTGTGGGTTTTGTCATGGATAAAGATGATGTCTAGAATCGAGATGATTAAAAAGGCTAAAATATTTTACTCTATGCTATTTATTAGAGATTTAAAAATATAATTTTTAAAATCTTTACTATTTGAGCTAGTGAAGTTTATCTATTTTATAATTATATTCTATCCTAAAACCCCTATATTTGGGATATAATGCCAAAAACAGTATCTAAGGACAGGGCATTGAATTTAACCAATTTAAAAAAAACCATGAATTTGGCAATTAAAGATATATTTATGGGGGTTAGTTATGGAGATGGTGAGCGATTGCCTCTTGAGTATTTGAAGACACATACCACGCAAATCCCTATGAAATTAATACTTCCCTCTGATATAACGATGCACCCCAAAGAGAGCTATCAAGAGTTTCCTGAACTCTCTAGGGAGCTACTTATACATCTTTTTTCTCAGATTGGGGTAAAGTATGTTCCTGAAGTTGCACTCTATCAGTTGAATCATAAAAGACCTATTGAAATTTTTCAAGAGTTTGTTCGCTCTTTTGGTATAAGTATGGAAAATAGACTTAATAAGAAAGAGGTTATTGATACTTATATTTTAAACTCAGTTATAGCATTTCTACAAAAAATGGATGCTTTTAGAGGGGTCTATCCTTTTAATAGTAAGCCTATCTATAAACTCTTGACACAACATGAGTTTAATAAGGTAGAGAGGTTAATGATTGAGTTAAAAGAGAGTTCATTATGGTTAAATCCACTGCTTCAAGAGCATAAAGATGGTTCTGTTCAAAGAGAGATAAAAACTGTTTTTATTGAGAATTGGCACAAACCAAGAGCTATCTCAAACTTAATAAAAAGGATAAAAAATGATTAAAATGCTCTTTAGCATTGTTTGGTGGCTTGGATTTGTGATTTCTGTGGCTCTGATGCTTGGACTCTATGCCAATATTACATTTATTGAACGTTATGTTGGGGTACTCTTTTTAGCCATTGGAATTCAACATATGCTACTGCTTGTTGTTTTAGGATTTCTCTCTATTATTCAAGAGAGAGATGACAATATTGAGGTGGGAAATCGGGTCTCTACAATGGGATATCTCCATACACTTATCGGGACTTCGGTGGCACTTATTATGACCTCCAAGTTTGGAGGGGCTGAGATGATTGCCCATATTGACGCAATTATTGCCCCTATTGGTTCAGCATTGATTACCAGTATTATAGGTTGGGCATTTGGAAAAGAGATGGAGAGAGAGCGATATCGCTTTAAACTTAGCTCAACCGAGGAGAGTGACAATGCTTTAGAATTTTTGGCTCAAAAGGTGACCAATGCAGGGCTAAAGATAGAAAAAAGTAGCAATATATGGGTTCAAAATATTGAAAAAAGTACCAATCAACTTATATCAAGCTCCCAAAAACTAGAGGAGACGATTAGAGATGCCCAGCAGACCTCACAACAGAGTATACAAGAGTTATCACAGCTCTTTAGAACACTATATGAGACGATAGAGAGAGATTTACAATCGGTATCAAGTGAGTCACAACATATTATCTCTACCTCTACTCAACAGTTCAAAACACAGTTTGACCAAATAGAGAGACAAATTAACAGCGTTGAGAAAAATTTTGAATATAGCTCAAAAGATGCCAATAGGGTCTATAAAAAAACCATTGAGACCTTTGATACAAGTCTGGTACAGATGAGTGTTATCGCCAAAGAGTGGGAGAAACATATTCGAAACATGAAAAGATTCTCTACCCACTCCGATTCGGCACTTGATAACCTCACTGAGCAGAGTCAAAAGGTAATAGATGAACTATCACAGGTAGCACAGAGTCTACCAAGTGCAGGAAAAATTCTCTCGGATATCGATAGTTTCTTAGCCAAAATCAAAAAAGAGAGATAGTCCCGATGAACAGACGTGAAAATACCACCATGCAGAGTGAGATATTTATTGTTTTGATGATTGTGATGATTTTACTTTTTATCATCACTTCGCTCTATTTAGCACAACTTAAAGAGCATCAGCAACCCCCACTTATTGTCCTAGATGAGGCTCATGGCTACTCATTTCATAGTAGTTCAGCTTCTCTAAACCCAAAATTTCAAAACCAACTCACATCTTTGGTGGTTAATAAGATTGAGACCTTTGCAAAAGAGCATAAGTGCGACATTGTGGAGATTTATGGCTATACTGATACGCAACCTTTTTCAAAAAATAGTACAGGGAGTGATTTTGACCAAGAGCTACATGAGTGCTTGACCATTGGTTGTAATATCGACAATATTCAAGCTTCGTCCAACTTGGAGCTTGGTATGAAACGGGCTGTCTCAGTGGTTAGATTTCTAAAACCAAAGCTTCTGCACACCAACTCTATCATAAGAATTATCCGACCCTATAGTGCAGGACAATTTATTGATGAAAAAGGAGGGATTTCACCTCTTAATAATGCAAAAGGAGATAAGCGTCGCCGTCGTATTGAGATTCGGCTTTCTCGTTCTTGGGATTTGATTTAG
>JALTGP010000226.1 GCA_027076905.1 Campylobacteraceae bacterium | reverse complement strand
ACTTTTTTGGGTGTGATGAGAGGTGTTAATTCTTATCTCTTTCACTAACACAACCCTTCTCTCCAACCCATAGCCATACCTTTAGCAATCATCATAAAATCTGATTTTTTACTCTCAACATTTCTTTGATGACAATAAGCTTCATTATTATTAAAAATACTAGAGGCTAACGCTCTTCCTGATTGTATGATTGACGTTGTTTTTTATTCATTGTTTGTTACGCCTTCAAAACCTTCCCCAAACGAGTACCCAAATAAAAAGCAGTTTATCTGTCTCGTTCATCTGCCACACCATCTTGCTCTGCCCAAGCTACAACGCCCAGTTGACAACCCATACGATTAACCCCATGGTCTTTAAATCCATAGGCTGAATCTAGCCCAACCCAAAACATTCCGTGTTGATTGGCTAATGTATTCATATACGCCAAAGTACTTGATTGGTCGCCATTCATGGCTGAACCACAAGTCATTCCTGTTGCCAATTTGTCTGCCCATTTTTGTTCACCCCAATATTCACTTGAAGCATCTGCAAACGCTTTAAATTGAGCTGAGACCGAACCCATGTAAGTTGGGGTAGCAAAAACAATGGCATCAGATTCTAAAAGAGTTTCAAAAAGTGCTTGATTTGAAAATCTTCCCTCAACAATCTCTTTTCCTAAAATTTGATGCGTTTGTACCTCTACGTTAGCAGACTCCAATCCTTTTTTACAAGCTTCAACCAATTGTTTCGTTACACCTGTATGTGTGAAGTAGACTATTGTTGTTTTTTTCATTTTTATCATATTTCCTCTTCGTTTAAAATACTAATCACACCTTCCAAATACATCACAGCCCCACCACTCATCTCTACTCTGTCACCCTTAACCACACAATGAACCTCGCCACCTCTCGCTGAGACTTGTTTCGCATTCAAAATATTTTTACCTAATTTCTCAGCCCAATATGAGACCAACTGAGTAAAAGCAGAACCTGTTACAGGGTCTTCATCTATGCCATACTTTGGTGCAAAAAAGCGTGTGACAAAATCATACTTTTTACTTTTAGAAGTAATACAAACCCCTCGTAAATCTAAGGCTTTTAAAAGTGCTAAATTTGGTTTGGCATTTACTACCTCTTCTTCATTTTCAAACACTACAATGTAATCCATAGAAGCAAAAGTAGCTATGGGTTTAACACCAAAGGCTTTTTCTATCTGTTCTGAAATATCACAAGACTCTATGGATTGAATAGGAAAGTCCATCACATAACGATTGTCTTCTTTCCAAACTTTTAACGCTCCACTTTTTGTAGAAAAAACTATCGTATCTTTCTCATAATCTAAACACTCAAACAACACATAAGCAGAAGCCAAAGTAGCATGACCACACATATCTACCTCTGTTGTAGGGGTGAACCATCGTAAACTATAAACCTCGTTTTCTTTTACAAAAAAGGCTGTCTCTGAGAGGTTGTTCTCCTCTGCTATTTGTTGCATGAGTTTGTCACTTAGCCAACTGTCTAAAGGGCAAACCATTGCTGGGTTTCCTTCAAAGGTTTTGGTAGCGAATGCGTCTATTTGGTAGATTTTTTGTATTATTTTCAACACTTCTTATTCACATCAGCATCAAAGCTCAATTTTCCATACCCTTGTAATCTACTTTTCGCACAAATAAGAGCATCTACAAAATCTATATTTTTATCCTCAATAATATTAAGTGTCTCTATGAGTAAAATCTTGTCTCCAACCACCCCACGTAAAGCAATAAGCCGTTTAAGGTCTGCTATCACTTCTGATTTTGGGAGTTTATAAAATTTTATCAAAACAAAAAGAGCTTCCATGACCACAGTGTCAAGTATCTCTACCTCTATCTCTGCATTTTCAACCTGTCTAAATATTTCTGTTGCGATTTTCAAATGCTCTTCATGGTCACCAACTAAAAAACGGATAATAATATTGGTATCAATTAGTGAAACCATACTTTTCTCCCATCATTTCCATCATTGCTAACTCTTTTGCAGTTGTTAGGTCATCACATTTTGTGACTCGGTCTCTATATTTTCCTGCCATTGAACCAATGATAGAGTGTTTTTTAATAGGATGAACAATAGCCACTCTTTGGTTCTTTCGTTTGTCAATAATGGCAAAAACATCGGTTAGTTGGGTTAAAAGTGAGATGTTTTTTTGAAGTTCTCCAATGGATATACTGTACATTTTAGCTCCTTTTATATAAATGTATTTTTATTATATATAAATATGGGTGGATTGTCAAATGGGTAGAGGGATTATTCTTTTTTTCATTGCATTAAAAAAGATGTAAAGTTATTGTACTCCTACTAAACTTAACTTATCACCCTCAATTAAATCATTAATCATAGATTTTAATATTGCTCTTTCTTTATTATGAAGAAGTTTAAACATAGCGAGGCTAAAGCCATTGGTTCCGAGTATGCCAATTTCTAAAAAAGTTGCCACCTTTCGGAATCGGAGGCTTCAGCCCCGAACAGTTATTATGGTGTTTATATTCTCGGGTGTGACCAACGGAAATCCCTTTAGGGGAAACACGCCGATTCCATAAAAAAATCGGCACACTCGGAACCGATGGCTTTCACCCCAAGGGTATTTCCGATGGGCAGCCTCGCCATAATTTCTTTGCTTTTCTTGTTCGGGGCTGAAGCCTCCGTTTCCGAATGTGTTGTCTTTTTTCATAAAATGAAAAGACCTTGACATTTTGTATCTAAACAGATACAATAATTTATGTATGAAATAAAATCAACAAAAGTTTTCTCTAAATGGCTCTCTAA
>JALTGP010000225.1 GCA_027076905.1 Campylobacteraceae bacterium | reverse complement strand
AGCTATACTAACGCCATGAAAATAAAAGTAGGAACATTTAACCTTTTTCAGTTTGTAGAACCACCCTATTCTTGGTATACAAAAAAAGAGAGGTTTAGTCAAGAGCAGTGGCTTGAAAAAACCACATGGATAAAAAGTCAAATTTTAAAAATGGATTGTGATATTATTGGCTTTCAAGAGGTCTTTTCTCAAGATGCCTTAGCGTGTCTGGTTAAAGAGCTTGGGTTTGACTATTTTGAAACGGTAGATGTGGCAAAACTGACCAAAAAAACCTTTACCAGTACGACCGTAGCCATTGCTTCAAAATACCCCATCGTAAAAACTCAAAGAGTAAAAGTAAATATTCCTACCTTTAAAAAACACAACTTTATAGGTCATTATGGTTTTGCAAGAGTTCCCATAAAAGCCACCATTATGCTTCCTAACAAAATTGAGCTTGTGGTCTATGTGGCACATCTGAAATCAAACCGACTTAATGAGTTTGAATATGTTTTTAAAGAAGAGCATGATTTAACACATAAAAAAGAGTCTGTAGCTAAAGCATTAAAGGGAACAAAATCCACCTCTTTACATCAACGATTATGTGAGGCATCGTCACTCTTTTTTAACATGAAAAGGGTCAAAAACAAGCCCATCGTACTGCTTTGTGACCTAAATGATAAAGAATTTTCACTCTCTATTGATGCCCTTAGCAACAATAGCTACCATGATGAAGAGAGCCTAGAGGGCTACCTTTTGCACGATGCCTCTTACCAATACACCAAACCCATAGAGAACCCTCACCCCGAACAAAAAGAGCAAAAACGAAAATTTACCAGTTATTTTTTAGGTAAAGGGAATGTCTTGGACTACATTTTTATATCGAATCATTTTGAGAAAAATAACAGTGAAAATATAGCCAAAGTAACAGACAATACCGTTTTTGATGAGCATCTACATGAGCATACAAAAACACATATTCTCAAAAGTGACCATGCACAGGTGGTTTGTGAGTTGAGTTTTAAGTAAAAAATCCCTCTCCTGCTAAAACAAAATTCCTCCTCTGCTAAAAAGCTATTGTATTTATCATAACTTTATCCTATGATAACGATAAGGAGTTCATCATGAAAAAACTATTGCACCCTGTAACCATTACTCTTTTTGTTATTATTTTTATAGCTCTATTGCCTTTTCTTTTGCCCTCTAAAGAGGTAAAAATCTTTACAGACGATGCTTTACGACAAAAAGCCATTTCGACCAATATGTTGCCCATTCCTAAGAGATACGATGAGCTTTTAAACGTGCTAGATAATCCTAAAAATCGTATGACTCCTCAAAAGATTGCTTTGGGGAAAGAGCTTTTTAATGAGAAACTAATGTCAAAAGATAAAGATATAGCCTGTGCTACTTGTCATCTATTGGACAAAGGAGGAGACGACAATCTGGCTGTGGCGATTGGTCATCGAGGATTGGCGAACCCTTTTCATTTAAATTCACCTACTGTGCTAAATTCGGCTCTTGCAAAGGCAGAGTTTTGGAATGGTAGGGCTAAAGATGTAGAGGAACAAGCAGGTGGACCTATTCAAGCACCATTTGAGATGAACATGAAGCCCAATGAGGTGGTGCAAAGATTGGATGCCCTACCCAAATATGTTAGCAAATTTCAAGAGGTTTTTAATGCACCAATAAGTTTTGAAAATGTCCGAAAAGCCATTGGAGCTTATGAGAGAACACTTTTGACCTATGGGGATTATGATAGATTTTTAGATGGGAACAACTCTGCCATTAGTGCCAAAGCCAAACGGGGGATGACACTCTTTTTAACCAAAGGGTGCAAAGGTTGCCATACAGGTATGTCGGTGGGTGGACAGAGCATTCAAACGTTTCCTCTTCGACGCTATCTCTCTGACTATATGGGGATGATACTTGAGCCAAATTTACGAATCAAAGCGAGTCCATTTCCTTTTGAAAATAGGGGTGGATTTCTTGGTGCAGATGACAGATTAAAGTTTCGAGTGCCAATACTTAGAAACATCTCAAAAACAGCTCCCTATTTTCATAATGGAGCAGTTAAGGAGCTAAAAGAGGTGGTCAGAATCATGAGCAAATATCAACTTGGAAATGAGTTCACACCCAAACAGATAGATGAGGTGGTAGAGTTCTTAAAGACTCTTGATGGTGAGTTGGTCGAGTATAAAATAGAGTAGTTATGAAAACACCACTTATTTTACTTCTTCTTATATCGTCTATTAATGCAAACCATATCTCATGGCTTGGAGATTATGATAAAGCTTTGCAAAAGGCAAAAGAGGAGAAGAAACCGATGATGGTTCTACTTGTAAAAAAGGAGTGTAAGCGTTGCAATGAGGTTATTGTAGAGCATTTTATGAACTCTGATGAGGTAGATGAGTTAAATAAAAAATATATAGCTGTTATTATTACCTATGAGGGAAAGCTTACTTACCCTATTGAGCTGTTTTATTCAAGAACTTTCCCGACACTTTTTTTTGTGAATAGTAAAGATGAGCGTTTTTTTAAAGAGCCTATCTATTATTAATCACTTGATTTAACTCAACAAAAATTTCCACTTATTCGGTTACTCTTCAATAAAAACAAGGACAATCCAAATGAGTGAATTTTTAAACAATGAGCCATCTCCATTTGAGGGGAAGTTTCCTGATGGACACCCTGTTCGTACTTACTTAGAAGAGAACATACTGATTCGCTCTTTAATGCTTGAGTTGGAGAGTGTCAATACCTCAAAGGGCTTAGAGCATTTTTCTGAAATATTTGAAAAACTTGCCAAGGTTGAC
>JALTGP010000224.1 GCA_027076905.1 Campylobacteraceae bacterium | reverse complement strand
GACCTTGCTCCATTTGATATGTACCATAAAGTACGTGGACTTAAATGGCCAGTTGTTAATGGTAAAGAGACACAGTGGAGATTTAATGTTAAGTATGACCCATACGCA
Source organism: Campylobacteraceae bacterium (assembly GCA_027076905.1). Lineage (GTDB taxonomy): Bacteria > Campylobacterota > Campylobacteria > Campylobacterales > Sulfurovaceae > UBA1140. The sequence continues at coordinate 2,703 of JALTGP010000224.1, read as the reverse complement.
GCAAAAGCTGTTAAAGCAGAAGGAACAGATAACACTCATGCATTCTACGGTAAATTGGCGAAAAATCTTTTACAAGGTAGCTTAACTGCACCTGATAAGAAGCTGGGTAAAAAAGCTCTTCCAAACAAAGCGAAGATATTTGCTAGACCATACATGGATCCTCCTGAAATGCCAGATGAAACTTACGATACTTGGTTATGTACAGGTCGTGTTCTTGAACATTGGCACTCAGGTACAATGACCATGAGAGTTCCAGAGCTTTTCCGTGCTGTTCCAGAAGCGTTATGTTACATGAACCCTAAAGATGCTAAAGCCAAAGGTCTTAAACAAGGTGGACTTTGTTGGGTTGAGTCTCGTCGTGGTAAGGTAAAAGCAAGAGTTGAGACAAGAGGACGTAACAGACCTGCTCAAGGATTGGTATTTGTACCATGGTTTGATGAAAAAGTATTTATTAACAAAGTATGTCTTGATGCTACTTGTCCAATGTCTAAACAGACAGATTACAAGAAGTGTGCAGTTAAGATTTATAAGGCGTAAATGATGGCTAACTCCGACAACAACAGACGAAAGTTTATGGCAACGACTCTTCAAAGCGTAGGTCTTACAGCTCTTGGTGGATTGTTGTGGAGTGGCTATACCGATGAGGTAAAAGCATCGCCATTGGTACTGCGACCACCTGGAGCGATTAAAGAGAATGACTTTTTAAGTGCTTGTATAAAGTGTGGTTTATGTGCCGAAGCGTGTCAAAATAGAGAAACCAACCTAGACAAAGAGACAGGTCTTCCTAAAGAGGGAACACTAAAGATGGCAAAGGGTGGAGACCATAAGTTGATTGGTACTCCTTACTTTATACCAACGGAAGTTCCTTGTTATATGTGTGAAGATATTCCTTGTGTTCCTGTCTGTCCATCTGGAGCTTTAGACCAACTCTTAGTATCTGACGATAAGGGAGAGCTTGATATAAACAGGGCTTCTATGGGATTGGCTGTGGTACATAAAGAGTCTTGTATTGCCTTTTGGGGGATTCAGTGTGATGCTTGTTATCGTGCTTGTCCTCTTTTAGGTGATGCCATAACCATTGAGATGCATAGAAATGAGCGAACAGGGAAACATACATTTATGCTACCCATCGTTAATGATAATGCTTGTACAGGGTGTGGTCTTTGTGAACAGGCTTGTGTCACAGAAAAACCTGCTATTTTTGTACTTCCAAACGAAGTTTCAAAAGGTAAAGCTGGTGACCACTATGTTAAAGGTTGGGATAAAGAAGACGATAAGCGTGTAGGGAATGCAAAAGCCATCGAGACAACAACAGAGCGTTCAAGTCAAAGTTCATCTGACTATCTTAACTCAGGAGATTTATACTAATGAATAACATTAAATACTTACTTCTTAGAAGAGTGACTCAGGTAATCATTTTGGTATTGTACTTTGGTGCCAATGCTTATGGTTGGAAAATGTTGGCTGGAACTTTTGGTTCATCTTTGCTTATGGGGTTTATTCCCTTGGCTGACCCATATACAACGCTTCAAGTGTTGTCTACAGGGTTTGTTTTGGGTGCAGATGTTCTTTTAGGTGCATTGATAATCACCATCTTCTATATGGTTGTTGGTGGTAGGGCTTTTTGTTCTTGGGTCTGTCCTATAAACATGGTGACAGATTTGGCCAATTGGCTAAGACGAAAACTAAAGCTTGATAAGGAAGAGGTAAATTACAGATTTTTAAAACGTAATACTCGGTACTGGATAATGGTATTGGGTCTCATCGTTTCAGCTATTGTAGGAATCTCTGCATTTGAAGTACTAAGTCCTATTACCATCATGCAAAGAGGTATTGTCTTTGGTTTTGGTTCAGGGATTGCTGTTGTTTTAGCAATCTTTCTTTTTGATTTATTTGGCGTTAAAAATGGATGGTGTGGTCACTTGTGTCCTTTGGGTGCGAGTTACTCTATTATCGGGAAAACAAGTTTGATTAGGGTTGACCATGACCATGAAGCATGTACAAACTGTATGGAATGTAAAATAGTTTGTCCTGAAAATCATGTGTTGCATATGGTGAACAAAGAGAGTATTCAAGTTACAGACGGAGAGTGTACCAATTGTGGTCGCTGTATTGATGTCTGTGGCGATGATGCTCTAAATTTTAGTATACGCTCTTTTGCAAAAAAGAGAATTGCAAAAAAAGAGAATTAATAACAATTAAGGAGGAATGAAAATGACAAAAATTGTAAAAGTAATTGCTTTAGCTTCGCTATTGGCTCCAACACTTTATGGGGCAAGTACAGCAGGGTGTAAAGGGTGTCACGGTGCAACCTTTGAGAAAAAAGCTATGGGTAAATCTAAAGTAGTAAAAGATTTAAGTAAAGCAGATATTGTAAAAGCCCTTAAAGGGTACAAAGATGGCTCTTACGGTGGTGCAATGAAGGGCATGATGAAAGGTCAGGTTGCTGCTCTTTCTGATGCTGATATTGAAGCCATTGCTGGTGAGATTACAGGTGGTGGTGCTAAAGCTCCTGCTGCTAAAACAGATGCTCCAGCAGCAGCACCTGCTGCAAAAGGTGTTGTAGATATTAATGAAAAAATTGATACTCCAGAGAGATTAGCAAAAGATGACCTTGGTAATAAAAAGGTAGTTACAGAGTCGGTTCTTGGTTTAAGAAAAACAGACTTGTACAGTGAAAAAGAAGATACGGTAGGAATGAAA
>JALTGP010000223.1 GCA_027076905.1 Campylobacteraceae bacterium | reverse complement strand
GCACTTGCAATTATAATTTTTTTCATACTTATCCTTTATGTCGTTTTGATAATTGAATCTTAGCAATTTATATTTAAAGTAATACTTAAAAAAGGATAAATTCGAATTATAAATTTAAATTACGTTAATCAATATTACTTGATGATTAAAGATAATCTGATATAATTAAAAAAATATATTTAAATACAAGGATAAAGATTATGAAAAAACTGCTACTAATACCAATGATTGCCGTTACCTGTGGGTTCTCTGGAGGATATAATCAAGGAGACAGAATTCTTGATATGCAAAAAATGGCACAAGCCATGCAAGATATACAGATGGGGTTTTTCTACAATAACATTGATATAGTAAAGGATGGAGTGAAGGTACTTTCAGCAACCATCGATTTGGTACGTCCTATTGACTCAGAGATAAACAACAAAGATATCTATGAACAGTGGTTAAATAATGATTTAAAAATGACCCGTAAAATACAGAAAAAAATCAAAAATAAAGCCACAGAAGTGGAGGATAGATTTGCATCAGGTGACCCGAAACAAGCACTTCAAGCATATCATAAAATCACCCTACAATGTCTAAAATGTCATGTAAACTTACGTAAATGGTAAGTGAATTGTTAAATTAAAATGAAAAAACTATTAATTGTAACCTTTCTACTCATAGGAGTAGTCAATGCTGGAGAGATTGTCTTAACAGGTACCGTAGTCTCTGATGGTCAGAAAATGATTGGTAGCCGATATATGGGTTATATAAAAAAGGTATTTGTTAAAATTGGAGACAAGGTAAAAAGAGAAGATAACCTCTATGAGATGGAGTCTGCTGAGTTTGATATTATGAAATCTCAAACTGACCTTATGCTTGAACAATCAAAAATAATCGTAGAGTTTTGGCGAACCAAACTAAAAAATCTTAACAAAAAAAAAGATAGATTCAAAAAAAACAAAAACTTCTCTATGCCTGACTTTGATGACATGGAAGCACAAGCTGACAATATAACCTCAATGTTAGCCGCTGCACAAATTATGGTCGAACAAGCCTCTATAAAAGCCAAACAGATGGCAACTGTTTTTAACTATCTAAAGATGAAAGCACCCTCTGATGGTGTGGTTGTCAAACGTAATATTAAAGTAGGCGACATGGTTATGCCTGGAATGTTGACCATAATGCTAGTAGATACAGAAAATTTAGAAATTTCGGTATCTGTTTCAGAAAGTATCATATCTCAAGTAAAAGTAGGCATGAGAATTCCTGTAGAGATACCTTCCATAGAGTATAAAACTATTGGAGTTATCAAAGCAATTGTCCCTGATGCCAACCCAATGACACACAAAATAGGCATGAGAATTATATTTGACAGGGGCAATAAAAATATTTTTCCAGGAATGTATGCCAAAGTTAAATTAAAATAGAACCATTCTTAAGCTATAATCCCTCAAAATTTGAAGGGATTTAGTTACCATGCACCTCTTAAAAAATTACCTAAACTCTCATGATGAGCAAGAGATTCACTTCTCTGAAATTGTCTCTATCCTTAAACAGTATGATGAGGAGAAATTCTCAGAAGCCATAAAACTAATACCAAAAAATCTTCTAGGTGATATTGCACTAGAACTTCCTGACCGATACTTTGATGATATGGTAGAGTCCTTTGCCATACATGATTTGGCAACTGCCGTGGGAGAACTGGAGAGTGATGACCAAGTCTCCTTTATGCAAGAGCTTCATGAACATGATGAAGAGAAAGCCTCTTTGGTCTTTGATAAGCTTGACCATCAAGACCAAAAAGAGATTACCCTCATTCAATCTTATGATGAGGATGAAGCAGGAGCATATATGCAAACAGAGGTTTTTACAGCCTTTGAAAATGAAATAGTTTATGATGTTATTGCAAGGTTCTCAAAACTTAAAAAATCAAATGAGTTAGAGAATGTTCATAATCTTTTTATCACTACTAAACATAATAAATTAATTCACAGTATTGACCTTGATGACCTGTTAACATTTAATTTCAAAGAGACATTTCATGAAAATATTGAAAACTCTGAATTAAAATATGAACCTATTGTTGCCCTAGATAGAGATGATATTAGAGATGTTGTCAATAGTTTTCAAGAGTATGACCTTTTTGTTATGCCCATTATTACTATAGATGGCACACTTATTGGAAGAATCACCTCCGATGACATTGTGGACATTATTAATGAACACGCGACCGAGCAGATGTACCGTCTAGCAGGATTAAATGATGACACAGAAGAGGATGAAGAGATACTAAAATCGGGTAAAAAACGTGCCTCATGGCTTGGTCTTAATCTTATGACTGCCATTGGAGCTTCTTTGATTATTAGTCTTTTTTCAGAGACACTCGACAGCATTGTGGCACTGGCTATTTTGATGCCAATTGTTGCTTCAATGGGAGGAAATGCAGGAACACAAACATTAACAGTGGTCGTTAGACAACTCGCTCTTGGCGATATATCTTCGGATGATGCATCAAGAATTATCAAGAAAGAGGTAAGCATTTCATTATTAAATGGACTCTTATTTGCTATAATCATAGGAGTAATCGCGTCACTCTGGTTCAATATCGAAAACTTAGGTCTGGTTATAGCCCTATCCATGCTCATCAATCTTTTTATGGCAGGATTCTTTGGGGCAACCATTCCTCTCTTTTTGAAAAAGATGGATATTGACCCTGCCATTGGCAGTACTGTCATACTCACAACCGTCACAGATATGGTTGGTTTTTTCAGTTTTTTGGGTCTAGCGACACTAATTTTAATATAAAGGTTTATCAACTTTAATGAGTTATCT
>JALTGP010000222.1 GCA_027076905.1 Campylobacteraceae bacterium | reverse complement strand
TCCCAAACATCAATACCAAACTTATCACACAAAATACTAAGCTCATTTGCAAAAGCGATATTGGTATCTCGATAAGAATTCTCTGTAAGCTTTGCCATCTCTGCTGTTTTTGCATCTGTCTCTAAAACTTCACCATTAACAAATGTTCTATAAAACTCAGCTGTTATTTTTGTCGCTTCAATGGTTGTACCACCGACAATACGGTCATTGTCAACAAGTTCACACATAATCTTCCCAGGTAATACCCGCTCAGGACAATGAGATATAAAAAGTTTTGAGGTATCCACCCCCTCCTCTTTTAACAACGCTTCTATTTTATCTGTTGTACCAATGGGAGAGGTTGACTCTAAGATAATCATATTGTTCTCTCTTAAAAAAGGGGCTATAGATTTTGTAACAGAGATAATATAATCAATATTTGGTACAAAACCTTTATGAAAAGGCGTAGGTACAGCAATAATAAAAATATCAGATTCTATATAACGGGTAGAGGCTTTTAATTTTTTACTCTTAAGCACTACCTCTTTAACAAATGCATCAAGCTCGGGTTCAACAATATGAATCTCACCACGATTAATTGTATCAACCGTACTTTGAGTTACATCAACACCATGAACCTCATAACCTCGACTTGCCAAAAGGGCTGCTGTTGGTAAACCAATATATCCCAACCCAATCACAGATATCTTTTTATTCACTATATACCTTTCTTTATAAACTCTACTATTCTTTTGGATGCTTTACCATCACCATAAGGATTATGTGCTTTACTCATCTTTTCATAAACACTATAATTATCTAAAAGAGACTGAGCCTCTTTTACAATAATTTCTCTACTCGTTCCTACCAATTTAACAGTACCTGCTTCCAGTGCTTCTGGTCTCTCTGTAGTATCTCTAAGAACAAGAACAGGTTTACCCAAACTGGGTGCTTCTTCTTGTACTCCTCCACTATCAGTAATAAGAAAATAAGATTTACTCATCAGATAGATAAACTGTTCATATTGAAGTGGCTCTATCAAATAGACATTAGGAATATTGGATAAAATCTCTTTTACTGGTTTTTGTACATTTGGATTTAGGTGTACAGGGTAAACGATATCAATATCTCTATTGTTTAAAGCGATAGTTTTTAAAGCTTCACAGATATTAATAAATTTCTGACCAAAATTTTCTCTTCTATGTCCCGTTACTAAAATTATTTTTCGACTGTTATCTATTTTGTATTGCATCTCTATGGTTGATATGATGCTATTTTTTAACTCTTTACTCTTTTCTATCTTTTCAAGTACATAAAATAGAGCATCTATTACCGTGTTTCCCGTAACGATTACACTCTCTATCTTTTTATTCTCACGAAGTAAATTCTCCTGACTGTTTCTAGTTGGTGCAAAATGATAATCACTTAGCACTCCTGTAATCTGTCTATTTGCCTCTTCTGGCCAAGGATTATAGAGATTATTGGTTCTAAGCCCTGCCTCCACATGTCCTAATTTTATCTTTTGATAAAAAGTGGCAAGTGCTGTAGCAGAAGTGGTGGTAGTATCTCCATGAACAAGTACAACATCTGGACAAAAATCATCCAATACATTTTTCATACCCAAAAGTACATTTGATGTGATATCATACAAGTCTTGTCCTGATTTCATAAGATTTAAATCATAATCAGGTTTTATATCAAAAATTTCAAGAACTTGGTCAAGCATCTCTCTATGTTGTGCTGTAACACAAACTTTTAGAGTAAGAGAGGACTCTTTTTCAAACGCTTTAACAAGCGAAGCCATTTTGATAGCCTCTGGTCGTGTTCCAAATACAAGTAAAACTTTTTTCATCATCTACAGACCTTTTTTACCTAAAACTACCTGAATAGTTTTTAAAATAACCATTAATTCTAAGCCAAAAGACCATTTTTTAATATATATTAAATCATAATTTAATTTTTTTCTTGCATCATAACTGTTTTTACCATAAGGGTATGAAACTTGAGCAAGACCTGTTATACCAGGACGAACCAAATGTCTCTGCTCATACCCAGGAACAGACTCTTTATATTTGTCAACTAAGATATCCCACTCTGCCCTAGGTCCAATCAGATGCATATCTCCTTTAATTACGTTCCATAATTGAGGCAACTCATCTATTCTCATTTTTCTCATAGTGTGAGCAAAAGGGAAGATTCGACTATCATCATCTTGGGTATAAAGATTACCCACACTATTCTCATGCATACTTCTAAGCTTATAGCAAGTGAAATTCTTTCCATTAAGCCCTACTCTTGATTGAGTAAACAGTATTGCACCAGGAGACTCTTTTTTAATACGATAAATTGAATATAAAATAACAGGTGAGGTCACAATAAGCAACAGTGTACTTAAACTCAAATCTATAAATTTTTTTTCTACAAAACCCAACCTAGAGTATGCACTCTCAGCCTTTTTACTTTTTAAAAAACTTTTTTTACTCATTTTAATTATCCTATTCTATATAAAAATTTTTTAACATTATACAATAAAAAAATCTGAATCTGAATTAAATAAAATAATAAAATTTATATTAAAATTTAATCAAATAAAATAAAATAATATTCAAGAAAACCCCGTTCTCTTAGACGGGGATGAATTGAAGAGGCTTGTTAAAGAGATATTTAGTAAAAAAAGAGTAAAAATAAAAACAATATAAAATATAAATAAACAATAAGATTGATACTAATGAGCAAAGAGAGACTTGTAATGCTTCACAATCCGATGATTGATTGGCTTGATAGCTATGATAAGAGTTTGGAAGAGAACCAAAGTAGCACAGAGGAGCGATACCAGAGAATGCTCAAAACAAATCCAAAATTTGT
>JALTGP010000221.1 GCA_027076905.1 Campylobacteraceae bacterium | reverse complement strand
ATTGATTGAGATGTCACTATCTGTATAGAGTTGGAAGTTAAATCCAGGGTCTGTATTAACACCTTCACCGATAGTGATAGCTGCCGCGGTTACACCCTCTGCCACATCAAGATTTACAATATTGTCAGCCAATGCATTTGATGATGCTACAGTATTTGCACCAGAGTGTTCAATGGTGATTTGTGTTGATTCTACTTCTGAAAGGTTCATAACATTATATGTTGTGTTGTTCCCCGCACCATCAGTATTATTTCTAAGTAGGAATGTTTGGTCACCATCAGCTTCATCTGCCAAGAAACCAATTACAGCATCGTCTGCATCAGAGTTTAGTAACTCAACTGCCTCTACACCTGTAATGGTTGTATCTTTAGCAGTGTAGTTAGCTGAAGCGGCAAGTGCTTCAACTACCAATGTATCTGAACCTTCTCCCAGTTCAATCTTATCAGTTGCACCAATTGGGTCAGAGACTCTAACTGTATCATTACCTGTACCTGAAGTTAAAGTAAATGCCACATCACCACTTGATGTTCCATCTGGCGCTGCATTGATAACACCTTGTGAAACTCTAAAGTCAAGGTCAGCTGTAAGTGTAGAAGCATCTACGAGTGTCAATGAACCTGCTGCATTCCACTCTCCAGCAATAGTTAGATTTTGGTCTCCTGTAATAGTTAGAGTTTGGATATCTTCATCAGTAAGCCAGTTTAAGCTGTTTGCACTACCTGTTGAAGTTAGGTTTAGTGTTTCATAACCTTCTGTTACTCCATCAATTCTTAGTTCATTCATTTGGATATTACTTAAGGTTAATGCTACTTCATCGGCATCTCCACTCAATACTGCTGCACTGTGGTCAAAAATCATATCTACGTCAGTATTGTCATTTGAATTACTAACACTTGCTGTTGTCAATACTGATTGAATATTGTCAAATGTAACAGCACCTCCAGCTGCAAGGTCATCAATTCTAGTTGCATTCAAATTTGTAATACCTGTTGCATCTTGTAAATCTATGGTTTGATTAAGATCAGCTGTAAAATTAACATTAACAGTTTCTATACCATTTAGAGTTGGCATGATATTATAATCATAACTTTCAGTATCATTTATAAATGTTACATTTAATGTTGGATTATCTCCTGTACCTGTTAAGTTGTCATCATCATTCAATGAGTTAAGTTGATCGGTACCACCTGGATTCCATACACGATTTGCATTAATAATATTTCCTGATAAAGTATCTGGATTTTCAGTTAATGAAACTGCACCACCAGATAGAGCATCAATAATACCATCTGCAACATCAACACCTGTAGCTGTATCTGTAACAACTAGACCTTCATCTCCAGTGTTGTGAAATGATAATGCCTCTTTGTATCCTTCTGGTGCATCGGTAAGGTTTTCTGCTGCATAGTCAGATACAGATACTCTGTTTGAAAACTGTGTACCAGATGGGGTAGTAGAGTCATTGGCTACTTTAATAAACTCAACAATCATCTCTGCTCTGCTTAGTTGTGGACCTTTGGTATCACCTGTCAATCTAGCTGTCCAATATTCAATACCAGCTGGGTCTGATATTGTATTATCTGAACCATCAGCACTTTTGTTTAGTGTATTTTTATAAATATTTGCAATAAAATCTGCATCTTCAGTAATAGTATTGCCAAAATAAGCTTTAACTGCATCTGAACCTAACATTGCTTCGGCTGCTTTTGTTTGGTCATTAAAATTATCTTGCCACCACTGGTTACCTTTTTCTTCGGATGCTCTCCCCATAAGTGTAACGTATAGTTCTGAGACCTGAGTTTTTGTAAATGCCATATTTTCTCCTTTGGAAATCTAGTTTAAGTTATCTAAAAGTATTTTTTGCTATCGCTTTTAGTATTAATAGTTTGATTTTAATACTTCAAAACATTGCTACATGAAATAGATAAAACTATCCCCAATAATATCATGTAAAATTTTAAAATATTCTTAAAGCATCTTATTCTTGTGATAATTCAGTCAAATCAGAGTGTTTTTTTAGAAAAGTTTATAAAAAAAAGTGTAGAAAAAATGTAGAAAAATAATATTAAAAATAGTGATATAAAAATGGCATTTAACAGTTCAACTAGATAAGGATATTTTACTTTTGTTATGAAATATGGATGCTCTTGTATTATGTTATTTAAATAGAAAAGATATGGGTTATTTTCTATTTCTGTTAGGTTTAGTTCTTTGGTTATCTCTATAGGAGTTATATTCTCTATAGTTATTATATCTTTCTCTATAAGTTCAAACCCAATATGATTAACTACAATGGATATTTTATTTTTATTACTATAAAGTAGCTGATAATTCTGTGTGGATTTTGATATTTTAAACAGATATTTTAATCTTAGAGGATGCTCTATGCCATTTACTTTTAGTTTGCTCATAAAATCTTCTCTGTTTGCTCTTTTAATAAGTGAGAGGAGAGAGTGTTTCTCTTCTATTGATTTGATGGTATGATAGTGTTTGACAGGATAGCTCAAGAGTGTTTTGTTTTTGCTCAAATAGAGAACAGATTCCTTATAGGATTTTTTTATTTTTTTACTTTTAGTAAGCGATGGCTTTAGCCTCGTAAGATTTTGGGCTAAAGCCTCCGATTCCAGCTGATATTTTACAAACCCATTTTGAGTAGAGAGTGTTAACTCAGATGTATCAAAATAGACCTCTATGCTGTTCTCTTTTTTTAACGCTATGGTATAGTTATGCTCATCTGCAAAGGCTCTAATCTTTTTGTCGATGGAGGAGCTATTCTCTTCTGAAAGATATAGCTCTGTAGAGGAAGCATAGAGTGAGATATTGAGAATCAATAGAGATAAAACAAAAATCATGTGGAAGCTAAATCACCTGAATAGGTTATAAGGGT
>JALTGP010000220.1 GCA_027076905.1 Campylobacteraceae bacterium | reverse complement strand
AAGCTCTTAATTCATCTTTATTTCTCATGCCTTGAACCAACTCCATATAGGTCACAGCAGAGATAGCAAACTCTCCAATGCTATGAATAAGGTCATAAGCATTTTGATTTCCTCTTAGATACCAAATAAGTACATCAGTATCAAGTAGTTTATCATATATCAAAATTACGACCTTTTCTCATATTACGAACTATTGTATCAACATCCTCTTCTCTATCTTGCCACATTCCAAAGATGGTATCTGTTTTTTCATCTGAAGAGGGCTGATTGTAGGGAATAAGTTTTGCTTTTGCTTTACCTCTATAAGTGATAAGAATATCTTCGCCTTTGCTCAATACATCAAAAAGCATGGAAATATTAAATCGTAAATCTTTTGCTGTTACTGTCATTTTTTAACCTTTTTAAAGTTTATAGTTAAAGTATAAACTATTTGATGTTAAGAGTTAATTAAATATTATGATTGAGATAACCCCCAACTGCTCCAAGGCGTTGTTTCCTAGATACAAATAGCGACTTTCTCCCAAAAATATAGGTCGATTCATCTTCTCGATAATCGCTTCATCATGCTCTATAATAAACTCAATCAGTATCGCCAAAGCTTCGCTAGTATAGGGGTGTAGTTCCAAATCCAAAAATTCAATAGCCAATAGAAACGAGTTGATTTCATAAACCTTAGCAAAGAGTTCATTTTGGTAGCTAATTTTACACGGTTTCTCATTGTAATAGGTATAAAATTGACCCAATTCAAGATAACTTTTTAGCCAATCTCTATCTATCTCATCCGTTTTTAACATGACAATAACCTCTGCCGTATTGTACGTTTGTAATAGGATTACTAAAAGCTACTTTTTTATAAGCTAGATTTTTTCAATTTCTTGTCAAACTACCAACATGTTAAAAAAGATAAAAACATCTGTACAGATTTAAAGAAATACAACCTTAAGAGTTAAACTACTCCCAAAACCCCATATTTTCTTACTTTCAAGGAGATAGTTTTGTTAAACTACCAACCTTTATTGTTAAAGTACCAACTTTCAAAATCTATTTCTTGTCAAACTACCAATATATTTGTTAAAGCACCAAATCAAACAAAAATGGTATAATGTTGTAAATTATTAAATTTAATGGATATAAAATGGAAAATGTAAAAAAAAAGATTATTGAATCATTGACGATAAAAAAGAATAATACACTAACCGATGGCTATATACCAAAGAGTGGGAAGGCTATTTTGCCTGATAAACTTATCAATGCTCTCTATTGGAAACTTGAACGAGAAGGGACGAAATTTCAAATGTCAATGGTAGAGCTTCGTTCTATGCTTGGTTTAAAACATAGTAAAGATGATGAGCGAATATACAAAGCCATTGCAATACTGCAAACACCCATACAAGTAAGGGATTTTACATTTCAAGGAAAAGATGTTGCTTGGCTCTCTACTCCATTTTTACATAGAGCATTGAAATGGAAAGAGGGACAAAATTTTATAGAGATAATTCTTGACGATATGATGGTGGAAGCTTTGAAACAAAAAGCAGGATATACAGCTATCGACATAGAGATATGCAATGCGTTCAAGACAAAATATGGGCTGAAAATCTATGAGATGTATTTGCGATATTATCACTTACCAAATAGAGAAGGAAAAGAGGTTGGAGCAATCAAAAAAAGTATTGATAACCTAAATAGATTATTTGGAACAGAGTACAAAACTCCTTCTGAAATGAAGAGAGGAATTGATAGAGGCTTAAATGAGATTGAAAAAATAACAGGTGAATTTATAAATTGTTTTTACAATAAGATAGAAAAAAAATTTGTCTTTGGTTGGCATCAAAAGAGTAAATATCCTAATCTAAGAATCCCCTATAATCATATTGATATTTTAATTGATTGGTATCTGCATCATAATGAGGGTAAACTAAAAATAAAATCGTTACCAAAATATAAGCAGAGTCTCAAAAAATCTATTATTGATGATGAGTTTAAAGAGTTAGATAACTATTATAGAGGGCTGTTACGGTGGAAATATAATGTTGAATGGAGTAAATATTATGATTCTGTAAGAGGTGTTTATCGGAATTTTGAGGATGATAGGGAGAAAGTGTAGAAAATATTTTGTCAAATATAGTAATCTAACAAGGATTCATGGTTTATGACAAGGTTCTAGTTCCAACAAAAGTTAACTAATTTTCGGATATACTAGAACCTATTAATAACAAAGGTTTAACTTTGGATATTGTTGAGTATGAGCTTAGGTTAGAGTTTGAGGAGTGGGTTTAAATTCGAGAAATAGCAAAAGTGGAGATTTAATCACTGGGGTGTGAAATTGTAGTTTGCCCTAAAACGCCCAATACCAGGAAGCATAAGAGCAAAATCTAGCTCCATATGCTCTTCAAAGGCTTTCTTCTGTTTTTCAGTAAGTAAAGAGTAGGTCATCTCTTCTATATCTTCACCTGTTAGCACAGGCAGATTAACAGCTCTTAAAGCACCATCAATACGTATTTGTGGTTCAGAACGAGCCACAAGGTGAAGGTCAGATGAACCATGAGCAACAACAGATTGTAGAAGTTTTTTTATATCTATAGCCATATTAAATCTTTTTATTAATTTAATAAAACTATATATAATTTATTCTTTATTTTTGTTTAATAGTTTTAAACTAAATAATCAGTAAGCCTCCTATACATATCCACACTCTCCAAAAGCCGAACCCCATCAACATCGCCTAAAATCTCCATAGCCTTATCTTTAGCTATAGCTTTTCGCGAAAAGAGACCAATACTAAACATATCTAAATCACTCTCCATCTGTTTAGCAATAACTTTTGCAAAAAACGCCTTTTGGATTTTGTAGTGTTGATTGTCAAATACCACAATAACACCCCTTTTGGTTATGGGGT
>JALTGP010000219.1 GCA_027076905.1 Campylobacteraceae bacterium | reverse complement strand
AAAGATAGAAGACCTTATCCCTTTTAATACTATTGTTGTCCTCTAGTGTATTAATAGGGGTATAGAAGGCAATACCACCATGTAGCAGCTGAGAGAGAGGTGCTAATGTCATGTCTAACCCTCCTTTCGAGAGGTCTATACTAAATGCACTGCGGGTATAGAATTTACTTTGATTGTTGATAAAAGATACATATTTATCTTTGACAAAAATGGTAAAATTGATATGTCCTCCATCGGGTGAGATACCCACCCTTTCTACTCTTCCGACTACCATCATTCGGTAATAGACGTGACTTCCTTCTGAAATATTATAGGAGTTTGGTGCGGATAGATGATAATATTCCCCACGTGCTTCATTATCAAGAGGTGGCTCTTCTAGTCCAATATAGTGATGGGTGGTCTCCTCCTCTTTTTTTCCAAAAAGTTCAATATAGGAGCCTGAGACAATTGTGTCGAGTCCTGAAATACCATTAGAACCCACATCAGGGTGGACAATCCAAAACTTGGCTTTGTCATTGAGATAGTTACTAATCTCTTTGTTCATTCTGGCTTGGATAATCACCCCTTTTCCATTATCCGAGAGAGATATCTTGGTCACCATACCAACTGTCACATCACGCATTTTTAGGAGACTCTGATTTTCAACCAAACCAGCATTTGAGCGAAATGATATCTGAATATCTGCACCAATTTTAGCATAGTATTGATATCCAAGCCAAAGAGCTATAATCATGGCAATTAGAGGAACTAACCAAACCGTTGTCAAAATTTGTATGCCACGAGACTCTTTGACTCGTGGTGCGTTATATTGTCTCACTTTTGATATCTCCTTTAGAATCTTATTTTTTTAATAACCGTGTATCAAATGCATGTGCTGATAGCATGGTAAAAAATACCATTAGTGCAAATGCCGTTGCTCCTGACCCTGGGATAATTTTTACAGCTGTAAAGTGAATCAAAACAGAGAGTATGGTTACCACAAACACATCAATCATTGACCATGAACCAATAGCCTCTGTGATATAGAAAAGTTTGTGTTTGTCCATATGTGATGATTTAATATTATACTTGGTTGAGATGAGAAGATATATAATAAATATAAATTTTAAGAGTGGAACAAAAACAGATGCTACCAAGATAATAATAGCAACAGGGTAAGAGCCACCTTGCCAAAGTAACATAATCCCTCCTAAAATAGTACTCTCGTGGATGACCCCCAACTGTTTAGTAATTAGTATAGGATAGAGATTGGCAGGAAAATAGAGTATTATCGCCGTAATAAGAAACGCAATGGTTTGGTTATAGCTTATATTTTTTTTAGGATAGATGTTCTCTTCACATCGTCTACACTGTATAGCACCCTCGGTATCAATATTAACTGCCTCACATATAGGGCATCGAATTAGTTTATGTTTTTTTTCATTATTCATTTTTTATTATCTTTTAGATAGATACTCTCATATAGTATCCAAAGCTCATTAAAGCTTATTTTCTTGATAACAATTATATCTAAAATAAGCAGTAGAATAAAGGAAAAAAATGAGACCCCCAACTCTATCTGTGCGTAAGCAAACAGTTTGACCATAGAGACCAAAATAGAGATAAAAAAGATATCAACCATACTCCAGTGATGAAATTTGGCAATAAGAATAAGTAATCTTTTGACCGTATATCCTGATTTTTTATGGTGCATTAGCGTAAGAAGTAGTATAAGAGAAATCAAGATAGCCACAGGAAAAATAACAATCAAAAAGAGAAGCATAATCCCTACTAGATAGTATCCTTGTCCAAAAACAACAATAAAAAGTGACTCTAAATTTAGTGATTTGTAGACCCCGTTTATATTAATTGTCATAATGTCAAATAGAAAGGTTACGATTAACAGAATAAGTGTTGTAAAACTAAGTGCAAGTGTATTTCTAGAGAGATGTGAGGTGTATCTATAGATAACGGTATTGCAGTAGGAACATAGGGCTTTTGTATCTTTATGAATCTCTATTTTTTGGTGTAGGGTGTGACATTTTTTACAGATAACAAGCATGTCTAGTTCATCTTTTTTCATAAAATGATTATATCAAGAAATTGATTAAACATAAAAAGAACCAGCAAGATGTCCACTGGCAAAAGACCATTGAAGGTTGTATCCTCCACATGGACCATCCAAATTCATCACCTCACCACAAAAATATAAGCCCTTTATAATTTTACTCTGCATTGTTTTGTGGTCTATCTCTTTAAGAGGAATGCCCCCTCGGGTTATCATTGCCATTTTAAATCCATCATGACCATTGATGGTTAGTGGTGTCCATGCCAATAGTTTAATAAGCTTATCTTTGGCTTGAGGGGAGAGTTTTCCCAATGTACTTTCTGTTGTAGCTTTGGCTAAGTGACATAGTTCGATACTAATGGCAGTAGGAAGAAGTGTCTCTACCAAAGAGAGTGTGGTGTGGTTTTGGTTTTTTTGTAATTCCTTTTTAAAATGAATGCGAATCTGCTCCTCATTCATCCCTTTGGTAAGATTCATAATTAGTGGTACTTCATCCATTTTAGAGAGTAGGGGAGTAATCTCTCGTGAAAAATCCAATACCACAGGTCCTCTAATACCATTTTTAGTAAAGATTAAATCCCCTTTGGCATGAAGTTTTTTATATTTTTTGATGTCTACGCGTAACTCTACTTTGGCAATGGTATCAGCACGGCAGTTTTCCACCCAACGCTCTTTGGTTTTTAGAGGCATCATGGCAGGGTAGAGTGTAGTGGTGGTGTGTCCTACTGATTGTGCCAAAGAGTAACCATCTCCTTCAGCCCCTAAAACGGGATATCCCATGCCTCCTGTGGCAATAATGACTTTGTCGGCATAGAAGTTTTCTATATTACAATTCTCTCTATATAAACTTTTTTGCATCATAGGAACTGATGGCTTTATGCTTACCCCTCTTATTTTTTTATCTTCGTATAGTAGTTTTGTTACTTTTTGAGAACATAGTACCTCAATATCTAATCTATCCATCTCTGCTCTAAGTGCATTAATAATGGTTGAGGAGTTATGCCCCACAGGGAAAACCCTAAATCCATCAGGAATATGGGTCTCTACCCCTATCTCTTTGAAAAAGAGTTGAAGTTTTTGTGCATTAAATCTATCTATTGCATGACTCATAAAACGACCCTCTCGCCCAAAACTAGCAATAAACTCTTCATTAGATAGGGTGTTGGTTAAATTACATCGTCCTCCTCCTGTGGCTTTTAGTTTTGCTCCTATCTTGGGCAGTTTTTCAAGCAGAAGAACGTGTTTTCCTTCTCTTGCTGAGATGATTGCACTCATCATACCTCCTGCACCTGCTCCAATAACAATAACTGAAATCAAATGACTACCCAACCCACAATTAAATAAAGTATAGAGGCTAGTAGTGCAGGAATAAGTGCATAGGGTATCTGTGTTCGGACGTGGTCTATGTGGTTACATCCACTTGCCATAGATGAGATAATGGTGGTATCCGAGATAGGAGAGATGTGGTCTCCAAAGATACCACCTGAGACCACCGCCCCTATCATCAGTGGTATGGGGATATTAAAAGAGGCACTTAGTGCCAATGCAATGGGCATCATAATTGAGAATGTTCCCCAACTAGTTCCTGTGGAAAACGATGTGAGACCCGCTACAAAAAAGACCAAAAAAGGCAATAGAAAAGGAGAGATGTTTCCTTTCATAATATCTGCTAGATATGTGGCTGTTCCCAACTCTTTAATGACATTCCCAATAAGAAAGGCAAGAAGTAATATAAGGACAATGGGTATCATATCTGAGATTCCTTCATAGAGAGAGTTAAAATAGTTTTTATGGCTTAGGTGTCCTCCTAAAACATAATAGAAATAGATAAATAGTAAAGTGCTAATAACGGCGTAAAATATAGAAGTAGAGCCTGAACCTTTGAGTATATCTCCTTCACCTGTGTAATATAGCGAGATAGGAACCATAAGAATTAGTATCATTAGAGGTAGTATCATTAGAAGTGGCGACTTCTCTTGTTTTAAGCCCTCTTTTTTATTTTTTTGAATAGGATGAGGTTTGGCATGACGCATTGAACCGATATTAATATCAAAGATAATAACCAAAAGCACAAAAATAACAGTGATAAGTGAGTAAAAGTTAAAGAGAATAGATTCTAGTAAAAGAGGTAGGGCTTCGCCTGTGATGACATTGCTATCTATTGCAGTAATGATAAGCCCTAGCAGTAATGCACCCCATCCATTAAAAGGAATAAGTGAGCAGACAGGGGCAGAGGTAGAGTCACAAACAAATGCCAGTTTCTCTCGGCTTACGCCATTTTTATCACAAAGAGGCTTGGCGATAGTTCCTGCCACAAGGGCGGTGATAGAGGACTCTATAAAAATAATAACCCCTAAAAAGTATGCTAAGAGCAGTGCTCCTTTTGGAGAGTCTATGCGTTTTTGCTTTTCTGAAACATACGCTATAAACCCATTAACACCATCAGAGTTGGTAATGAGCTTGATAATAGACCCAACCAAAAGAGCAAAAAGAACAGTTTTGGTTATCCACCCCTCGGCGAAGAGTCCGATAAAACCATCTAGCAGAGCGATAATAGAGGTAAGTGGATTGAAATGGTGAATGACCAACTCCCCCAAAAAGATACCTGATAAAAGGGAGACGACCACATCTTTTGTTATAATTGCCATAACGATGATAAAGAGTGGAATAAGTACGGAGAGTATTCCTATGTTTTCCATGATTTTTCCTCGTAAAAAATATTAAAAAAGGATTATATCACATTATGAAAAGAGTAATGATATTAACTTTAGGTTTGGCACTATTTACAGCTTGTCAAGCCACACCTGTTTTAGAAAATAGTGAGCAGATAGTAATACCACAAGAGAGCAAACAGCTTTTGATGGTATCAACAAACAGTTGGAGCGATAGAGAAGGGGTCTTGCAACGGTTTGAGAGGCTAGATGAGAACTGGATAAGGGTTGGTGAACCCATAGAGATTATATTGGGTAGAAATGGTCTAGGTTGGGGTATTGGTTTACATATGATACCAAAAAATGCAAAATATATTAAAAAAGAGGGCGATGGCAAAGCACCTGCTGGGCTATTTAGTTTAGGTAATGGGTTTGGTTATGATGATTTCAAGATAGATTTCCCCTATAGTGTCTATAAACGTACTGACCACTGTGTGGATGATAGTCAATCACTATTTTATAATCGCATTGTAGATAGTACGGTTATAAAAAAAGATTATAAGAGTTTTGAGCATATGAGGTTAAAAAATAGACTCTATAAATATGGTATCACAGTAAATCATAATGAAAATCAAGTTCCACTAGCAGGTTCATGTATTTTTATACATATACGCAGTAATAACAATAAAGGAACAGCAGGATGTACAGCGATGAAAGAGAATGAGATAGTAAATGTGTTGCATTGGATAAAATTGGATAAAAAGCCTTTATTACTTCAGCTCCCTCGTACTGAAATAATAAAAAGAGTTGCTGATAATAGCCTATTGTAGCTATTATAAAAATCTTTGAGACTATCTTAATTAGACTTATTTATAAAAGAAAACATATTAAACTACAATGTTAATATAAATTTTTTTTTGTTAAGCCTATAAAAGAGAAAAATTTGCTAGTTATTTCTGGAGACCAATTTTTTCTAAAAATGGAGTAATGTCCAAAGATTTTTCAGAAAATTTATCAATAAGTGTATCAAGATAGCCATTTTCAGGTATCCACTCCTCTAAATGTGTTAAGCCAAAATCTTTTTCTAATCTAGTTAGACCGTTATACTTTGGGAGCTCTTTTGCTATAAGTTCAATAGTGTTTGTCATGATTAACCCTTTTCTTTCTATTTTTTTAAGTTCAATTCATAATTTTAGCAGAGTAGATATTTAAATCTAATAAAAAATCTTATTAACTTTTTTTTTTAAACAAATTTAAATAATAATCCACATTTATTTTTTTAAATGAAAATTTTTTATCTAAAAATAGAAAAATAGTATAGTATGGTATAATCTCAATTTTTATTTCATAATTGGAGCGTGTTGGGTATGGAGATAGTTTTAATATTAGTTGGTGTGGTAGTAGGTACGTTGTCAGGTTTTTTTGGTATTGGTGGAGGAATGATACTGGTTCCTACATTAATACTTTTAGGTATTGATATTAAAACAGCTATTGGTATCTCTATTGTACAGATGGTATTTTCATCTATCTATGGCTCCTATTTAAACCATAAAAAAGGTTCATTGGTTTTAGGTGAAGGGATTTGGGTCGGTGTTGGAGGTTTTATTGGAGGTGGATTTGGAGCATATTTTTCTGATATGGTACCTGAACAAATTTTACAATATCTATTTTTATCTTTGCTTATTTTTGCCCTTTACAGACTTTTTTCTGCCAAACTATCTGATACTAATGAGGTCAAAATACTCTCTCCGATAATCCTTTTTATGGTGGGCTCTACCATTGGTGTTTTTGCTATCTCTTTGGGGGTTGGAGGCTCTATTTTATTGACCCCTATCTTGGCAGGATTTTTACACTATCCCATCAAAAAAGCAGTTAGTGCTGGACTCTTTTTTGTCGCTTTTTCATCGGTTGCAGGTCTCTTTATGAAACTATCGACGGGAATCATAGATTTAGAAAAAGGTATCTATGTAGGACTCTCCTCACTGATTGGGGTCTATATCGGTATATGGTTAAAAGAGCATGTCTCTTCATCTGAGCATAAACTCTATCTACTTGTAACGTATAGCGTGGCACTCTTAATTCTAATAAAAAAAATGTTTATAGGATAATAATATTATAATGAAAAATCAGAAAATCAAACTCTTTGGGGCAAGAGAGAATAACTTAAAGAATATAGATTTAATTATCCCCAAAAATGAGTTGGTAGTTATTACGGGAATTAGTGGAAGTGGTAAGTCAACATTGGCATTTTCTACGCTTTATGCAGAGGGGCAACGACGTTATATTGAGTCACTCTCCTCTTATGCTCGACAATTTTTGGGGCGTGTGGGAAAACCTGATGTGGATAAGATAGAGGGGTTAACCCCTGCAATTGCCATTGACCAAAAGACAACCTCTAAAAACCCACGCTCTACTGTGGGAACTATTACAGAGATTTATGATTACCTGCGTCTACTGTTTGCACGAGTTGGCACACAACACTGTCATGAGTGTGACAAGCCCATTTCCTCTATGGCCGCTTCTGATATTATAGAAGAGGTGCTAAAGCTTCCCGATGGCACAAAACTAGTAATTACTGCCCCTTTAATCAAAGAGAAAAAAGGAACTTTTGTTGATATGATGGAATCCCTTCGTCATAAAGGTTATGTCAGAGCGATGATAGATGGGGTGATGGTGCGTCTTGATGAGGAGATTGAACTTTCAAAGACTAAAAAACACACTATTAAAGTGGTGATTGATAGGGTGGTTATTAAAGAGGAGAGCAGAGACAGAATTGGGCAAGATGTGGAAAAAGCACTCAAAGAGTCTTATGGTGAGGTTGAGCTAGAGATATTAAATTATAAAGAGCTTGGTTTGGAGCGACAACATATCCATTACTCTGAACATCTGGCCTGTTTTGATTGTAAACTTTCGTTTGAACCACTCGAACCCGTCTCCTTCTCTTTTAACTCCCCGAAGGGGGCGTGTCCTATTTGTGATGGATTGGGCATTCGTTATGTTATTGATTTAAAAAAGGTTATAGATTCAGCACTTAGTATCGACAAAGGTGCGGTTAAAATTATGTATGGATTTAATAAGAGCTACTACACCAAATTTTTAAACGCCTATTGTGAAGAAAATAATATCCCTCTTGATACTCCTTATGAATCGTTAGAGCCATATCAACAAAAAGCGATACTCTATGGGGGAGGAAATGATGTCGAATTTACATGGAAACGTCATAATCTCAAAAGAGAGTGGATGGGAGTGGTTAAGTTTGCACATGATATGTTTAAAGAGGAGAAAGACCTCTCAGAATATATGACAGAAAAAGTGTGTGATAGATGTGATGGTCATCGTCTTCGACCTCGCTCTTTAGCAGTAAAGATAGAAGGGAAAAATATTGCAGATATTATTGATATGTCCATTGAGAACTCTTATGCCTATTTTGCTAATCGGGAGAACTTTTCCCATTTTAGTAAACAGCAGAATCTTATTGCTGATTCAGTCTTAAAAGAGATTTATGAGCGTCTCTTTTTTCTTTATGATGTTGGATTGACCTACTTGACCTTAGGGCGTGATGCACGAACTATTTCTGGTGGAGAGGCTCAACGGATACGGATTGCTTCACAGATAGGTTCAGGGTTAACGGGAGTGATGTATGTGCTAGATGAGCCAAGTATTGGGCTTCATGAGCGAGATACCATGAAGCTTATACGCACACTTCGTTCATTGCAAGAGAAAGGAAACTCTGTAATTGTTGTGGAGCATGATAGAGAGACGATTATGTCGGCTGACTATGTAATAGATATTGGTCCAGGTGCTGGTAAATATGGGGGAGAGGTGGTTTTTGCAGGAACAGGAAAAAAGATGATGAAAGCAAAGACATTAACAGCTCAATACCTTTTTGGTAAAAAAGATATCTCTTATATTCACAACAGACCTCAAGAGGAGTGGATAGAGATAAACAATGTAACAGTGAATAATATAGAGAAGGTATCGGCAAAAATTCCCCTTAAAAACTTTGTCTGTATCACAGGCGTGAGTGGAAGTGGAAAGAGTTCTCTTATTTTGCAAACACTGCTCCCTGTGGCACGAGAGTTACTAAACCATGCCAGAAAGGTAAATAAAGTAGAGGGTGTTGAGATTTTGGGTCTAAATAGAGTGGATAAGGTTATATCCCTAGACCAAAGTCCCATAGGGCGAACTCCAAGAAGTAACCCTGCTACCTATACGGGAGTCATGGATGATATACGAAAACTCTTTGCCAAGACCAAAGAAGCAGAGCTACGGGGCTACAAGATAGGGCGTTTTTCCTTTAATGTCAAAGGTGGACGATGTGAAACCTGTACAGGTGATGGACAGATTAAAATTGAGATGCACTTTTTGCCTGATGTTCTCGTAACGTGTGATGCGTGTAATGGGACACGTTACAACTCTCAAACCCTAGAGGTACTCTATAGAGGAAAATCCATCTCTGATATTTTGGCGATGTCTGTTACCGAAGCGATGGAGTTTTTTAAAGCTGTTCCCTCTATTGCTATTAAATTAAAAACCTTGATGTCGGTGGGGCTTGACTATATTACCCTTGGGCAAAATGCTACCACCCTTTCAGGAGGTGAGGCACAGCGTATTAAATTAAGCAAAGAGCTGAGTCGAAAAGATACAGGAAATACACTCTATATTTTGGATGAGCCAACTACGGGATTGCATTTTGCTGATGTAGACAGGCTTACAGGAGTATTGCATCATTTGGTTGATTTGGGTAACTCTGTCGTCATTATTGAACATAATTTGGATTTAATTAAAAATGCAGATTATGTGATAGATATGGGACCAGAGGGTGGAAATAAGGGTGGTTTAATTATCGCGACAGGTACACCTGAAGATATAGCTAAAAATCATGAGAAGACAGGCTCGTATACAGGAAAATATCTACTAGAGGAGATAGACAAATGGAAAAAATAATTGAATTTGATAGTGATGAGGTGAAGTCCACCTCTTTCAAGGGGTGGAGTTGTCAAACGTAAAGTTTAGAAAGATAACTCTCGAAGAGTACTCTTGCATCTATAAGTGTGTTTTGAGACAACTCATTGATACTCCCCTCTTTGGTTATTGGGATAGAGATAAGACGTTCAACACTCTCCATAAGTTTCTCTGTATCCGCCATTATCTCTTGAGAGGTTCGTTGGTACTCTGCATGATTTTCTAGCTCTCCTTCAATATGCATGATTCTTTCTAATTTTGCATTTTGCTCATCAAGTAATACTCTATAGTTTACTATTAGAGGAGTCATCTCGGTAATATATTTATCTAGATTTACTATTTCAAATTTTGACTCTTGCTGTCTGTTAGCATAGTTGCTAGAGTTTTCAAAGGTCTCTTTTGCAATTTTTAAGTTTTTGTTCTCTCTGATAGAGATACGTACTTTGTAGATTAAATAT
The DNA here is from genome assembly GCA_027076905.1 of Campylobacteraceae bacterium. Lineage (GTDB taxonomy): Bacteria > Campylobacterota > Campylobacteria > Campylobacterales > Sulfurovaceae > UBA1140. The sequence goes on along the minus strand of JALTGP010000219.1, from coordinate 13,281 downwards.
CCAATTAAGAGGGTACTCACTCCCATAACACCCATTCCAACTTGTGGATTACCACCCATCCATGAAAAGAGTGTTTCTGTTGGTATTTTAGTAAAGAATTCCCCTGTTTGTATTTCCTCCAGTGGAAAAGCTTTATCTGTCATTTTGCTTGAGACAAATAACCATGCCAATGCAGTTGCTATCATTCCTAATAGTGCTAAAATCAATCCTGTAAACCAGCCAGAACCAATATCTTTAACAGCTATATCTTCATGGGCTGTTTCAAGTTGTACTTCAAACGGTTCAAAATCATCCTCTTGTGTATATGGATGGTTAAGTTTTTTTAATAAAACTCTGGAGTGTGAAATGGTAGTATGGGTTAATTTCCCCTTCTCCTCTTTTAACTTATCAATATGTTGAGATATAATATTTTTACTTTGATAAACCTCTTTGTCTATATTAGAGATAAGCTTTTTTGACTCATCTATTAACTTTTTTGCATGAGCATTTTTAGAGAGAATATTTTGTGTAATCTCCTCTACTCTGTCATCTTTTAAATCTACATTTTCAATAACAGTATTATCACTATTTTCATTGTGATTTTGATTGTTACTGTTTGGTCTGTTATCCATTTTTTATACCTTGTTTTAGAATTAATGTATTCTAACATAATTAATATAAAAATTTTACGCTATGGTTTAATTAATAGCTTGGTATAATCTGTCAAAAAATTTAGGATATTTATGGGTTTTCTTGTATCGTTATTGGTCTTCTCCTTTTTAATCTTTTTCCATGAGCTAGGACACTATCTTGCCGCACGTTTTTTTGGGGTACGGGTCGAAGTTTTTAGTATCGGTTTTGGAAAAAAAGTGATAAGTAAAAAAATAGGAGAGACCCAATGGAGTCTCTCTTTGATTCCATTAGGTGGATATATTCAAATGAAAGGTCAAGATGACAGTGACCCTACCAAAGTTAGCTCTGATGATGATAGCTATGGCGTAAAAACACCTTGGCAACGTATTGTTATATCTTTAGCAGGACCTATGGCAAACTTTATCCTTGCTTTTTTGATCTATCTCTCCATCGCCTCTATAGGAGTGCCTAAGTTACTCTCAACGGTAGGAGATATTAACAGCTCCAATCCTGCTTATCTTGCAGGAATGAGAGCAGGTGATACCATTCGTACTATTAATGGCAAAGAGATTTACTATTGGGAGGATATCACTTCTAATATTAAACAAGAGGCGACTCCTATTAATATTACGGTAATTAGAGAGGGCGATTATATCAGTTTTAATATCATTCCCAAAGAGGAAAAGCTTCATAATAGGTTTGGTGAAGAGGTTAAACGATATATTATTGGTATCCGTCCTGATATGAATGCCATAAAAATTGTAAATTTTGGGTTAGTAGGCGGTGTAGATTATGCTTATGCGCAGACGAAAATGGCTTCGACCTATATTATACAAAGTTTCAAAAAACTTATATCAGGTCTTATCCCTATGGAGAATCTTGGAGGGGTTATTGGTATTGTGGATACCACAGAAAAGGTAAGCCATATGGGTCTTATTGCCTTGCTCTCTTTTATGGCATTAATTTCGGTTAACCTAGGAGTACTCAATCTTTTACCTATTCCTGCACTTGATGGAGGACATATTATGTTTAATCTTTATGAGATGATTACCAAGAAAAGCCCCAATGAGGAGATTATGTACAAGCTTACTCTTATTGGTTGGGCATTGTTACTTATACTGATGCTTTTAGGTGTCTACAACGATATAAATAGATTATTAGGATAAAAAATGAAAGAGATATTACGAAAAAATTTAGATAGTGTTATTTGGAATATAGAACAAGCTCGAATTAAGCTCTCTGAGCATCACATTGTTAAATTGGTAGCAGTGGGTAAATATAGTGATGAAAAGAGCATCAAAACACTCTATGAGTTGGGGCAGAGAGCTTTTGGAGAGAATCAAGTACAGCAACTCTCCTCTCGTAAGGAGCATTTAGAAGCATTTCCTTTGGAGTGGCATATGATTGGAAATCTTCAGAGTAATAAGATAAACAAGCTCATTGAACTGCGTCCAACACTGTTTCAATCGTTAGATTCTTTAAAGTTAGCAGAGGCATTAAATAAAAAATTGGAAGCAAAAAATAAAAAAATGAGTGTACTTCTTCAAATTAATTCAGCCAATGAGGAGAGTAAATCAGGGGTAAAAACCCAAGAGGCAATAGATATTTATCAGCAGATAAAAGAGAATTGTCCAAATTTACGACTAAAAGGGGTAATGAGTATTGGTGCGAATACAGAGGATACCAAAATAGTTAAAACAAGCTTTGAAGAGACTCATGCTATTTATGATAGACTTAAAAAAGATGGGGCAAGTATCTGCTCTATGGGTATGAGTGGCGATTATGAACTGGCAATTAAATGTGGTTCGAACCTTGTGCGTGTGGGTTCAAAAATTTTTACAAATAAATTTAATTAAAAAGAAGAGGGCTACAATATGAGACAACTGGTACACTACTATTCAGATTTTGAAAATTTTTACAATTGGTGTCAAATAAACAGCATTGAAGATTCAAAAAAGCTTTTAATTGAGATTAATTATCCCAGTGATAATAGATTGGAGATAACGGTTCTACTAAATGATTTAAATGGGCTATTTAGCGAGGCTACAATTATCGGTATGCAGAGTTTTGCCTCGTATAAGAACCATCAAGTTACTGACCTTGATAAAAGCCCTGTCATCTCCATTATGGAGTTCGAGACAAGCTCCATCTCCTCTTTAGTTTTGGACATGGACACCAACTACGTTAAAGATGCTAAAGAGGACTATAGCATTGATATTCTGAAAATAGAGAGTAATCTTCAGCCAGATACCCAAGCGATTCAAATTTTATCAAGTTATAATACCGTACACACCTCTTCTCTTATTAACAATTTGGGTCAAATTTTTTCTCACCTTAAGATATTTGGTGGAGGAGCGACAAATAGCTCTAATTATAGTTCTGATAGCTTTATTTTTCATAATAATAGAATATATCTTAATGCGGTTATCTTAACTTTTATGAATGGTGAAAATCTGGACATTAACCTTTTTCAAGCATTTGATTGGAAACCTATTGGTAAAAAGAAAAAAATTACGAAAACAAAGAACTCTTCAATTTTAACCATTGAAGATAGTCCTGCACTTAATATTTATAAAAAATACTTTCCAAATATTGAGAATAACAGTTCAGTATTTTTTCAAGTACCACTCTATATTACCAAACGAAATGTCTCCTACAATGTACAGATTCAAGATATGGATAAAATATCACAATGTCTTCAAACGACACAACGGTTAGAAAAAGGAGATATGGTGCAACTCTCCATTGGAAATTACAATGATATGATGAACCGAACAGAGGAGATTTATAACTTTTTATCTAAAACACCTACTCAGGCACTATGGATAGGAACTTGTATTTCGTATGAGTATGGTTTTAGAATTCCTATTAACTACTACCTTGCAAACATAACCAATAATAATAATATTTTTGGTTATTTGACTTCACAAGAGTATTATAATGAAGAGAACCAGTTTAATACTTATCATAATCAGACATTTGTTATGGCATCCATTACCGAGTCATCAAGTGACTATATTGAGCTACATGAGTATACAGGTGAAAATATTACGCCTTTTGAGGTTGCCAATAAAAACCTCTACTCTATTATGCATAAAACAGCCAATGAGCTGAACCGTTTGGCTGAAAATCTAGAGATTCGAGTTAATCAACGTACAAAAGAGCTTAAGATTCTTAATGAAGATTTACAGATAAGAATTAATGATGCCGTACGCAAAGTAAAGAGACAAAACACTATTATGACACAACAGGCACGACTCGCCTCTATGGGAGAGATTTTGGAGAATATTGCCCACCAGTGGCGACAACCACTCAATACCATATCGTGGATTATGAATGATACACTTATCAAAGCCCAATTGGGAAATCATGACGAGATAGATATTGAAGAGGTTGCACGAAAAGCAAACAACTCCATACAGTTCTTATCCAATACCATTGAGGACTTTAGACGTTATGTTGACCGTTCAGATTTGGCACAAACTTTTAATATGAAAGCTACCATAGAGTCTACAATTATGCTTATCAAAGAGACCTTGACGAAGTCACGAACTATTGTTCATTTAGATTGTCCAGAGGATATAACCTATAAAGGGTTTGAAAATGACTTTAAGCATGTTATTATGAATCTCTTAAATAATGCCAGAGATGCCTTTGAAGAGAAAGGTATTTTGGATGGTGAAATTTCCATTCGTGTTTATCATAAAAAGGATGAACTTATTATTGCGGTTCGTGATAATGCAGGAGGTATTCCTAAGCCAATTGTGAATAAAATTTTTGAACCCTATTATACTACCAAGCATAAGACAAAAGGGACAGGATTGGGGCTGTATATGAGTAAAAATATGATTGAAGCAGCAAATGGAAGTATTGAGGTGGTCAGTATTCTTAATAAAAAAACCACTTTTATTATCAAGCTTCCAGATGAAGGGGCAGTGCCAACACCCAATAAGAGTCCAAAAGGAGATTGGTAGAGAATTTAACTCTCCAACTGTCCAACTGCCCAAAAATCATACAAGAAAAATTTATAAAAATTTAAAAATCTCACTATAATAGAATCAATTATACTCAAAAGAGGACAAAGATGCTAAGTAAGATAAAAGATTTTTTAGGCGTAGATATAAAGACCGATAAGTACAAAAAATCAGATGATGCCAAGTTTGGAAAAATCTCTAATTTTAAAACCCCTGATGAGTGGGTAAGAAGTACATGTGGGTATTGTGGTGTTGGTTGTGGACTCTATATTGGGGTTAAAGATGGACGACCTGTCTATACCAAAGGTGATCCTGCTCACCCTGTGAGTAAGGGGACGCTCTGTCCAAAAGGGTTAACTGAGCATGAGATGGTGGATGCTGATAACCGTGTAACAGCTCCTATGATTCGTAAAGATGGAGTGCTTCAAGCTGTGGAGTGGGATGAGGTGTTTGAGCATACCGCGGATAAGTTTAAAGATATTCAAGCTAAATATGGAAAAGGGGCTGTAGCGTGTATCTCAACAGGGCAGTTTCTAACTGAAGATTTTTATACATTGGGTAAGTTTGTACAGTTGGGACTAGAGAGTAACAACTATGATGGAAACACCACACTCTGTATGGCAAGTGCTGTCATGGGGTACAAGCAGAGCTTTGGAAGTGATGGCCCTCCTTCATCATATGAGGATTTTTCTCACGCCGATGTTATTCTACTTATTGGGGCAAATATTGCAGATAATCACCCAATTTTAAAGCTTCATATTGCTAAAAACAAGAAGATAACAGGGAAAAAACCTACAATTATAGTGGTGGATCCACGGCACTCTAAAACGGCAAATATGGCAGATATATTTGTTCCTCTTGCCCCACGAAGTGACCTCGCACTCCTTAATGGTCTTTGCTATATTATCTTTGAGCAGGGTTGGGAAGATGAGACATTTATCAAAGAGAGAACCAGTGGTGGATTGGAATTTAAAAAGCACATTATGGCAAATTATCCACCTCAAGAGGTGGCGTATATCACAGGAATTGATGTCAAAGAGCTTTATAATCTTGCAAAAGTGTATGCTACAGCAGAGAGGGCAATGAGTGCATGGACAATGGGGGTTAATCAAAGCTCTATTGGTACTGATACGGTATCTGCCATCTGTAACTTGGCACTTATTACTGGAAATCTTGGAAAAGAGGGGGCGAGTCCCTTCTCAATTACAGGTCAATGTAATGCAATGGGAACACGTGAGTTTGGGTTTACCAGTTCGATTCCAGGGTATCGAAATTTTGCGAGTGATAGTGACCGAGCTATCTTTGCTGATATTATTGATGTACCTACTGAGCTTATCCCCACAAAACGTGGGTACGCCTATCCACAGATTATTGATGCGATTGATAGAGGAGAGATAAAAGCTCTATGGGTAACAGCAACCAATCCACTTGTGAGTTTTCCCGACCAGATAAAACTGCGACGTGCATTGAAAAAACTTGATATTTTGGTTGTACAAGATGCCTTTATGAGTGAGACGGCAGAGGTGGCAGATGTGATTTTCTCAGCTGCCACTTGGTCGGAAAAAGAGGGGGTTTATACCAATTCAGAGAGAAGATGTAACTATGCTAAAAAAGCTGTTGAGCCGTTGGGTAAGACAATGAGTGATGCTAATATTGTTATAGAGTTTAGTAAACAGTTTGAGGGGAAATATGAGTTACTCTTTAAAAATCTGAATTCCAGTCGAGAGATTTTTGAGGAGATAAAGCGGGTAAGTGAGGGGCAACTTTGTGATTACAGTGGTATGAGCTATGAGAAGATGGAGGAGCTTGGAGGAATTCAGTGGCCATGTAATGAGGAGTATCCAGAGGGTAAAAAACGTCTCTATAGCGAAGGGTTTGAGTGTAAAACCGATGATGGAAAGGCAAAGCTTCTGCCTGTGGATTGGAAACCTTTGTCTGAGAGTTGTAATTCCAATTTCCCTCTAAATCTAAATACAGGACGAACTGTAGAGCAGTGGCACACACGTACCAAGACAAAAACAATCTCTCTGCTTAATGATTTAGCACCTGAAGCGTGGGTGGAGCTTAATCCCAAAGATGCCAAAAAGTTAAAAGTACAAAGTGGAGATAGAATTAAAATAGGCTCTAGCCGTGGAAGTGTGGAGGATTTAATCGTTAAAGTAACCGAAGTGGTACGTGAGGGTGACTGTTTTGTACCATTTCACTTTAGCGAACAGATGATAAACAATGTAACGATTGCTGATTTTGACCCTAAATCATTTGAACCAAACTTCAAACAGTGTGCGGTTAATATTTATAGTGAAGCTGTTCCAGAGGGTATTAAACAAAAAGAGGTTGATATTAAAGGAGAACTGGAGTATCAAGCTGTTTTGGTAACCTCAAATAAAACAAGAGTTAAAGAGCATACATTATAAAAGAGTAGTTGTAGTTTATCAGTCTCTCCTATGAACCTGCTTCTGTGCTTATCCCTGTTGACTCGTTCTCATGCTCTGCGTGGGAATGCATATTTATACTGAGATTATTTTCTATGTGTATTTTTGTATATGTTCCCACCGAGACGATGGGAACAAGGAAATTATTAGGTGGGGTTTACTTGGTGCTTACAAAATTATAACTATATTTATTTTTAAAATAAAATAAAATGCCACTTTACAGCCACCCAAGGATGATATACTACACTATATAAAAACAAATAAAGGATTCAAAATGAAAAAAACAACACTCATCCTAGCAGGATTATTAATCGCAAGTACAGCTTCTCTAAATGCAGGTTTTTTTGGTAGTTCAAGCAAAGTTAATGCTAATAATAATAAAGTTGATGCAACCGTTGATAAGTCAACAGTAAGAAACTCGGTTGTTGGTATGAAAATAAAAGCTAAAGGTGCTAAAGTTAATGCTAGTAATAACAAAGTTACTGCTAAAGTGACAGGTCACTCTAAAGTGACAAACTCTACAGTTGGTTTAAATATTGACGCAAAAAAATAACTTCTACTTTTCAATACCCTTGGTTATCTAAGGGTATTATTTTTTCCCCTTCTTTTTCTTTGACTCGTTCCCATGCTCTGCGTGGGAATGCATACTCAAGCTTCGTCTGCAATTGAGAATTTAAACTCAATTTTACGATTCTATTTAGATGCTTCTCGGAATCAAACCACACAGGAGTTTCTGAATATATTTATGTTTTATCATAATCATCGTCGATATAAAAGTGGAAAAGTGTGTAACCTTAATTTCACTAAAAAGAAATTTAAGCTTTGTAGGATAAGGTATGCTCCTTATAACTTTGGAAATACCGTAAAATAAGTATTTGTGCATTGGGCTAAAGCCATCGGTTTAAAGTGTAAACTACTTTTTTTGGGTTAGGAGACATGCAATTTTTTCTAGTTTAAAAGTAATTTATCAGACTTCTTTAAAAGCTTTTGCATATCTTTTACATAAATATTTTTACGTTGATTCTTTATAATATTTTGAGTCTCTAACTCTTTTAAGTGACGCTCAACCACATTTCTAACCGTTCCTAGCAGTTTGGCTATCTCTGTTTTGGAGAGGTTTTGGAGAAGTTGGTAGTAGTGTGTTTTTTGTGGATTGATATTCTGTAGTAAGAGTTTTGAGAGCCTTTCAGAGGTAGAGTAGAGAGATAAATCACTTGCTAAATCCTCTGTGTGACGCATCTGTGAAGCAATATAAGGGAAAAAGTGTCGGTTGAACTGCTCATTATTGTGCAACCACTCATGGACTTTTGTGATAGGAAGCTCAAGGAGTTCACTATTTTCGAGTACTTCATACATGACATCATGAGGTTTTCCATCAAGAAGAACCAATGTGTCAAACATATCCCCTTGACGATAGACAAATAGTGTCTGCTCTTTTGCATTGTCTAAGTTGATTTGAAAGTTTTTAATTTTACCTTTTAGTACAATGTAGAAGTATTTATGCAGTTCTCCATTTAAAAAGGGGGTCTCTTTTTTTTTGAAAGAGATAATTTTTCCATATTCTAAAAACTGCTTTTCAAAGCTTTGGTCTAGCTCTTTGAAAATTTCGATACCATAATGTCGCATATCTTTTTTCTCCATTTTTATTTTTTATTTATTATATCAATATGACTTAAATATTAATCTAGTTTGTGAAAAATGCTTAAATATTAGTTGATAATTGGCTATAATTCTTTAAAACTTTTAAAGAGGTAATATAATTATTATGAAATTAGCAGTATTTGATTTTGATTCAACATTAATGGATGGTGAGACCATTGATTTTTTTGCAGATGAGTTAGGTTTTAAAGATGAAGTTATGAGGATTACAGAACGTGCAATGGTAGGGGAGTTAGACTTTTATGCATCATTGGTGGAGCGTGTCGCACTGCTTAAAGGTTTACCTTATAAAAAAGTACAAAGTATCTGTAAAGTTTTACCAATGATGAATGGAGCTAAAGATGTAGTAACTGGACTAAAAGAGTCTGGATATAAGGTGGTCTGTTTCTCTGGTGGTTTTCGAGATGCAACCCAACCTATGTGTGAAAAATTGGGAATTGATGCCGATTTTTCCAATTTTTTACACGCTGAAAATGGGCTTCTAACAGGTGCTGTTGGGGGTGAGATGATGTACTCTACTGCCAAAGGGGATATGATTGTGCGTCTTCAAAAACTTTTGGGAATTGGTCGAGAGGATACATTGGTTGTGGGTGATGGGGCAAATGATTTGAGTATGTTTGCTCATGCCGATAGACGTGTAGCTTTTTGTGGAAAGCCAATACTTAGAGAGGCGGCTACACACTGTGTGGATATTAAAGATTTAAGAGAAATTTTAAAAATAGTTTCATAAATCGTTTAAATAGGGTACATAGATAATAAAAAATAATAATTTTTAGAAGATAACAAGAGATTTTAAAATAAATTAATATAGGATAGTAGTTCATGGACATTTTACAAGCAATTATAATAGGAATTATAGAAGGATTTACAGAGTTTTTACCAATCTCATCAACAGGTCATATGATTGTTGCGAGTGAGTTTTTGGGGATAGAGCAGAGTGCTGTTGTCAAAGCATATGAGGTGATTATACAGTTTTCAGCCATTTTGGCGGTGATGTTGCTCTATAAAGAGAAGATTAATCTACGTGAGATTGAGCTTTGGAAGAAAATTATCTCAGCATTTTTACCACTTGCTGTAGTTGGTTTCTTGATGAAAGATTGGATAAAAGAGATTTTCACTGTGGAGACAGTTGCTTATATGTTTATTATAGGTGGTATTGTTTTTATCATTGTGGAGCAGTTTCACAAAGATGAGAAAAAAGAGTCACAAGAGGTAGACAACATAACATGGAGTCAAGCCCTTTGGATTGGATTTGGACAGATTTTTTCCTTGGTTCCAGGGACAAGTAGAGCAGGTTCTACCATTATCGCTGGAATGCTAAGTGGCGTGAGTCGAAAAGCCTCTACGGAGTTCTCTTTTTTATTGGCAATACCTGTAATGATGGCCGTGAGTGGATATGATTTGTTAAAGCACTATAAAGATTTTATGGGTGCTGATTTGACTGCATTTGCAGTTGGTTTTGTGGTTGCTTTTATTGTGGCGTATATTACTATAAAACTGTTTATTGTTTTTTTGCAACGATTTACTTTTGTTGCATTTGGTATTTATAGAATAATTTTTGGAATTATTCTATTGATGATTATATAATATAATTTTGCAAGGTGAAAAATTGAAATTTAATGAATTTTCGTTTCATAAAGATCTCTTAAAAGGGATAAAAATAGCAGGTTTTAAAGAGCCTAGCCCGATTCAAGAGAGTGTAATACCTGTCATTGAAGAGGGTAGAGATATGGTGGGACAAGCCCACACAGGAACAGGAAAAACGGCTGCATTTGGTCTTCCGATAATAAATAAAATTGCCAATGGGGATATTGAACGTGCGTTGGTAATTACGCCGACACGAGAACTTGCCACACAGGTGAGTGATGAACTATACCATCTTGGGCGTTTTTGTGGCATTCGTACGATTACTGTTTATGGTGGTGTTGGATATGGACGACAGATAGCACTGATTAACAAAGGGGTACAGATAATAGTTGCCACCCCAGGACGACTTAAAGACCTCTATAAAAAGGGTAAGATTGATAATTTTAACCCTGAAATAGTGGTACTAGATGAGGCTGATGAGATGCTTGATATGGGCTTTTTAGATGAGATTAAAGAGATATTTGAGTATATCCCTCAAAATCGTCAAACGCTTCTTTTTTCTGCGACTATTCCAGAGCCGATTAAAGCTTTGGCAGATGAAATTTTGACCACTCCTGAGTTTATCTCTGTGGTGGGTGAATATGAGGGAACTGTTAATAATGTGATTGAGCAGAGCTATTGTGTGATTAATGAGTCTCAACGAGATGAGGCAATAGTTAAGCTTTTGGAGACAGAGAAAATAAATAAGTGTATTATTTTTTGTCGTATGAAAAGAGAAGTGGATAGATTGACAGAGCATCTTCAAGCGATAGGTTTTTCGGCAAAAGGTCTGCATGGTGATTTAGATCAGATGGAGCGTGAGGAGGTGATAAAATCGTATCGCCGTAATCAGGTTAAAGTTATGGTAGCGACTGATGTGGCTTCTCGTGGACTTGATGTCAAGCAGGTAACTCATGTTTTTAACTACCATATCCCTTTTGACCCCCAATCCTATGTGCATAGAATTGGACGAACAGGACGGGCAGGAAAGAGTGGAAAAGCAATAACATTGGTCTCTACAACTGAGTTTAAAGAGTTAACTCGTATCCAAAAAGAGGTGGGAGCAGAGATGAAATTGGCAACCATTAATCTATCAGGTGAAGAGAACTCTTCATGTGTTGATTGTTTCCCATCATTAGAAGCAACAGTTCGTGCTGTTGATATTGATGAGAGAGCATTAGATTTTATTGATAGCATGGAGGATATGGACTATCATGAGTTTGTAGAGAGGGTAGTAACACTGCTTCTCAAAGGAGAAAAATCTCCTCTTACTAAGCATCTTGGATATGATGAAAATTCGGTCAAAAACATGATTGATGAGTATCAAGGTGAACAAAAAGTAGCACGACATAATAATCGTAAAAAAAAGAGGTGTTAAATTAAGTTTTTGCAAGTAAAAATAGCCTAGAATAACCTATTCAAATAAATGAGAAGGTTCTTTTATGGCTGAAGTTAATTATGTCGTTGAAGCATTGAAATTTATGGTCTTAGGAATGAGTGTAGTTTTTCTATTTCTTATACTCTTAGTACAGATTGTAAAGATTCAAGCTTCAATAATCGCAAAGTATTTTCCCGAAGATACTCCAAAAACACCTGCTACTCCAGTAGGAAACACAGATAATGATGAAAATCAGAGAGTGGCTGCAATTATTGCTGCTGTAACAGAATTTCGTAAAAATAAATCATAACATGAAGGTATAAGATGGCAAAAAAATATATTGATGTGATGGATACTACTTTTAGAGATGGATTCCAATCTGTCTTTGGTGGTCGTGTCCTCATGGATGACTTTTTCCCCGCAGTAGAGGCTGCTAAGAATGCAGGTATTAACCACTTTGAATTTGGTGGAGGAGCCAGATTTCAAAGTCTATTTTTCTATTTGCAAGAGAATGCTTTTGAGATGATGGATAGATTTAGAGAGATAGTTGGACCAGATGCAAATCTACAGACACTATCTCGTGGTATTAATACAGTAATGCTAGATACTGGTAGTAGAGAGCTTATTGACTTACACGCCAAAATGTTTAAAAAGCATGGGACAACCACCATTAGAAATTTTGATGCACTCAATGATGTTAATAACTTAGCATACTCAGCACAGTGTATTAAGAAGCATGGATTAAATCATGAAGCGGTAATTACCATGATGGATTTACCTCCAGGGTGTCATGGTGCTCATGGAGTTGATTTTTATGAGAAAACACTTAGAGAGATGCTTGACGCTGGAATTGAGTTTGATAGTCTGTGTTTCAAAGATGCAAGTGGAACTGCTAATCCAAATAAAGTTTTTGAAACTATTTCTATGGCAAGAAATCTTTTGGGTGAAGATGTACACTTAAGACTTCATACTCATGAGACTGCAGGGGTATCCGTTGCCTCTTATCTTGCTGCGTTAGAAGCTGGTGCGAATGGTATTGATATGGCAGCTAGTCCTGTAAGTGGTGGGACATCACAACCTGATATTTTGACCATGCTTCATGCTACAAAAGGGACCAATTATAATCTTGGTGATTTAGAGTTGACTAAAATTCTAAAATATGAAGAGCGATTAAAAGAGTGTTTGGCTGATTACATGATTCCACCAGAGGCAACACAAGTTTCTCCTCTTATTCCATTTTCTCCAATGCCAGGTGGTGCGTTGACAGCGAATACTCAGATGATGAGAGATGCTGATACTTTGGATAAATTTGATGAGGTAATCTTAGCTATGAAAGAGGTTGTTGAGAAGGGTGGATATGGTACATCTGTAACCCCTGTAAGTCAATTTTACTGGCAACAAGCTTATGCAAACGTTATGTTTGGTGCGTGGAATCAGATAGCACCAGGGTATGGACGTATGGTACTAGGTTATTTTGGTAAAACTCCTGTTGCACCTGACGCAGATATTGTTAAATTGGCTTCTGAGAAGTTGAAACTAGAGCCTACTACTGAAAATCCATTGGATATTGCAGATAAAGAGGTTAAAAAATCAATAGCTT
>JALTGP010000218.1 GCA_027076905.1 Campylobacteraceae bacterium | reverse complement strand
GCATTGAGAAGTTGTATGGCTAGATGGTTTGATTTTAGGCTTTGTAGATATTCGTAATTCATGTTGGAATTATAGCAGAGTTGGTTATAAATGCAAATGGTAGAAGCTAGTTTTAAAAAAAACTAACTAACCACCTAAAAAATTTCCTCTACCACTCAACCTCAGCTGTCAACATAACAGCATCACGTTTTTTTGTATCATCCAACGCATCTCCACTCTCTTGTAGGTAGTTGGTAATAAACTTTACATTGTGGTTATATTTATAGGCAATACCTGCGAGGGCTCTCTTTTTTTCTTTGGAGGTTGCATCCATCTCAAAAACATCATATTTTCCAATAAGGTTCCATTTTGGAGTAACTCTATACTCACCATTTACAGAGTATCCTGATCCTTTATACTTCTCATTGGCAGCAGTTACATCAATATACTGAGCTGAAATCAAAAATTCTGGTTGGTTATAGACAGCGTGTACTCCGTACCAGTTTAAATCTTCATTCTTGTGCTTGTTACTCTCTGAATTCTGTTGCCCAAAAAAGGAGATATTTGCATAAGGGAGTGATGTTTTGGCTTTTTTCTTACCTGTACCCAAAATATGACCTGTAAGTCTCCACTCACCACTTAGGCTGTTTCCATCCTCTTTGTTGTGGTAACCTTCCCCATTAAACACACCCAATTCACTAGAAAAATAAGGTGTTTTTGTTTTTAAATTAATCCCTCTATCTGCTGAGTTGGTAAGGTGACCTGCATTTTTCTCTTCTACAAAAACTTTTGAGATTGAACGGTAATTCCATGCATTATGCTCTTCATAATCAATCCAAGGTCGGTGTGCTTGACCTAACTCTATTCCTGTATTAGGAAGAATATTGTCTAGGTATAAAAATGCATATTTCAATCTTACATTACTCTCACCCTCACTGGTATCATGTGTATCAAGTGTAATTCTCATGTAATCTTTTGGATTCTCTTTCATATATGCTTTAACCTGAAGATAGTTTCTTCTTGTCTCAAACTTATTGGTAGAGTCTCCTTCATCTGGTGAAGAGTTAACATAACCCAAATAGTGTGTTCCTGAAAATTTAAGTACAGGTACTTTTGATTTAACTACACTCTCCCCAGCTATTGCCATTGATGTTAATGTAGCCATTGCGATTGTTGATAATAGAACTTTTTTCATAATATATCCCTTTGTAATAAATATTGAAGTAAGTATAATAAAATTTTATTACAGAATGGTAACAATCACCACTCTATTGTGCCATACCTAATTGAGACAACATTTTGAGTAACGGTAATACAGTATTGGTAAGGTTCTCATCATTTAAAATCAACTCTTGATTTTTAAGATAACCCTTGATGCTGTAATAGTTGTTTTGATGCTTTACCATGCTTTGGGACATTGGTGATTGGAGCTGTTTTAAAAACTCATCTCCATTTGGAAGTGTTTGGATGTGGCTTTGGGCTATGGCAATATCCATCTCTAGTTTAAAAAGAGTAAACATATTAGCATTGATACTTTGACCTATCTCTTGGGCTGTTTTAGTAAAATCTATATCTCCTGTATAACCCAAAAGAATATCTCCATGACTCTCTTTTTTATCTTTGGTTTGAGCCTTGAAACTATAGGTTATTGAGGTCTTATCTTTAAATAGTATATCTTTTAACGAATCAAGCAGATGAACGCCCATCTCCTCTTGCAACTCAACCAATTTCTGATAATTCTCCTCTTTGTTATTGGGGTTTTTTTGTAGATTTACCATAACCTTGGCTTGTTTCTCTTGTACTTTTTGCATCGCCTCTTGATACTCTTGCATCCCTTTAATTCCAATACCATCCACCTTTAGCATAAGGTTTAGTTTCTCTATATCAGAAAGAGATGGCTGTGTGGTGCTGTTATTAAAGTCCATATTAAGCTCCATCATAGAACTAAATGTCTTTTCACCATCTTTTTGACTAAGAATATGAACGGTAGGGAAAATATCTATGCCTCCATTTTCCTTATCTGACAGATAAAATCGTTTCATACTAAGGTCAATCTTTCCCATTGCCAATGAGTCCGATACCATTTTATCCATATTGACATCCAAAAGCATCGACTCAATTTTCACCTTTTTATCATCTTCCATAAAAGAGATAAGAGGCATAACCATCTGCATCTCTCCTGAAAAATCCTCTAAACTGCTCTCTCCTCTGATTTCAAATGGAGCGATATCAAGTTTTTTAGAACCCTCTTCTGTCTCAATGCGTTCACCCAAAAGATGATACGAGGCTATTTGAAAAAAAGAGACAAGTGTTTTTGAACGCATCACACTCTTTTTGCTAAATCTCTTTTTGACCTCTTGGTTAAAAAGTGAACTTACCTCTATCTCTTGATAAATTCGTGAGAGTCCTAATCCCACTCCATTTTTGAAAAACAGCGGTCCATGCTCAATCTGGTACTCTGTCTTTATAGGAAAAAGCAAACCATACTCTTTAGAGGCAATCTTCTTTAACTCACTATCTAACATATCTATTTTTACTGTAGCTACAGCACTAAAAAAAGAGTTTTGATACTCCTCTATATCTATTTTTATTCCTTGTTCAGCATATATCTTATTGGTTTTTTCAACTATCTTCTCTATCTCTTGCTCTGTTTTTTTACCAATAACTGCGGTTGTGGTTGCCCATAAAATTATTATGAGGAGTATTCCACTTAATATCTTTTTCATTATTATTATCCTTCGATTTTGATTTAGAATTTTAACAAAAATCTGCTAAAATAGTTTAATGAAAAAATATCTACTAATTATTATCCTATTATCACTATTTATCGAGGCTAAAACTTTTACAGAGGTAGAGTTCAGTGGGGATGTAGACCTCATCACAGGGGAGTTTGACCGTTCAACTCTACTTAAAATATGTCATATCGAATACCCTCCTATCTACAAAATTTGGAAAGCAGACCCCACTTTTGAAGAGGAGCAGATTAATAAGTTTGTAGAAAACCTTAAAAATTATGCACAGAGCATGGGATATTATCATGCCAAAGTTTTTTCAAAAACTACCAAAGATACGATTATTTTAAATATTCAAAAACGAAAAGCAATCAAAGTACACTCTATAGAACTGGACAAAGAGTTTGACTCTTTTGCTCTTTTTAAAAAGGGTAAACGTTTTAGAACCAAAGATTTTACACAAACAAAAAAGAAAATTACGCGATATCTTGAAGAGAATGGCTATCCTACCTATACAATGAATGCCAAAGCTAGAGTAGATTTGGATTTGTATCAAGTAGACATAGTGATAAAAATAGAAAAAGGAGAGAAGCGTTACTTTGGAGAAACCGATGTAAACAATAGCTCCAAAATAGACCATGACCTGATTACCGAGCAGATTGTTTATGAAAAAGATGAGCTTTTTAATATCTTAAAACTTGAAGAGAGCTATGACAATATCTATAGACTCGGAGTCTTTTCTAAAATTCAAGTAGAAGCTGATTTTAATAACAGTGATGGGATATCTGATGTAGACATTAATCTTGAAGAGGGGGATACCAAAGAAATTCTAAGCCGTTTGGGGTATGATACCCAAGATGGGGCAAGGGGTGCGGTGGACTATATCGACCATAATTTTTTTGGAAACTTGCGTGAATTTACAACAGGTCTAAAATTATCCGAACGTGGATACCGTGCCTATACAGGCTTTTATGACCCTAAAATTGTTGTGCCAATATTCGGAAAATTTAGCATGAGAAATGAGTTAAGTTATCACGATTGGAAATTTGATGGATATGATGAGGCTCTTTTACTAGAAAAATTTACCCTTGGTCGAGAACTCTTTCGACTCAAACATTTTTTTGGTTTTCAACATGAATACAATACCATTAGTTCAGATAATCCCGATTTATTAAGTGGCTCCTATCTTATTAATTCGCTTTTCTATCGGGTGGTGATTGATGAACGTGATAGCGTAATGAATGCTAGAAATGGGTACTATCTCTCTTTTTATACTGAAAAAGCGATGCATACCATTGGTTCAGAGATTGAATATCTTAAGCTTTTAGCAGAGGGACGCTATATCAAAGAGTTTGACCCTGTGGTAGTTGCATTTAAATTAAGAGTGGGAACACTCAACCATGAAACCCCTCTATTTAAACACTTCTTTACAGGAGGAGCAATGAGCAACCGTGGATATGAGTATAGAGATGTAGGTCCCCACACCAAAGGGGATGCCACGGGTGGTGTTGGGGTTATTGATACCTCATTGGAGGTACGTTACCCACTAACTGAAGAGTTCTCGGTTGTAAGCTTTTTTGATGCCTCTACTATCTCTGAGGAGGTACATAAGTTTCATGATGACTGGTATCGTAGTTATGGTTTTGGAATGCGATATCTTAGTATTATTGGTCCTCTTAGATTGGATATAGGCTTTCAAAAAGGAGGAGCATTTGCACTTCATCTTGGGATAGGACAGGTATTTTGAAAACACTATTATCTTTTGGTTACTCGTTGGCTAGATGGCTTATTCTTTTAGTAATTGGCATCACTCTATTACTTCTCTTTTTTATTGAATACCCTGTTGTACTACTCCAAGTAGCCAAAACACCACTAAAAGAGTTGGGGATAAGTTATGGCCAAATTAAAGGAGGTCTACTATCTGGGATTGAGATTAACAATCTTAATTATCAAAATAACGTAACTGCAAAAAAAATAGGATTAAAGGTCGATTTTGAGCAACTTCAAAACAGAGTACTGCATATTGAAGAGTTAGAACTAGAGGGTCTAAATATAGATAAAAAATATCTTAGTAATTTAATAGATACGAAAGGTGATAAAAAAGAGGAGTCAAACAGTTCACTTCCCTTTGATGAAATCATCGTCGATAGTGCCAATATAAGTCTGTCTCATATTGAGTATCAAGAGTATTTCATCAAAAGTGTAAAACTTCAAGTGAACAATCTGAAAAGTAATCTAAGGCAACGATACATAGGAGATATCTATCTGTTACTTGATAGTAATATAACGAATCTAGACTTAAATGCATCTGTAAATAATAAAAATGTGCATATATTAGCTACAATTAAACCTAAAAGTCACTTTTTACACATTTTTACTAAAGATTACAACTTAACTTTTAATTCTAATCCTATATTCATATTAAAAGGAAAAGGTAATATTGAAAAAACAGTTGAGTATGAACTTACAACACATCGACTTGAATTAATCCAAAATGAGCATCAGATAGATACCCGTAGACTTCTGCTGAATGGAAGTTATGATATAGCCCATAAAATAAGTGTTAATCACCTAGATAGTCACCTTTTTGGAAGCATGGCAGAGATATCATTAGTTGCAGATACCACGCTAAATATAGAGGATATTAACAATACTTTAGAATATGATGCCGATTTAAACACCACTCTTAATAATATCTTTTTAACCAACCTTTTAGCCGAGCAGAACCTTACATTCTTTGATTCTCCTCAAATTCAACTTAAAAGCAAAGGAAATTTTAAAAATTTAACCTATAATATAATGAGTCAAAATCTGAATCTAAAACAGAATGAGTATTCCCTAAATAGTGGTAATCTCTTGGCTTATGGTAACTATAGTATTCTTCATAAAGATGTCACAACAACGCTCCATACCAAACTAGATAGTAGTATTGCATCTCCCCTCTATTTAGATTTAGAGGCAAGTGTCAATTTGGATGATATCAACAACACATTAACCTATAAGGCTGATTTAAACACTACTATTAAAGAGAGCTTTTTAACCGATATCTTAGAAGAGCAGAATTTAACCTTTTTAGGCTCTCCTAAAATTCAACTCAAAAGCGAAGGTGATTTTCACAACTTAACTTATAATTTAATGGCTCAAGATTTAAGTTTAAAACAAAATGAGTATGAATTAAAAAGTGGCAATCTTTTAACGTATGGTGATTACAGTATTCTCAATAGAGACATTACAACAACCATTAGGACTAAGCTTAACAGTAATATTGCCACTCCACTCTCCTTGGATTTAGAAGCAAAGCTTAATTTAGATGATATCAACAATACATTGGTTTATAAAGCTGATTTAGACACTACCATTAAAGAAGATTTTTTAACCGATATCTTACAAGAGCAAAATCTAACTTTTTTAGCCTCTCCACATATTAAGTTAAAGAGTGAGGGTAGTTTTGAACAGTTAACCTACCATCTAACAGCTCAAAATCTAAATTTAAAACAGAATGAGTATCAATTAAATGGTGGAGATTTTTCAGCACAGGGAGAGTATAGTCTGCTACATAAAAATGTCACCACCGTTATCAACAGTACTCTTAGTAGCAATCTTGCTGACCCCATCAAGATAGATTTGGATGCAAAATTAAATTTGGAGGATATTAACACTACCCTAGAGTATACTCTTAAGTCACATATTACTCCACAAAAAGAGTTTATCGCATCTAAAATTCCTGATAATATCTTTATTCAACGGGTTGCTCCTCTTGATGTTTTTGCAAAAGGGACTCTTTCAAATACTGAGTTCAAAGTCAATTTTGAGCATCTATCTGCCTCCAGAGAGGAGTTGGATGCAGAGATTAATAGCTTGTCTCTTTTGGGGAAAACTAATATTTTAACAGGGGATGTAGAGGTAGATGCCTTTACTAAATTTAACTCCACAGCAGGAGAGGGACATATCAAAGACCATCTAGTATTAAATTTTAATGACTTGGAAAAGAGTTTAAAATACAGTGCAAAAATAGAGCTAAATGCCTCCTCTGAATATATTAATAGGCTCATAGATGACCAAAGTTTAGAGGTAGAAGGAGTACCAAATATCAAGTTAACCCTAGAGGGAGGCATGAGAGAGTTAACCCTGCAACTCAATGGTAAAGCAGAGGTTTTAAAAGATAAAAAACACTCAAAAGTCATTATACAAAGCTCTCCTGTTGTCCTAAATTTCAAAGAGTACACCGTTGATGGAAAAATCAAAGTAACCAACGATTCAGATAACATGGGGCTTAATTTTGAGAGTAGTTTCAGTGGAGATTACAGAAAGCCAGAGTTACTCAAGATTAATGGAAATATGAAGATTAAAAGTTTTAATGCCTTTGGTCTCAACCTTGATAGTTTGTCTCCATTTGATATTAAGATTAGAAATGATGAGTATGGAAGCAGTTTTATTATAGACTCCAAAAGGATTAAATTAAGAGCCAAGACCCGTGACAAAGACCATTACAGCTTTGAACTAAAGACAGGAAATATCTACCTGTATAAACTTATGACTCTCCCTGATGCCCTTGATCATAAGTTTGTCAAGCTTGATATTAAAGGAGATGTGACACTCTCAACCCAATATTTTAGTATACTAGGAGACATCTACTCAAACAAGAGATTCAAGGCAAAAATTGTTGCCAAAAATGACCAGAGTGGATTGGATGCTATATTAAAGAGCAAATATCTTCTTCTAAGTGCCAAAGGGGATATTAAAACAAAGCAGATAGAGGCGAAGCTTACTACCGATTCTCTATATGAGCTTCAAAATGAGTTCTATGCTCTTTATGATTTCAAAAAAATAGAGATAGATGGAGGATTAAGTGTAATAGCCAAACTAAATGGAGATGATATCCATGCTAATATTCTCTCGCAAAGCTTGATGTTTGATGGGTTTAATTTAGAGCAGATAGATATTGATGCTCTCTATTCCAAAGATATATTGACCTTAAACAAGCTAAATTTTAGCACCATAGGGTTTGAGAATAATAGTCTAAATAAAAAGTTCTATCTTAACCAAAAAGGGGTAATTAATCTAGGAGATAAGCGTGATGTTCTGCTTGATATGCACCCTGATATTTTAGTTAAAATGAGTGGAGACAAGGAGTATATGGAGGGAAAAATAAAAGTAACTAAGCTTCCACTAGGACTTCCAGCCTATGGCTCAATGGTACTCACCACCGATATCGACTATTTACAAGAGGGGAAAAAGAAGCACATAACAGGGGATATATTTCTCAAAAAGATGAAACTCTTTTATGAAGCCAAATTTTTAGATGTTGACCATGACCCTGATGTAATTATTGTCACCAAAAAGGATAAAACCAAAGAGAAATCAGAAGATGATTTTTTAGAAAACACCTCCATTGCACTTACTATCCATGCACCTGAAGCAAACTACAGAACACCCGATATTGATTTGCTGTTTGATATAGAGATTGAAGCAAATAAAGCCTTTGGAGAGGAGTTGGCACTTTTTGGTAAAGTAGAAGAGATAAACGGTCGATTTGACCAAGTACCAAAACGTTTCCATATTACAGATTCCAATATTGTATTTAAAGGGGGCAAAGAGATAAATCCACTGCTTGATATTCACGTGGAGTATGAACTCCCTCAGGTACTTATCAATATCAGCATAGGAGGTTCAGCCCAGCGTCCCAAAATAGAGTTTACCTCAGAACCCCCAATGCCAAAAAAAGATATTATGTCCTATCTTCTATTGGGTGTCTCAACTGCTAGTTTTGCGAAAGGAGAAGGCTCAGTCAGCCGTGAAGCCGAACTTTTCATCATAAATCAAGCAGCCAGAGACCTCTCCTATGAGATGGATTTTGACCGAGTATTTGTCAAAGATGATGGAACAGGAGAGGGATTTGCAATTGAAGTGGGTAAAAAAGTCTCTCCTAAAAATATGATTATCATAGAAACTTCCAAAGAGGGAAACAGCATTATTTTAGAGCATGATATCACTAAAAATATAAAACTACGCGTAGGACACCATCAAAAAGAAGTTCCTTCTCAAAGCATTGATATCTTTTTTAGGAAACGCTTTAAGTAAAATTTTTTGGCATCCTTGATATCTCATGAAAAGTAATTTACCCTTTGGAACCGATGGCTTTAGCCTCGCTTACTGTTTTTTCGGGACTAAAGTCTCCGATTCCTAAAAAAGTGTAAACTACTTATGAAGGATGCCAACTTGGTGGTAAAAAAATTATAAAAGATGATAAAATCATTGTTGATAGAGATATTAACGTAGCGAGAGGAATCTTGCTCAAACAATTAAGTCTGGCAGCTTGAGCCTTATACATAACTACTATCTTGCTAAGGAATACAAATTAAATCAAGAGTTAAGAACAAAGAGCATATTTAGTCTACGACTATTAATGCTCTTCAGAGTTCACTTAAAACAAGTTCCCTAATAGATAATATTTGCGGTACTATAAAGTGAATCTATTTGATTTTTAAGTGCTTCTAAGACCTGTTTCTGTTTTAGCATGAGTGCTATTTTCTCTTTTGCTTCCATATAAGAGAGCTTTCCTGCATTTTTTTTATTGAGTAGATAGACGACATGAAATCCATATTTGGAGCTTATAACCTTAGGGAGGAGCGTCTTAGGGTTTGCTTGGAATGCACTGTTGAAGATACTCTCAGGTGCCATTCCTCTACCGAACCATCCCATGTATCCATTTTGTTGGTTTTCCCGTGCCAGACGAATAAAATCTTCATCCAGATTAACAGAGTTTTTAAGTTGATTTAAAATCGCCTCTGCTTCAGGTTGCGTTTTCATAATGATATTGGCAATCTCAATGGAGTCAGGAAAGTTAAATTTCTCTTGGTTTAAATCATAAAAATTCTTGGTCTGGGCATCGGAGATAAAGGTGTTTTGTAGTTGCTGTTTTTGGTACATAATAAGTGCTACAGAGCCTCTTATATTTCGTATCTGACTGGGATTTAAAGACTTACCTGAGACCTTTTGATACTGTTGCTCTGCCAAAGACTTTTGTTGGTTAAATGCCTCTATAAATTCAGGAGTATTTACAATACTTTGATTAAGAATATAGGAGTGAATCAACTCCTCTTTGATTAAATCCTCCATCAATTGAGCCCGTTTAGTGTCATCAAGTTGTTCATATCCTTTGGGGATGATGTCATCAGTAATCTTATTTCCATTAACGGTTACTAAAACTTTAGAATAGAGTAGTGTACTGCTTAAGAGTAAGATAGATAAAAATGTAAAGAGTCTGTTATGCATTATCTGTTATCCTTTTTGTATATTAAGCACAAGGATAACATAAAATTATATAAAATCAAATTACTCTATCGTCTCTGCCACAAAAGTTTTGGTCACTTTTCCAGCAAAACGATAAGTACCCTCCTCTAAACTGATATAGAGTTCATCTTTTGAGCTAGGAACAGTTTTGACTGAATCTTGGAGCAGACTCTCTTTTTGACATCGTACAAAACAGGCAACCATACCTGTACCACACGCCAAGGTCTCATCCTCCACCCCTCGCTCATAGGTTCGAACATAGAGTGTATCTTTCATCGGTTTACAGATATTGACATTACAGCTGTATTTATGACGTAAACGTCTCATCTGCTCAATATCAAACACCTCTAAACTATCACGAATCGCCACTAGGTGAGGAACACCTGTATTGATTAACCACCACTCTTCACCATCTTCTACTATTTTATCATCTATAATATCAGGGGTTGTCATATCACTGACCACATAGACTCCATTGACCGTTGCTCGAATCACTCCTGCACCTGTGAGAAACTCAGCTTTTCCCTCAGGAGATATCCCTTTTTCTACTGCAAAGTGTGCTACAGCACGAGAGGCATTTCCACACATATCAGCTAGACTTCCATCAGCATTGTAGAACTCCCATTCAAAATCATACTCTTCATGGGGAAGTAACACCACCATACCATCTGCACCCACCCCATTTTGACGGTGACAAAGTTTAATTGCCATCTCTGAACGGTCCGCTTTCTCTTGGGCTATAAAGAGTATAAAATCATTGCCATTGGCTGAATATTTTGTGAGGGTCATTTTTGTTTCCTTTTTTCCGTATTATATCGGTTAAAGAATACTTTACCTAGATTAACATTAAAAAAGTGTAGCGTTCTCATTTTTTGGTTTAACAGCTCCTCCACCTGAATTTAGAAACTCTGATTTACTTAAATCCACAGGTTCGTGAAGCAACTCCTCTTTTGTTTTGGCTATTTCTCTGTTTTGAATCATAAAACTCTGCACTGGTCTACCATTATGTTGCAGTAAAATCAACAATTTATTGCTCTTTTTATTCTTATAAATCTTAAAAAGCTCTACATTTTTGACAATGGGGTCTATCTCTACATAACTATCCGATTTTAAAGGAAGTGTATAGCCATTTCCCTCAATACGTAAGAGCGTGTTCTCATTTTTAGAAACCAACCAACTCACCTGTGCCATAGGCTGACCATAGAGAGAGTTGCTTGTTTTCATAATTGTTATTTTATGAAATTCTTTTTCACTATCAATCGTAATATTTGAATCTGCTTGAAGCAAATCCATATAGAGAACTTTGTTTCCTTTAATCGACTTACTTGACTTCTCTAAATGCTCATAGAGATGTTTGTTGGAGCGTCTGAGGATATCAGAACTTCGATATAGTGCCATAAGTACCAATGAGAGTAGAGTAATGGAGATTAGAACCTCTATAAGGGTAAATGCTCCTCTATAACTTCTCATTAATCTTCCATAATCCCAATACGAACTGCCTCTTCGTAGGAGGTTTCACCTGCAACCAGCATATCAAGAAGTTTATCAGAAATGGTCTTCATCCCTGCCTCTCTCATAGATTTACGAATCTGATGGTCGTTTAGACCCTCTTTCATCATCGTCTTAACATCATCATTCATGATAAAAAGCTCACCAACTGCACGTCTACCTGCATAGCCTGTAAAATCACAGGATTTACACCCCTTTGCCTCATAAAAAGCTATATCCCTAGACAACTTAAGCTCATGCATTACGCTTGGAGCTAAGCTGGTGGCTAATTTACACTTAGAACATAGCAGTCGGGTCAAGCGTTGAGCCAATACACCTAAGAGCGTAGAGGAGATAAGAAACTCCTCTATTCCCATGTCCATCAGACGTGATAGTGCTGAGGTGGAATCATTGGTGTGTAGGGTGGAGAGCATCAAGTGACCCGTAAGAGCAGAACGCAGTCCAATATCAGCCGTCTCTGCATCCCTCATCTCCCCAATCATAATAATATCAGGGTCTTGTCTCAAAATAGAACGCAGACCCGCAGCAAACGTCAATCCTACTTTAGTATTGACTTGAATTTGGTTGACATTTTCAGCATTATACTCCACAGGGTCTTCTACGGTGATAATATTCTTATCAGGGGTGGCTATATGTTGCAAACAGGCGTGAAGGGTGGTCGATTTTCCCGAACCTGTAGGCCCTGTTACCAATATCATTCCATGAGGGTGGGTTAAAAGTTTATGTAAATCTCGTGTTAAGTCATCTGTAAAACCTAATGTCTTAAGAGTAGGAATACTCTCACTGGTCATAAGTAATCTCATAACCACACGCTCACCATAGTAGGTAGGAAGTACAGAGACCCTAATGTCCAAGTTTTTACCTGCAATACTTACCTGTGTACGTCCATCTTGGGGAATTCTTTTTTCAGAAATATCCAAGTTGGAGATAACTTTGATTCTTGAGATGACCAAACCTGTAATATTTTTATCAATATCAAGATGTTTTTTTAATGCACCATCTATACGAAGACGTACTTCACCTTTTTTCTCTAGAGTCTCAATATGAATATCTGAAGCCCCTTTTTTGATTGCTTGAAAAAAGAGGGAGTTAACCAGTTTTACAACAGGTGCTGACTCTTCATTTGAGAGTAGGTCTTGAGAGTTACGGATAAAATCTAATAAATCAGACTCTACCTCAATAATATCATCGCCACTGTTACTTGTCTCAATAGCATCAAAATCACTGCCTGTTTTAATCTCCAAAAATTTATTGTGAAGTCGATCAAAACTCTCCTCATCCACTTCAATAATAGGATAGGTCAAGTTAAGTTTAGAGAGATGATTTAAGGAGGTAGCAAGTGTGCTTTTTTTGATAATAATAGAGGGAGTATCTTCTATCTTTGCAAAGAGAAGATAATGTTTCATCGCAAGATTATTATCTATCTCTTCACTCCAAATCGGTTCAAGATCAATGTCTTCTATAAAAGGTAACTCTATCATAGCCTACTCACCTGTAAAAGTGGTATTTTGATTATACTCAATACCTGTATTGATTTGGTCTAAATTAATAGACTGATTTTGGTTATTGATACTCTCTAAAATAGATTCACTTCTCATATTTTCATCTATCTCTTCAATCGGATTAACCATGGTGTCATAGTTATTAGAGTCATAGTTATTAGAGTCATATATAGTAGAGTCATTAATAATTGAATTATAATTGATAGAGGATGCACCATTGGTAGGAGATATGGTCTCAATCTCATAAGCAGGTTCTTGCAAAGTAGGTGGTTTAGCTCGTAATGGTGTATTGGTTATAGGGGTAGTCTTTAGTGCTTTTGTCATAGGCTCTTGATATATCTCTCCTACCACACTCTCTGCCGAACTTTGATGAAATGAGCGTTTCGCTTGTGTAGAGAAGGTAACGTGTCGTCGCTCTTCACCAATTCCGAGTCTCTTTTTTTCCAGTTTATCGAGTACAATTTTATTAAACTGATGCTGAACTGAATCAAGCTCTGAAAGATATTTACGAATATGCGTCAAGTCTGAACTCTTATTAATAATATAAGGGGTTAGATAGATAACCACATTGACTTTACTTTTGGAGACACCCGTAGAGGTAAAGAGTCGTCCAATAATAGGGATGTCTCCTAAAATAGGTACTTTGGTTGATGATTTACCAGAAGAGGATTTTATAAGCCCCCCCACGATAATAGTCTCTCCATGATTCACAATTGCATTGGTCTTAACAGCTCTCTTAGTTGTAGTTGGTCTATCAGCTGCAGTTCCAGAACCAGGGAGAATATCTTCGATAGTCGTCTCTATTTCCAAATTTACCTTATGATTGCTAGAGAGTCTTGGTTTTACCTTTAACGTAATACCGATATCTTCTCTACTGTAGTTATTTAAAACAGCAGAAGAACCCGCAGTACTCTGTTGTGATTGGGTAATAATAGATTGTGTTCTACCCACATAGATAGATGACTCTTTATTGTTAGTTGTCAAAACAGAAGGTTCAGACAAGATTTGAGCCGCACCATTTTGTTTAAGTAAATCAAGTTTTGCTCCTAGAGCAAATACCTCTTTAATGCCTGAATCAAACTCAAACGCTTTATCTGTGGTGGTATACACATTACCATTTTTATCAGTATTGGTTTGGGTATTATTCATAAAACCAAGAAGCTCACTAGAGACAGCCAACGGAGCAGCCCCTGCATTTCCAAGCAAAGAGAAGATACCTTTAGAGGTAATTCCTCCTCCTGTAAATCCATACTTTACACCAATATTTTCTGCTAAATTGGTGTTAACCTCAATAATTTTAGCTGTAATATAGACCTGAGATTTTTCGATATCCAATAGCCTAATGGTCTCACGAATATTCTCTATCTGTACCGAATTGGCGACAATAATCAACGCATTTCTCTCAATATCACTGGCAATAACTGCTTTTTTTATCTTTTTTTTCTGCATGGGACGTGTTCGTATGGCAGAGGGTGCAGGGGAGAGGGGTGAATTATGTGGAGTAATTGATTTTGATACAGCATGAATACCACTGTTTGAACTTCTCATATTTCCTGTCATCTGAGGTAAAAGTTTAGATAGTATCTTCTCCATCTCTTCGACATTGGAGTTCTCTAAAGGAATAACATACATACGTTGTAAATCCTCATTTACCTGTTTTGCCACATCAAGCTGATGAATATATGGTTCAAGCTTATTAAGATTGACATCTTTTCCTACCAAAATAATAGAGTTACTGTTTTGACTCTGTATTACTTTAACTTTTTCACTGCTAATATCCTGAGGAAAAAGATATTTTGCCATATTTTGAATATTGGGAAAAACATCTTTAACATACGCATTATTTAAAATAACAATCCGACTGGTACTTCCCTGTTTATTTTCAATTTTATCAATTAGCTCTTTGACCGATTTTAAGCTATGAGGAAGAGCCGTAATGGCTAAAAGGTTATTCTTTTTAAAAGAGATAATCTTAGCACTCTTATTTAAAAGTGGTTTTATTTTGGTACGAATAACCGCAGCATTGGCATTTTTCAGTTGAAACACAACGGTCTGCATAGTTCCTCCTTCTCCAATATCATCTCGAACATCCAATCCCTTATTGGGTGCGTCGTTATTTTTTACTACTTGAAAGTAAGAGCCTCGGTCAACAAGGGTCATTTTTTTGCTCTCTAAAATAGCATTTGCCAAAGGAATAAGTTCAGATTTTTCTATATCTTCATTAGAGACAAAATTTATTTTTCCTTTGATGTCTCCATTGATTAATATATTTTTACCTGTAATTTTACCAACCATTTTTAACCAGTCACCAATTTCTAAGTTTTTAAACTCTATGTGCATCTTTTCTGCGTGTGCTTGTATCCCAAAAGTAAAAAGGATTGCCAGTACTATTTTACTGAATCTCATATTCTAACTCCATCTGTTGATTATTTCTTTTTATACTTAATGTTAAATTCTCGATACTATCCATCTCTTTATAAAATGAGAAGGCAGCATTATAACTGTCTAACTCTTGTCCATTAATTGCGGTGAGGATATCGCCTCTTTTAAGTCCAAGTTTTTCAAAATCACTGTGTCGTTTGATAAAGTTTACTTTAAATCCTGTTAAAACACCATTAACCTTATGCTCTCCTATCCCAATATCTTTCCAAACTTTATCAATATCTTTGGTGTAGGAGCTAAGAAGCCCTTTAGAGACAATTTTAGTAGCCTCATCATCTGTAGCAATAATTCCTTTTTTCTTTACTGAATGAGAGACTGCTTTGGCTATCTTTTTGGGAGCTATTTTTTTAGCTTTTTTTAGCTTTTTATTTTTTAGATGAAGTTTAAACTCTTTACCATCCTTCTCAAAAAGTGCATAATCTCTCCCTGCTGACTTTAGTTTAAAACCATTAAAAAGCTCCCCTTGTGCCAAAACCTTTGTTTTTGCACCCTTTGCAACTGTTACCACCAAAAGTTCGTTGGTCTGATATAGGGCTAATAGTTTATAGTCTTTCATATTCCCAATGACTTTTTTAGGTTTTACAACTTTAGTTTTTATTGGAGCGACAACTACTCGGGGCTTATCTTTTTTACTGTTAGATAGTCGTACAGGGTAATAGAATGCTTTTAGCTTACTTTTTTCACTATACTCCACACCACTTTTAGGTAAGAACTGTACAGAGACAATAAGCCATATTAGTTTAGCAATAACCAAAACAGTTAAAAAAAATAGCACTCTTGAAAAAAGTTTACTGTTGGTAATATTTTTCATAATAGTCTCCTTTCTCATCGTGTGAAAGAAACTTCTTAAATGCATTCATATTTTTACTCTCTTTTACTCTTAGTAGAAGTTTTTTATCCATAAAATAAACACCCCCCTCAATCACACCAAAAGAGCCTGAACTATTAATGGCAATCTTATAAGGCTTTATCACATTAAATATCATACTAATGGTATCAATAGATTTTGGGTCAACCTCAGTCTCTATATTCTCAACTATTAGTTTGTTGTAGAGGAAAAAGATATGAAGCTTTATAGATGAAGCCTTGGCAAGTTTTATCCCTTTAACATAGATATCTGCATCAGATATCTCAAGCCCATACCATGTGTCCACAAAATGTTCATTGGATATAATAATATCATTTTTCTTAAGCTCTTTTTCTAAAAGAAAATAGAGTTCTTGTTTTGGGGCGACGAGCCATAAAAAAATAATAAGTAGAAAAAAACCACCAAAAATACGTTTTACCATTTGCATGTGAACTCCATACTGTACATATTTTTACCACTCTCTTGAATATTGAGTTTACTAATTTTAAAATGTGTTGCTACAAGCTTTTTAGCAATCTTATTCAACTCTTTGACCGAAAGATTTTGATAGATGATAGCCAGTTTTCCTGAACGTTTTTCAAACTTTTTTACCTTTGCTTTGGAGACCATTGTCTTAAATTTTATAATCTCTTTTTTTACTTTTTTCTTATCCCAAAATGTTTTTAGTTCTACCACTTTGTTAATCTCATTGATCGACTCTTGTATCTCTATTTTTTTTGAGGCAACACTTTTTTGTGCTGAATATTTATAGAAAAAAGAGAAACCAACAAATATCAGTAGTAAAAAAATAATCAACTCATTTTGAAAACGTTTGAGACCTATTAAACTCATAATTTTTTCTCCACACTAATCTCTTTGGCACTCTCATTTAGGAGCGTAAAATTTCTCTTTTTTGCCAATTTCTTTAACTTTTTCATGGATACTAGTGAGTCTATTTTAATGGTTGCCATAATAGTCTTTTCATTAAGTACCAAACTCTTTAATCGATTGGAGTTAGAAATCATTTTAGAGACCTGCATTAATGCCTCACGCTTTATTCTCTCCTCTTGGTCTATTTTTGTATATTTTTTCATCTCACTATTTCTCTGTAATGAAGAGGATAACCTAGAATTTTGCTCCAAAAGTTCTGTTTTACTTAGTTCTAAACTCTCAATAGTAGAGCGACCTCTCTCTCCTTCAAAAAGAAAAAAAGCACCCAAAAAAAGTAGTAATGTACTCAGTAGTGCCGTCTCCTTAAAAGGAACAATCGAATCATAGGAGCTACTTAAGGTAATCCCATGTTGAAACTTCTCTTTTTGTAGATTAAAAGGAAAATACTCTATCCCTGTGGAGAGCAATCTTTTAGGAAATAGTGTTACCGTACCCTCTAATGTCTGCATAGCTATTGTTTCACCAAGCTCAATAGGATTCTCTAGTCTATGTTCTAACTCTTGTATAAAATAGATTTTACCAATCTGATGAGAAGAGATGCCTCTCTCCTCTAAAAACAGCGTAATTTCCTCAACACTGTAGGCAAAAAAATACCACTCGCTACTATGTTTATAAACATGATACTGATGCTCAACTCCTGCATTGAGATAATCATTAAAAAAAGCAGGAGCAATTTTTTTTGCCTGATAAGCAAATTTAATCTCTAAATATTCTCTTAAAAATGTATAAAATTGTGGGGTAAGTACAATATCAATGCTCTCTTTAACATCAATATTTTCCATATCTTTATGAACCAATACCCGCCGTTTAGAGCTTCCCATAAAATTCAAAATTTGCACTCCTTTCATCTGAGTAATCAAAACTAAAACGATAGTGGTTATCACGGTAAGCGTAGGTCTCTTCACAATGCATCGCATTTAACCCTTTTTCTGAAAAAAGCTTTTTATTCGCTCCCTGTGAAGCACCATTTTCACTCAAAAAACTCTTAAGTGACTGCTTCTTTCGCTGCTTACTGTCCGTAACCCAACTATCTTTAACAACATCTAAGGAGATATCAAAAGCAGCAGAGATAACCTCTGTACTTAAATACTCTCCATCTATTTTTGCCGTATCACGCAATTGAATAAAGACAAAATACTTCTCCCAAGGAACCTTGAAAATATTTACATCATCATACTTCATACGATATTTAAGCAGTACTCTATCAAACTGTCTTCTTGAAAAAATACCCCTAGGATTACCCAATCTAGACTCAAAATCACTACCATTCTCTTTGATTCCTGAGAGTTCGGAGAATATAAGCTGTTCAAGTTCACTGGACTCTTTGAGTTCAAATTTTTCCAAAATATGTGTTAAAATTTTTCTTGCCAACGTATATTTTTCAGGGTTCTTTCTATTTTTCTCCTCGTCTAACCATCCAATAGGAACGCCTACCATCAAAGGGGTACACTGTAGATTGACCATAAATCCACTCTTCTCTTCGGAAAGCATCAATGGAATGGTATACAATATATCCAGTTTTTTGCTATCTACTTTCCCTTTGGGGAAGATTCTTTTTAATATATTTATTGTATTTTTATATAACAAATTCCCTTGTATTAACGAGGAGGCTTCACTGGCATCATCTTGTGCCTTTTCTAAATAGGAAAAAGATACTGCTACTATTGATAAAATAGAAGCGATTATTAAAAGTGTTATAAAAAGGGCCATACCTTTTTTTGTTTTATCCATTATAAAGCTCAATTCAAGTAAAATCACTATTATTATAACCTAAACTAACTAAGGAATTTAAAAGATGAATAAAGATTATGAAATAAGCAAGATGAAACAGAAGAGTTTAAGACAAAATAAAACAAATAATTTAAATACTTTGCTTAATAATAAACAAAAAGAAACAACAAAAAAAGCATTTTCACTTATTGAGTTGCTTGTTGTTATTTTAATATTAGGTCTACTCGTAGGACTCGTTGCACCAAGAGTAATTGAACAAGGAGCAATAGCACAACGAAAACTCGCTTGTACACAAATGAGTTCTATAAAGCAGGGACTAAAGATGTTCAAACTAGATAATGGCTCTTACCCTGAAACTGATGAAGGAATTGAAGCACTTGTGGCTAATCCTGATGCTGATAAGTACCCTAACTACTCAAGTTCACCATATTTAGAAAAAGTAGCAAAAGATTCATGGGGAACACCACTAATCTATATTAAAGATGGAAGTGAATTTAAACTTATAAGTTTTGGTCCAGACAAAAAAGAGGGTGGTGAAGATGACGGAAAAGATATTATCTTTCCCGATTGTCAGAAGTAGTTAAATGGATTTACACAAAAGCCTCCATCATAGAGGCTTTACTCTTATAGAGCTTATTGTTGTTATACTGATTATCTCATTGATGGGTTTTATGGTTTTCTCTACTATGGTAAAGCAAGAGAAAGCAATAGAGAGTCTTAGCCCTCTATCTCTCAAAAAATCACTTCAAAAAGAGTTTGGAAAAACAGAAGATATAACATTCTTTTGTATCTCAAAATCTACCGATTGCTATGTGGCAAAAGGAGATGAGATTATCCCCTATACAGGAATTTTACATCTTGGAAAAGATATTGAAATTCATAAAATTGATAAAAAAAATCGACTTCTAGAGATAGAGGAGTTTGGACGCATAAAAGACAATAAAATTACATTTAAGTATAACCTCTATAAAAATGGAAGTACGTCTCAAATTATCCTCGCCAACAGTGAAGGGGTCTACTATCTCCCAAGCTACTTTGGCAAAGCTAAAAAAGTAGACACTCTTGATGAAGCAAAAGAGCTTTGGATAAAAGAGGAGTATGACTTAACGGACAAAGGGAACTACTATTAATGAAAAATATAAAATTAAATCACTCAAAAAGAGCCTTTACCCTTATTGAAGTCATTGTAGCTGTAGTACTAGTCTCCATTGTGGTAATGGGTTCTATGGATTTACAGAGCAAAACTCAAGATATGGCAAGGTACATTATTGAGCGTGGGAAAAATGAACTTGATAACTCACTCTATCTTACTTCACAAGCCTATCGCTATGATAAAGATGAAAAGGATGCTTATGCTCTTATACGTACTGAATTTGATATAAAAGATGAGAAGAGTAAAAAGGCACTCAAGAGTATCCTTAAAAAAATCAATATAACTGAAGATGAAGAGATGCCTGTCAAAATGAAAGAGGGCGATCCTCCTATTTTTACCTTTTATACCAATGAGGTATTGCTTAAAAGCAAATATCCTGCACGATATTATAATTTTAAATAATACTTTTTCTCTTTTGATGAACAAGTAACATTAAACCTGCTATAAAAGTAATAAACGCCTCCATTAAAAACAATGTCTCACCATAATATCTACCTGCAAGAAGGGAGCCAACGGTTCCCCCTAATCCAAACCCTATCCCTAAGTAAAACTGCTGTACCAATTTTTTTTGGGAATAGAGGGTAAACACATAGGTAATTGATGCAGTGTGGTAGAGTGCAAAGCTAATAGCATGAAGCGACTGTGAGGCAAATGTTACCATTACACTTGCAGGAAAGAGATAGAGGAGTAACCACCTAAATGCGGTAACAAAAGTGGCTATCTGTAAAATAGTTAAAAGATTTTTTTGTAACAGTGTCCCTTGAAAATAGAGCATTACTATCTCACATAAAACACCAAATGTCCAAAGCACTGTTACTAAAGTAAGGTCTAGACCTTGGTCAAGTTGATAGATGGTAAAAAAGTTATAGAAACCACCAAATGCCACCTGCATCATAAAGATACTTAACCAAAATGCCCAAAATTTACCCAAAGAGAAGGATTTGTTACTATCTTCTTGTTGATGTTTGGCTTCACTATCATAGCGTAACACAATATAGCCAAAAAGAAGAATAAAGAGTGTTAGGGTAGCTAAAGAGTAGAGAACTTCATAAGAGCTACTAATGCTGTTTCCTAGCCCCAGTGCAACAATGATAAATCCAATAGAACCCCAAAGTCTAACTCTACCATACTCTTTTTTGGAAAGCCTTTGAAGAGATATGGTCTCTACAAAGGGTAAGACAATTCCCATAGATGCCCCAAAAAAGAGATTAATAAAGAGATAAAGCCAAAAAATCTCTACGCTCTGAATAAAAAGAAAAGCAGAAATAAAGGTCATACCCAGTGCGAACAGATAGATTTTATGGGTCAATTGAAACAGATGTTTAAATGCATAGGGAAGTAAAAAACGCATAAAAGGAGCCGCCGCATAAACAATCCCTACTTCTAATTTTGTGTAGTTAAAGTCAAGTAGCACTTTGGGCATAAAGATAACATAGACACCAACCATCGCAAAATAGAAGAGATAAAAAGCAGAGAGATTAACTCTCATTTTCATCAACATTAATCACCATTGTTTGGCTCAATATATCGTGAAGCCCCTGTCTATCTTTTCTAAAAAATATCATCAACCATCCAATGACCGTTATTAAACTTAATACCATTAGCATATTTCTAAACAGAAAAGCAAAAAGAGGTGGTTGATTTAAGCTCTTACTGTCAACTACTCTGAGTTTATAGTTACGGTAACCAGGCGTCTGCCCCTTACCAAAATACATAAAAACCGTCTGTAGTAAAATTAGTGGTACTAAGATATAAATCCATCCCATAATTTTATCCGAAGCAAACCCCTCTCTTCCATCCATTACGAGATAAAAGACCCCATACATAATAGGCATTAAAAGCATAAAAGCATCGGTTAAGGCTGCTTTTACTTTCTGTCCATTTTTAGCAATTAACTGTGAAATTAGTTCGTCACTCTTCTCTTTTGTTATCTTGTTTTTTTGTCTTTTACTCTTTGTACTCTCTTCAACTACTTTTCCCTGTTTTAAATCTCTAAAACGCTGTTTTGCCATACTCTATTCCCTTGTTTAAATTTATAACTATTCCCTACAACTATCCGCCCAAATTCATAGAGAAAATAGGCAATAACATAGCAGAGACTATCACCCCTACAACCCCACCAATAAAAAGCATCATAAATGGCTCTAAAAGACTAAGCAGAAGCTTTAGTTTATCATCATTCTCCTCCCTATAAAGGGTAGCGATATTACTTAAGATATTAGAAACTTCACTAGACTCTTCTCCCAATGCCAACGCTTGCATAAAGTTTCTTTTGGGTTTGGTTCCCTTGACTCTCTGAAGTGAATGGGAGAGTTTATTCCCCTCTATCACCTTCTCTGAGGCTTCACTAAATGTATCTTTAAAAGAGGTATTGCTAAAGGTACTTGTTGCCAATTTAACAGCATGGGCGTAAGAGACTCCTGAATCCAACATCAAAGAAAGAATATAGGAGAAACGTCCCAACTCATGGTTCTGTATCAACTCACCAATAATGGGAACTTTTAGAACTAAAGCATCATAGAACTTAGTAAAACCATGAATATATTTATAGAAGAGTTTAAATGCAATAATAACTGTAATAAAACCAACAATTAGGAGAATATAGTGTGCCGATAAAAAATCACTAATACTCAAAACAAACTTGGTAATACCAGGTAGCTCCTGTCCCGTATCCTCAAAAATTCCTGTAATTTTTGGTACAACAAAAGTGATA
This sequence comes from Campylobacteraceae bacterium, assembly GCA_027076905.1. Lineage (GTDB taxonomy): Bacteria > Campylobacterota > Campylobacteria > Campylobacterales > Sulfurovaceae > UBA1140. The sequence goes on along the minus strand of JALTGP010000218.1, from coordinate 635 downwards.
AGAAATCCAACCATACCAATTGCAACAATAAATATAAACATTGGATAGGCTAAAGCATTTCCTACCTGTTTTTTTACCTTTGCTTGGGTAGAGAAAAAATCTCCCATCTGAATAAGAACAGGAACCATTTTTCCCCCTTGACTCGCCACATTGATACTTTGTAAAAAGAAATCAGGCATCGCATAGATATTTTGACTGTTGAGTGCATGATAAAGAGATTTCCCCTCTTCAATCATAGTGCGAAGTGATGCCAAAAAAGAGGCATACTTTTTCTCTTTTTGATGTTGGTCTTCTATAAGTCTAATGGCAGTAAGAATTGCCATACCTGAGTTAAGATAAGAAGATAGTTCTTTAGCAAATGAGCTAAGTTGCGGTCCACTCATCTCTCTTTTGGAAAAATTATGCTCAGTTATCTCTTTGGTAGGTGCAATATATTCATAAAAAATCCCTTGAGACTTTAATTTACGCTTTGCCTCATCCATATTAGAAGCTTCGATACTACCTTTGGCACTTTTACCTGTTTTGGTCATGCCTTTGTATTTATATAACATATTATTTCTCGCATTATTTTTTTGAGACTATTATAGCATTAATATATGAAAATTATGAAGATGACAATTAAGTTTATTTTAAAA
>JALTGP010000217.1 GCA_027076905.1 Campylobacteraceae bacterium | reverse complement strand
AATAAAATTGTCTTTACCAATGGCTGTTTTGACATCTTACACGTAGGACACGTGAAGTACCTAGCAGAGGCAAAGAGCTATGGAGATGTACTCATCGTAGGACTCAATTCAGACGAAAGTGTACGCAGACTAAAAGGCAAAAGCCGTCCTGTAAACACAGAAGATGACAGAGGCTATATTTTGGCATCACTCGAAGCTGTAGATTATGTGGTGAAGTTTTATGACGATACGCCGTATGAACTCATTAAAGCTGTGCAACCTCATATTTTGGTAAAAGGTGGAGACTATAAGGGCAAAGAGGTGGTAGGAGAAGATATAGCTGATGAGCTTCGTTTGGTAAATTTTGTTGAGGGGAAAAGCACCACAAAAATCATAGAACGGATACAGGGGTAAAGCTAAATGCCCTACGTGCATTGTGAGAACTCCACCCCTTGAAAAAGGTGGTTTTACGCTATAATTTGATAATTTCACCAAAATAATTAAAAGAGAGATATATATATGAAGCGAAGAGATTTTTTAGCCACCTCAGCTTTGGCAGTGGGGGCTGTTGGGCTTAATGGGTGTTATCGTGAAGAAAAACAAGATAATAAAAAAAGTATTAATATCAATAGAGGAAAAACCATCAAGCTTAAACTTGCCACCTCTTGGCCTGCCCATTTTCCTATAATGGGAACAGGGGTTGATGATTTTGCTAGACGATGTGGAGAGCTAAGTGGGGGGAGTTTGGAAATAAAAGTCCATGCCAAAAATATTCTTGTTCCTGCGTTACAGGTCTTTGATACCACCTCTTTAGCTCAGATTGATGTATTTCACTCTGGGGTCTATTATTGGAAAGGAAAGAACTCAGCTTTTTCTATCTTTGGTGGGATGCCGTTAGGGCTTACAAGCGAAGAGATGATAACATGGCTGAAGTTTGGTGGGGGTATGGAGCTTTGGCGTGAGCTGTATGGCAAGTTTAACCTCTATCCTCTTATTGGGGGAACCACAGGTCCACAGATGGGGGGATGGTTTAAAAAAGAGATAAGTAGCCTCGCCGACCTCAAAGGGTTAAAAATGCGTATCCCTGGACTTGGAGGAGAGGTGATGAAAAAGCTAGGAGTCAACCCTGTACTGCTTCCTCCTGGGGAGATATTTACCTCGTTAGAGAGAGGAACTATTGATGCGACAGAGTGGGTGGGACCTGCACTTGATAGCATGATGGGATTTGCCAAGGCAGCAAACTACTACTATACAGGATGGCATGAACCAGGCTCTATATTGGAAATTACTTTTAATAAGAACCGATGGGAGAAGCTAAGTAGTGAACATCAAGCAATAATTACTGCTGTATCTGAAGAGATGACTTCAAATATGCTCCATGAGTTTAGATATAAAAATGCCAAAGCGTTGCAAGAGTTACCAAAGAGTGTAGAGATAAAAACATTTCCAAAGGATATGATGGATGCTGCCAAGATAGCACTTCAAGAGGTCTTAGAGAGAGAGTCGAGCAAAAGCAATGATTTCAAAAGAGTGTTAGAGAGTTATAATCAGTTTGCAACCCTTAACAAACCATGGGATGATATTAGTACCAAAAACTTTTTGGATATACGAGGATAGCCACAAAATGGCTATCTCATCTGGAAAAAGAGAAATTGAAGAAAAAATTTCTCGCAATCCTTTTCCATATTCTATGATTTGGTAGAGTGAGGTTCACAGTTAACCTCTTATTTTTTGAGTCTCTTTAAGCATCTCACCATAGTTTGACTCCTCAAGCCCCATTTTTTTAATGGCATCTAGTTGGATATTTAGCGATTTGTCAACAATCTCAATTATCTCATCAAGGTCATCAACAATGGTAATAAGGTCTAAATCGGCTTGATTAATAGTTCCATACTCCATCATACTTGTTTGCATAAACTCAAAAAGTTTACCCCAATAATCTTTACCAACCAAAATAACAGCACTTGGTGAGCTTTTTTTGGTCTGAATAAGGGTCAATACCTCAAACAGCTCATCGAGAGAACCAAAGCCACCAGGCATACAGATATAGGCTAAAGAGTAGCGAACTAGCATCACTTTACGGACAAAAAAGTAGTCAAACTTTAGCTCTCTATCTAGGTAGCCATTGCCTCTAGTCTCAAAAGGAAGGTCGATATTTAACCCAATAGACTCTGCATAAACCGAAGATTTTGCACCCTTGTTCGTAGCCTCCATAATCCCAAAAGAGCCACCCGTGATAACACTATAGCCATTGTCGGCTAGTTTTTTACCCACTTCTATGGCTTTTTGATAGGTGGGGGTATCCTCTTTAAGTCTGGCACTTCCAAACACGGTGACTGCTGCACCAATATCATCAAGCTCATCATACCCTTTGACAAAATCTGCCATAATTTTAAAAAGACTCCATGAGTCCAAATAGATACTGTTTTTATCTCTTATTTTTCTGTTCATATTATACCACTTATTATTTTTTTAAGATAATAGTATATTAGCAAAAAATATTATAAAGCCCCTTGCCTTACTTTAGCTATGGAGATTTATATTTTCCTAATTATTTTTTTAAAACATAACCAGAAAAGACAAAAGTTGTCACTATTTACTGCTATAATTCACACATGTTAATAATAAAAACCAAACTACCAACCAAAAGTTTACCAATAAGAAGAGTGCTATCAAAGCTTTTTCAATCTTACATCTACACGGCATTAGATGATAAAGAACACGATGGCTACAAACATGCCAATGGAAAAGTCTTTAAGGCGATGAACTTTAAAATTGCTTATATTGACAATGAGATACATGCCAAATATGTAGCACTAGACCCCCAAAATGAAAAGCAATTAGCTCAATATATGCTAATGAATAGTCTAAAATTAGGCGAAATACATTTGACTAATACTTCTATTTCTATTGTTGAGAGAAATAGTAAGATTAAGTCTCCCATGCGAGT
>JALTGP010000216.1 GCA_027076905.1 Campylobacteraceae bacterium | reverse complement strand
CCTCTAGCAATATTCTTTTTTGCTTTTTTCTTAGCCATTAATCAATCCTCGCTTATGCTGCGCCAACAGTTTTTCTTTTACCCTTACGAGTTCTAGCATTTGTCTTAGTTTTTTGACCTCTACATGGTAAACCACGTCTGTGTCTAAGTCCTCTATAAGAACCTAAGTCCATAAGACCTTTGATGTCCATAGTAACTTTTTTTCTAAGATCACCTTCCACCATGAAATTTTCTGTAATCTCATTACGGATAGCAGCAGCTTGTGCTCCTGTCAACTCAAAAACTCTTGTATTATAGTCAATACCTGTTGCATTAAGAATCAATCTTGAACTATGAAGACCTATACCGTAAATATAAGTAAGTCCGTACTCAATTCTCTTTTTTTTAGGTAAATCAACACCTGATATACGTGCCATGCTTATCCTTGTCTTTGTTTATGTTTTGGATTTTTGCAGATGATTCTAACGATACCTTTTCGTTTGATTATCTTACAATCATCACACATTTTTTTTACTGATGGTCTAACCTTCATTGGTTACTCCTAAAGTGTGTTTTTTTGCACCTATATTTGCGTCATGGTTGGACAGAAGATAGGTCATAATAGCCTATTATCCAACCAACTCTTATATAATCAGTGCAAATTATATAAAAATTCTTCACGCAGTACCAATTATGGTAATCACCTAAACCTAGATTTAAGGTCGCGAATATTAACAAAAAATGTGTTAAAGAGTGCTTAATATCTGGTTATTTATTTGACATATTGTAATATTAACGCTATATTTGCAAAAGAATAAACATTTTTTTATTCAAAGCAACATTTAATATAAATAACTTTACAATATTAAGTTTAAAACTTAAATAATATTTAATTAAATAAAAACATAAAACATAAGGAAATATAATGATTATTAATAAACTTTTTGACACGGCAATTGTCGGTGGTGGTGTAGCAGGATGCTCACTACTTTTTACCCTCGCACGATACACAGATATCAATAATATTATTCTTTTTGAAAAATATGATGAGGTGAGTCAACTCAACTCCAACCCTAAAGCCAACTCTCAAACACTACACGTAGGAGACATAGAGAGTAACTATACCTTAGACAAAGCAAAAAAAGTAAAAGATTCCTCCTTTATGATTAAAAACTATATTGAAAACTTCAACGAAATAGACAGTGTTGGTTTTAGAAGTGACAAAATGCTCCTTGCCGTGGGAGACAAAGAGATAGAAGAGCTAAAAACACGTTACAGTGAATTTAAAGAGCTTTATCCTTATTTAGAACTGTGGGATGAGGAGTTTTTAGCAACCTTTGAGCCAAAACTATTAGAGAATCGAAAAGAGCCAATTATGGCAATGGGTGCAAGAGGACAGATTACCACTATTGACTACAAAAAACTAAGTGAAAGTTTTGTACAACAGGCACTTGATACCAATAAAAATATACAAATGCGTTACAACGAAGAGGTAACCAAAATTACCAGAGAAGAGGATGGCTACTACAAAATCACCTCTGATACCACCAACTTTAGAGCCAAATCCATTGTAGTCAATGCAGGAGCCTACTCATTGCTCTTTGCACAGGATATGGGTTATGGAGAGGAGTATGCCACATTACCAATTGGGGGAAGTTTCTTCTTTACCAAAGAGAAACTACTAAACTCAAAAGTCTACACCATGCAGAATCCAAAATTACCATTTGCAGCCATTCATGCTGACCCTGACTGTACACAAAATTGGAACACACGCTTTGGACCTACTGCATTTGCACTACCAAAACTAGAGCGTTACCACTCTTTACACATCAAAGATTTGATTCATGCACTAAACATTGATATAGATGTAACAAAAGTCTATATGAACCTATTTAAAGATAGTACCATCAGACGCTATATTTTTAAAAATATGATAGAGGAGATTCCTCTTGTAGGAAAAGAGGTATTTATTAAAGATGCACAAAAAGTTATCCCCTCTCTAAAAGTAAGTGATTTAAAATTTGCAGAGGGATATGGGGGTATGCGTCCACAGATTATTGACAAAAAAAGACAAGAGTTATTACTGGGTGAAGCCAAAATATCAGAAGAGGGAATCATCTTTAATATGACACCAAGCCCAGGAGCAACAAGCTCTCTAGCCATTGCCATGCAAGATACAAAAGCCATTTGTAATCACCTCTCCAAAAGTTTTGACCTTGTCAAACATCAAAGAGAGATACAGATGTTGGAAAAAAATGCACCTTCAGCAATTGATACCATCCAAAATGCTGTTTAATTAAATTTTTACCTCCTAAACCCAAAGGAGGTAGATTATACACAGTGCAAAAGAAACAATATACTATTTATGCTTCTTCTAAATTAGAAATCTTAGCTATTAAAAACAAGTTGAGCACTTTTATCACCCATACGCTCATTGGCTTCTTGCTTCTAATATTTCACCTCAGGAGTGAGCCAAAGCGTACCATCTTTTCTAATCTCTATCTCATTAATATAATTACCTCCTACTCCTGATTTCAAACGAGCCAACTCTAAAAGTGTCTGCTTCTCATTGACATCAGCATCTTTGCTATTTTTTATAATTTTTTTTAAATCCATACTCTCTTCATCTTTCCAATAAGAACGAAAAATAGTACCATCTCTCTTTTGAGCATATATCGTACCACAACCAAAAACGACTTTAGTAAAACCTTTTTTAGTTCCTACTCTTTTAATTTTATCTATCTCATATAAATCCCAAATAGAGCCATCTTTTTTTAAGCCTATCTCATACATATTGCAACCATTTCCACCCCATTTACTTCCTGCCGTAAGCCAATCATGTGTTGAAGTTAGCTGTATAAATCTATCACGACTACCATCTTTCCAAACCCAAAGTGAGCCATCTTTTTTAATAGCATAAAGAGTGTATCCCCCATGAACAATTTTGGCATCTT
>JALTGP010000215.1 GCA_027076905.1 Campylobacteraceae bacterium | reverse complement strand
CCATCGCAAATACCCAAGAGATAGCCGATAAATGTAACTTAGAGATAAAGCTTGGAAACCCAACCCCACCTAACTTTAAATTTGCACAGCAAGTAGCCAAGGAAGAAGGCGTACCCCTTCCTGAAGAGAAAGAGTACTCACTGGATAACGATATTATTATTTTTAATCATCTATGCAGACAAGGTCTTGAAAAACGGCTAAAAATTGTTCCACAAGGGAAACATAAAGAGTACCGAGATAGACTGCAAGTAGAGATGGACATTATTAACAATATGAAATTCCCAGGGTATATGCTTATTGTTTGGGAATTTGTTATTCAAGCTAAGAAAATGAAGATTCCTGTGGGACCAGGGCGTGGATGTTTGACTAAAGATGCTTTGGTTTACACTGTTAACAAAAACAGAATTGAAACAACCAATATCAATAAAATAAAAGTAGGAGATATGGTTCTAAGCCATAATAATCTTCCTAAAAAAGTTACAGAGTGTTTTGAATATGACATAGAAGAGGAGCTACTAACTATCTCTACTTTCTATGGAGATTTTATTAATAATATTACACTAACTAAAGACCATAAAATTTATATGGGAGAGAATAAATGGAAAGAGGCACAAGAGATAACTACTAAAGATTGGTTGGTTGTGCCTATTCCGAAATATCGTATTAAAAAAGTTCAAGAGTTTGATTTGTTAAAATTTTGTGACAACGATTATATAGAAGAGAATGAATACCTCATCTATACCTATTCTCAAAATAAAAAACATGATTTTAGCCTTAAAGATTTATCAAAAAGAGTTCCTAAGACAAAGGCAACTATTAAAAAATATTATAACTATCTTATTGGAAAAGATGTAAATATCAAAAAGAAGACTATTAAAGATATTGAACACTATATTTTTCAAAAGTTTAACTCAACAGATGAATGGGTAACTTATATTAAAGAACTAAACCAAAGAAGAGTTAAAAGATATTTACAAAATAGCTACTACTTTAGAAAATTTCTTGGTAGATGGATAGGAGATGGTCATATTAGAAAAGATATGGAGCGAAAATCTGTCTCTGTTGTATTTCATAAAGATGATAAACATGGAGTAGAGGAGACATTAGCATTTATAGAAGAGAATGGATATGACTACTCTCTTTTAAAAACAAAAAATATTATTGATATTAATATTCATGATAAATTTTTACACGCTTTTTTTGCAAAAACTTTTAGTGACTATCGTTTTGAATCTAATTCAAAATATATCCCAAATTTTATTTTTAGCCTACCTAAACAGGAGATTTTAGAAATTTTAGATGGGTACATTTCTGCTGATGGATATACAACCAATGATAGAATTAAAACAACTACAGTTTCTAAAACTTTAGCTTTTCAAATACGAAAACTTCTTTTCCAAGTAGGAATTCCCTCAACTGTTCGAGAAGATAAAAGAGTAATGACCTCTATCCAATTAAAAGAGGGGAATGTATGCTATACCATCAATTTTCCATCAAATGGCTCAATCTACGATATTCCAAAACAACGACAAAACATCTACAAAATAGAAAAAGATTGCATAAAACTAAAAGTTAGAAAAGTAACAGAACATAAAAAACAAAAAACAAAAGTTTATGATTTTACAGTAGAAGATGACCACTCCTATACAACATCTAACTATGTTGTTCACAATTCGGCGGCAGGTTCGCTTGTCGCCTACTCCTTAGAAATCACCGACATCGACCCCATGCCTTACGGTCTACTCTTTGAGCGTTTCTTAAACCCTGAACGTGTCTCCATGCCAGATATTGACATGGACTTCTGTCAAGCTCGTCGTCAAGAAATTTTGGACTATGTTATTAATAAATATGGTCGTGTCAACGTCGCTCAAATCATTACGTTTGGGAAGCTTCAAGCCAAAGGGGTCATTCGTGATGTGGCACGTGTTCTTGACATGCCTTACTCTCAAGCCGATGCGATGGCAAAGCTTATTCCTGATGAGTTGGGGATTAACTTAACCAACTCCTATGAAAAAGAGCCAAAGATTAAAGAGCTGTGTGATAGCAATCCTTTAGCCAAACGTACTTGGGATTATGCCTTAGCCCTAGAGGGTCTAAACCGAAATGCAGGGACTCACGCAGCAGGGGTAGTTATCTCCAATGAGCCTCTTTGGAAAAAAACGCCCATCTTTAAACCCACAGGGCAAGACACCCTCGCGACCCAATACAATGGAAAATATGTTGAAGATGTTGACCTCATCAAGTTTGACTTCTTGGGTCTTAAAACCCTAACGGTCATTGAAGAGGCACTGCAACTCATCGAAAAACGCCATGGAAAACGGATTGACTTTATCAAAGAGGATATTAACGACCGTAAAGTTTATGACTATATCTCTACTGGTGATACTTTGGGACTGTTCCAAATTGAATCAGCAGGTATGCAAGACCTTGCAAAAAAGCTAAAACCAAGTGGATTTGAAGATATTATTGCGATGTTGGCACTCTATCGTCCAGGACCAATGGAGTCTGGGATGCTAGATGATTTTGTTGAGCGTAAACATGGACGTGCTGAGATTACCTATATGTTCCCTGAACTTGAACCTATCTTAAAGCCTACCTATGGGGTTATTGTCTATCAAGAGCAAGTTATGCAGATTGTTCAGACCATTGGTGGATTTAGCCTTGGTGGGGCTGACTTGGTACGTCGTGCAATGGGTAAAAAGATTAAAGAGGAGATGGACAAGCTCAAAGAGGAGTTTGCCATTGGTGCAGGGAAAAAAGGTTTTAACATGGAGGTTGCTAGAGAGCTGTTCGACCTAATTGTTAAATTTGCAGGGTACGGTTTTAACAAATCTCACTCGGCAGCCTATGCAATGGTTACTTTCTATACTTCATTTCTAAAATACTACTACCCAACCGAGTTTATGGCTGCGATTTTAACACTAGAGAAAAACAACACCGACAAAGTGGTCAAGTATGTTGATGAACTTAAAGGTTTGGGTATTACCTTGCGTCCTCCACATATTAACCGTTCTGATTTAGTATTTCAAGCCGATGAGATAGAAGGAGAAAAAATTGTTTTCTTTGGAATGGGTGCGTTAAAAGGGGCAGGAGATGTGGCGATTAATTCTATTATTGCTACGCGTGATGAGGGAGGAGAGTTTACAGACATGAATGATTTTGTCTCACGGATTGATGCAAGTAAAGTCAATAAACGGGTCATAGAATCTCTCTCAAAAGCAGGAGCATTTGATGAGTTTGGTCACTCTCGTTGTGCTTTGATTACCCAAGTAGAAGCAATAACTGAAGCTGCGGGAAAAGCGATGTTGGCAAAGAAACAAGCAGTAGGTTCACTCTTTGGAGATGGAGATGAGATGACCTCTGTAAAAGTGGATATTAAACCGATGCCTGAGTATGATTTATTGGAGATTTTAGCTATTGAAAAAGAGTCTTTGGGCTTTTATGTCTCAGGTCACCCTCTTGATAAGTATCGTGAACAGTTAGACCAGATAAACTATACACTTAGTTCTGAAATAGAGGATTTAGCCGATGGTTCACAGGCTCTTTTTATTGGGAAGATAGAAAATATTGTAGAGAAAATTTCTAAAAAAGGGAATAAGTTTGGAATAGCCAATATTATGGACTTGCATGGAAATATTGAGCTAATGCTTTTTGAAAATCGTATAAAAGAGCTTGATGAAGATTTTGACATTGATAAGCCCATCGCCTTTAAAGTTAAGATTACAAAAGATGGTGATTTTACCCGTATGAATATTCTGAAAATTGAGTCGCTAAAAGATGCTAAAAAAGAGAAGATAAAGGTTAAAAAAGAGGAAAAGTTTGTTCCCGAAGAGATTTTACCACCACTTGTTTTAGCCATTAATCTTATGCCTGACTCCTCTGTTATTGAGGAGCTATTTTGTCTAGCAGAGAAGCACCGAGGAAATCACCCACTTCAACTCTGTATAAAATCAAAACTCTCTGATGTGATTATTGAGTCCAAGATGAAAGTGAGTGCTATGTTATTAGAAGATGCTAAAAAACTTGGTGTGTATGAGGAGGAGAAGTTGGTTGTGGGGGTATAATTATCAAATTATAGCGAAAAACCACCTCCTTTAGGTGGTGGAGTTGTCAATTGGTACTTTCGAGCATACCTCTGTACCATACTTTCATTGCCAAGTAATCCACCTTGATGAATATAGAGCAGGGGTTTATCAAAAGTTTTAATATGCTCCAAAAGCGTAATCCATCCATGAGGGTCATAGAGCATATCAAACTCTATATCCATCTCTTGGTGTAGCTGTACCCATATCTCATAAGACTCTTTATAAAGTTTTCCAAAGTGTCTTTTTTTACTGGGTTCTAAAATAATAGGATGATACTTCTCACTCTCTTCTAGCATAAAAAACTGTTTTTTTAGATAGTCATGGTTTCCGACACATGGAACAGTATAGACACTATCAGATATGTTTTTCTGTAAAAATAGAGCCGTTGTTCCTGTGCCTGAGGGTAAAAAGATATTTAACTCTTTTATGTTATTTTTTCGTTTCCACTCTAAAATTTCATTGGCTAATATTTTTAGACCATACTCTGAAAATAAATCTCGCCCACCCTCTTCTATAAATAGTGTTTCTTTTGATTCTATATTATATTTTTTAGGAATTTTTTCATCGATTATTACTTTCATGCCATTTTTTAGGGCATATTTAAAATTTCCATTTGGATTCTTTTTGAGATAAGAGGAGAGGTGTTGAACATGATACTCAAAATCCCAACCTCTCATTTTGGTAAGGACAGAGAGAGAGTACATTGCATTGGATTGGCTAGAGCCATAGGATACTACTTTTTTTATATGAGGGAAAGCTTGTTTTAAAAAATAGTAAAATTTTCGTGCCTTATTTCCTGAAAAATCTCTATGGAGGAGGTCATCTCTTTTAACGTATAGCTGATGTCCTTGAAATGTTTTTTTCTCTGTGGGTGAGTTTGCAATATTAATAGTCATGAACATATTATACTAATTTATAAGTAAATCTTGAGTTAGGTCAATCGTTATTTAATGTTAATATCCTATACTTCTATTATTATAAATAACTAAGGATAAATGGCTATGATAATTACAAACTATATGAGGGATGAACACAGAGGGTGTGATGAGGTTTTTGTATCGGCTGAAAAAGCAGTAATTGATGGAAACTTTGAAGAGGCAGAGAAGCTATTTTTAGAGTTTGCAGATGAGATATTGAGACACTTTAAAAAAGAGGAAGAGTCGCTTTTCCCTACATTTGAAGAGATTTCAGGAAGTACAGAAGGTCCTACTCGAATTATGAAATTTGAGCATGAACAGGTGCGTGGGCTTATTGGGAAAATGGCAGAGGTGGTTGAGGGAAAAGATAGCGATGCGTATCTCTCTCTTGCTGAGTCGATGATGATTTTGCTTCAACAGCACAATATGAAAGAGGAGCAGATGCTCTATGCAATGTGTGATAGGGTTATCCCACAAGATGTTAAAGAGGCTACGTTGGCAACAATGAAAGAGATAACACTATGAAAAAAAAGATGTGGTTGTGAGACGAATTACACTTGATGCAAGGGAGATGGAACACCCCATTCCTCTGCAACTCGCACTTCAACATCTACAGTCTATGATTCAAAATGAGTATCTCTATATGAAACATAGAAAAAAACCCATTCCCTTGATTGAACTTGCTAAAGAAAAAGGGTTTGTCTGTTTTGTAGAGCAAGACAAGCAAGAGGTCTGGCACATTCTTATCTCAAAAAACCAAAATATAAAATTAGAGGAGTTGATGGATGTTTAATCAAGGTGGTCTCTCAATGGAACAAGCACCTCCTGTTATGGTGGTACTTCGATTTTTTGTAACAGCTTCTGTTTTCGGTGTTTTATTGGGTCTCTATCTTATGGGAAGTGTGGGCAATATTTTACCTCTTAATGAGTATGCTTTTCAACTCACGGTAATACATCTTTTGTCTCTTGGGGTGATGGCTTCTTTTATGCTAGGAGCACTGTTTCAGATGCTTCCTGTGATTGCAGGAGTGGTGATTAATACTCCTACAATCAAAGCAACGGTTGTGAATATTCTTTTGATAATAGGTCTGTTTTTACAGATTTTTGCCTTTGCTACCTCCTCCTCTTCACTCTATCTTATCGCATCATTTTTTTTAGGTCTAGGGCTTCTATATGCCATGAGTGTGATGCTAAAGGAGGTGATTTTAATCAAAGACCACTCAAGCTCCTCAAGGGGAATGATGTTTGCTCTAAGCTCTTTTTTTCTTGCTATTGTACTTGGTATCTATCTTCTTTTGACCCTTGGTGGTTATATTGATGGTAGCTATTTTAAAGAGCTAAAGGAGGTTCATTACTCTTTTGCACTCTTTGGATGGTTGACGCTTCTGATTGTCTCCATCTCTTTTCAAGTGGTTGAGATGTTCTATGTTACCCCAAAATATCCCATGCTTATGAGCCGATATTTAGTGGTGACTATCTTTACTCTTTTGGTGATTAAAATGATGATGATTTTTATGAGTTTAGAGAGCAGTTCAGCAAATGTTGTTATCTCTTCACTCTTTATCCTCTATGCAGGAGTAACCATTCATAGACTCTATAAAAGAAAAAGACCCACCTCTGATGCCACGGTATGGTTTTGGCGTTTGGGTATGGGGTTTCTTATCGTGAGTATGTTGATAACTCTACTCTCTAATATTATAACGATAAATAGTCAAATTTTAGGAGTAGCTCAGGTATCATTTATAGGTTTTGCTCTAAGCATTGTATTTGCAATGGTGTATAAAATTGTCCCATTTTTAGTATGGTTTCATCTCTCAAACCAAGGCTACATGGAAGCCCCAATGATGTTTGATGTGATTCACCCCAAACGTGCAAAAACTCATTTTTGGATTCATGTTGGGATGTTTACCAGTTGGTTATTGTCTATTCTTTTCGAATTGGATGGCGTATGGTTAATCGCTCCATCATTTTTAGTGATGCTCTCTTTTGGATGGTTGCTCTATCACTTGATTATGGCAATTAGAAAGTATAACTATACGCAACAGCATACAGAGAAAATTGAGTGGTGATTAGCTCTCTTTACCTCTAATTAAAGCCCCCAAAATACCAACGGATGAACCGATAAATACAATGGTATATCCCGTCGGTAAATCAAGTTTATAAGAGAGTAACATCGCAAAAATAATAATGGTTGACCCCACACTCCAAGCAAAAAACAGAGGCTTAAAGCGAGACTGTAGCAGAGCCAAAAAAGCAGGGACGATGAGGAGTACAAAGACCACCAAAACCCCTGCAAGTTGTACCGATGAAGTAACCGTTAGAGCCAAAAGACCAAAAAATAGCACCTCTTTTAGTAGTCCACTTACACGATGGTAAAGGGTAAAAAAGAGTATGGCTACAAAAGCATAAAGCAAAACTGGTTCGGTTAAATCTTCTACTGTGGTAAAGAGAATATCGGTGGCTTGTAGTTTGTTAAAAAGCTCTGTGCCTTGTGTGGTGTTTGAGAGTAGCACAATAATCCCACTTGCACCCAAAGCATACAACATTCCAATAAACGCTTCAATATGCTTAACCCTATGCGTTGCAATGGCAATAAGCAATGCCCCCAAAAGAGCAAAAGCAAGGGTAAGCCAAAAAGCATAATGCCCCTCAAAAAAGAGCAGACTCACAGCCACCCCAATGGCTGCAAACTGCCCAATGGCAAGGTCGGTAAAGATGACCCCTCGTTTGATGATTTCTAAACCAAAAATGGTATGGATAAAGACCAATAATATAGCCAAGATAAACGCAGGGTAGAAGAGTTCGACTATTGACATAGCTCTTTGCCAATGGTGGTGTAGAACTCCTCTAGTGTATCTGTCCCCTCAACTGCCCCTACATCATGAGGAACAATTTTGACCGTTGCCCCTGTTTTACTGGCAATAAAGTTAGCCGTTTTTTTCTCATGATAGACATCTTGTAAAATGGTTGTAACCTTTTGCTCTTTCATGGTATTAATGAGTTCAAGCGTATGTTTAGAACTTGGGCTTATGCCTGGTAGTGGCTCGATGTTCCCTACTTTGTCCATGCCATAAAACGCCATAGCATAGTTAAAAAGTTCATGATACTGTACCACTTTTTTACCTTGGCATGAAGCGTACTCTTTTTTAAGTTTACTACTAAGCTCTTCCATTTTTCCTTTAAACTGCTCAAAGTTTTTGTTATAAGTGGCTTGGTTGCTTGGGTCAAGTTGTGAAAGCTTCATACTAATAAGCTCAGCTATAGGAACAATATTGTCAATATTGGTCGCAAAGTGAGGGTTTCCACCTGGGTGAACATCGCCCATGCTTCTTGATACATTGGCTGGTTTATCCATAAGTGTAACGGCTCTACTTACATCTAAAAATCCACTGCCTCCATTTTGAATTTTACTGTTGTTGGCACTTCTTAAAAGAGGTGGAACCCAACCAATTTCAAGTTGCCCACCATTAATAATAAGCAAATCTTCACGTCTAAGTTTTCCAATAAGCGAAGGTTTAGGCGTAATAAAGTGTGGGTCAAGTTCAGGTGAGGCTAAGACATCTACTTTGACCAAGTCGCCCCCTATTCTTTTGGTTACTTTTCCTAAGTAGTTGTAGGTGGTTGCTACGTTTAGTTGAGCGAATATTGCTGTTGTTAATAGAGTTGTTATGGTTAGTATTTTTTTCATTTTTTGTTCCTTTAAATTTATTGTTTAAAATATTTTATCAACCGTAGGTGTGACCATGTCACACGACAAAACCAAATATAGCA